>NZ_JBHVGL010000016.1:0-221161 GCF_042800875.1 Kitasatospora sp. NPDC057595 | reverse complement strand
GGCCGGGGCCCCGGCCCGGCGGCGCCCGCGCGGGCGCGTACGGCGGATCCCGGGGCCGGGCACCCGGCCGGGGGCGAACCCGCGAGCTGGCAGTACCGGCAGGCGCTGGTCGCGATGGGGGTGGCGGCGGTGTCGGGACCGGGGAGCATCGACGGTCTGCTGAGGAGCGGTCGCGCGCCGGCGGGTCCGGTTGCTCGGGCGGGGCGGACGGGGCGGCCCGCGCCGGGGGCCGCGGTGCCCCCGGCAGCCGGCCGGCCGCGGCCGCGACCCGGAGCAGAACCGGATGCGGAGGCGCGGCCGGGCCGGCCGGCGCTGACCACCGCCGAGCGGCGCGTCGCCGCGCTCGCCGCCGAAGGACTGGCCAACCGCGCCATCGCCGCCGAACTCTCGGTGACGCTTCGCACCGTCGAACTTCATCTGACCAAGGCCTACCGCAAGTTGGGCATATCCGGGCGGCCGGAGCTGGCCCCGGCACTGGCCTCGGAGCCGGCCCCGGTGCCGGGACGCGACGAAAGGACCGAGGATGGCGCGCCTGTTCGGCCGGCGGCGTGAACTCGCCGCACTCACCGCGGCGATGGAGGCGGCCGGGCGGGGCCGGGGCTCGCTGCTCGTCGTCACCGGCGGGATCGGGACCGGCCGGACGGCGCTGCTGAGGGCGCTGCCGCCGCTCGCGCGCCGGCGCGGTCTGCGGGTGCTCAGCGCCAGCGGGGCCGTCCTGGAACGCGAGCTGCCCCTCGGGGTGGTGGACCAGCTGCTGGAGCCGCTGCTGCCCGGGGCGGCCCTGGAACCGCCGCACGACGCCCGGTTCTTCGCGGAACTGCTCGCCTCGGTGGCCGGGTTCAGCGCCCGCGAGCCGCTGCTGCTCCTGGTGGACGACCTCCAGTGGGCCGACGCCGACTCGCTGCGCTGGTTCGGCCGGCTGGCGCGGCGGCTGGCGAGCCTGGGCATCCTGCTCGTCGTCGCCGTCCGCGACGGCGATCCGGACGCGGAGCAGCCGCGGATCCACGCGCTGTCCGACAGCGCCTCGCAGGTCCTGCGGCTGGAACCGCTCCTCGCGGCGGACACGGCGGCGCTGGTGGCCGATCGGCTGGACCGGCTGGCGGACCCGGCGCTGGCCGCCGCCTGCCACGAGGCCTGCGCCGGCAACCCGATGCTGCTGACCGCCGTGCTGGCCGAGCTGGTCGAGGCGGGCGGTGTGTTCGCCGACCCGGTGGAGGCGGTGGCGGGGCTGCGGCTGCCGGCCGTGCGCGAGCGGCTGCTCGTCGCGCTGGCGGCCCAGCCCGCACCCGTCGGCGCCCTGGCGAAGGCGCTCGCCGTGCTCGGCGAGGACGCGGACCCGGAACTCGCGGGCCGGCTGGCCGGGCTCGACGGCACCGGCTGCTCCGAGGCGGTCGGGGTGCTGTGCCGCCTCGGCCTGCTGAGCCGCGGCCGGACGCTGAACTTCGTCCACCGGTACGTCCGGGAGACGGTCGAGGAGTCGATGTCCCCGGCGGAGCAGGAGGACAGCCGCCGTCGCGCCGCCGTCCTGCTCCACGAAGCGGGCTACCCGGTCGAGCGGGCGGCGGCCCAGCTGCTGGCCACCACCTGGTGCCAGGACGGCTGGGCGGCCGAGGTCCTGCGCTCGGCCGCGGTGGCGGCGGTGCGCCGGGCCGCGCCGGCGGAGGCCGCGCGCTACCTGCGGCGGGTGCTGCTGGACGGGGCGGCGACCGGACCGGAGCGGGCCGCCCTGCTGCTGGACCTGGCCGCCATCGAACGGACCTTCGATCCGGCGGCGGCCATGCGGCACGTCGTACAGGCCCTGCTGCTGCTCCCGTCGGCCGAGCAACGGGCCCTGGCGGTACGGTGGCTGCCTCCCGCGCTGCTCGGCGGCTGCCCGCCGCCCAGCGTCGAACTGGTCGCGAAGGCGGCCGAGGAGCTGGCCGGGGCGCCCGCGCCGGCCGACGGCGACCGCGAACCGGCCCTGCGGATCGAGGCGCGGCTGCGGCACGTGACGGTGGCCGGCCCCGGACTGCTCGCCGGCTCCGTCGAGCGGCTGCGCGCGCTCGGCCCCACGCCGCCGCTGGAGACGGCGGCCGAGCGCGAGCTGGTCACCGTCCTGCTGCACGGCGCCACCGTGGCCCAGCGGCTGACCGCCGCGGAGGTCGCCCCGCTGGCGAACCGGATCCTGTGCTACGAGCCCGCCTCGCCGGCCCATGTGTACACCACTCTGCCGCTGCTGACCGACACCCTGATCGCGGCGGACTCGATCGAGACCCTCGGCCCCTGGCTGGAGGCCGCCGGGGAGGCGGCCCGCCGCGAGCGGGCCCCCGTGCCGCAGGCGCTCATCGGCCTGGAGCTCACCCAACTGCTGGTGGCTCAGGGCCTGTTCGCCCGGGCCCGGGCGCAGGCGCGCGAGGTGCTGGAGCTGGGGGCGGCGCGGTGGGCGCCGATCCAGTCGATGGCCGCCGTGGTCCGGGCCGCCATCGAGACCACCGACGGCGAGCTGACGGAGCGCCTGCTGGAGGCCTACGGCGAGAGCATCGACCACGGCCACAGTCCCTCGATGCTGCAACTGGTGCGCGCCTCGGGCGCGGCGGCCCGCGGCGACCTGCCCACCGCGCTGGAGTACGTGCTGGACTGGGGGCGTTCGGTCGAGCGGGCCGACTGGCGCAACCCCGCGGTGGTCCCCTGGCGGACCTGGGCGGCCGGCCTGTGGCTGCGGATGGGCCAGGGCGCCCGGGCCCACGAACTGGTCGACGAGGAACTGGCCCGGGCACTGGCCTGGGGCGCGCCCGGGCCGATCGGACGGGCGCAGCGGGTCAAGGGCGAACTGACCGAGGGCGAGGGCGGCATCGAACTGCTGCGGGCCTCGCTGGCCACCCTGGAAGGGGCGGTCAACGGCATGGAACGGGCCAGGACCGGCGTGCTGCTCGGCCGGCGGCTGCGGGCGCAGGGGCAGCCGGAGGCCGAGGCGCACCTGCGCCGGGGCCGGGAGCAGGCGCTGACCGGTGGCGCGCCCCGGCTGGCGGACCTGGCCGCGCGTGAACTGCGGGAGCTGGCCCAGTCGCTGGGGCCGGCCACGCTGACCCGGGCCGAGCGCCGGGTCGCCGCGCTCGCCGCCCAGGGGGTGTCCAACAAGGAGATCGCCGGCCGGCTGGAGGTGAGCACGCGGGCGGTCGAGAAGCACCTGACCCAGGCCTACCGCAAGCTGGACGTCGCGGGGCGGGCCGAACTCGCCGGGGTGGCGCACCTGCTGCCGAGTGACGCGGGGCCGCCGGCCTGAGCCGGTGGGACCCCGGTCACCCCGGGGCCGTACCGCACCGGAGCGCGCCGGGCCGCCCCGCGGCCGACCGTACCGAACCGAAGCGGCCCAGGTCACACCGTCCACCGACCGTACCGAACCGAACCGAAGTCCCCGCCGAACCCCCGGGTAACCGAACCCCGGCGCCGCCTCCACAGGGTTAGTGCCGCGGGTATTGGATTTCGTTGACAGTCTTCCTTTCGCCTTCATAGTGTCATGACCGCGGCTGACACGGCACATTGCGGCACGGGGTGAGGCGGCCCCCGTGCCCGTGCGAATCTTCGGGAACTCCTGGAAGGCGAAACATGACCGCGGCACAGCCCACGACTTTCACGACGGTCCGCGAGGGATTCTTCAATCCGCCGGCCGAGATCCGGAAACTGCGGGAAGCGGCCCCGATATCCCGGATGGCATTCGCGGACGGCCACCTCGGCTGGCTGGTGACCGGATATTCCACCGCCCGGGCGGTGCTCTCCGATTCCCGGTTCAGTGCCCGGGGCGAACTCAAGCACCCGCCGGTTCCGCGCTCCGCGGTGCTGGAGGAATCGCCGGCGGCCCCGCCCGGCATGTTCATCCAGCACGACGCCCCCGAGCACCAGCGCTACCGCAAGCTGCTCGTCGGCCAGTTCACCGTCCGCCGGATGCGCCTGCTCACCGAGTGGATCGAGCGGATCATCGAGGAGCGGCTGGACGAGATGGAGCGGATCGGCTCCCCGGCCGACCTCTTCGAGCACTTCGCGCTGGCGATCCCCACCCTGGTGATCACCGAACTGCTCGGCGTGCCCTACGAGGACCGCGCCAAGTTCCACCACGACGCCGAGGTGTGGAGCAGCTTCGGCGCCTCCATCGAGGACGTCACGGCGGCCTTCGGCAGCCTCGGCTCGTACCTGTACGGCCTGGTCCTGGCGAAGCGGGCCGAGCCCGGCGACGACCTGCTCAGCGGCCTGATCACCGGTGAGGGCGACCTCACCGACGAGGAGGTCACCTCGATCGCCTTCCTGCTGCTGGTCGCCGGGCACGAGACCACCGCCAACCAGATCGGTCTGAGCACCTTCGCCCTGCTCAACCACCCCGAGCAGCTGGCCGCGCTGCGCGCCGACCCCTCGCTCGTGGAGGGCGCGGTGGAGGAACTGCTGCGTTACCTGAGCATCGTGCACCACGGCCCGACGCGCGCCGCGCTGGAGGACGTCGAGATCGACGGCACCCTGATCAAGGCCGGCGAGGTGGTCATGATCTCCCTGGCGGCGGCCAACCGCGACCCCGAGCGTTACCCCGACCCCGAGGACCTGGACATCACCCGGGAGATGGCCAACCACCTCGCCTTCGGCCACGGCGTCCACCAGTGTCTGGGCCAGCAGCTCGCCCGGATCGAGCTGCGCTCCGGCCTGACCGCGCTGCTGCGCCGCTTCCCCGGGCTGCGCCTGGCCGTGCCGGCCGAGGAGGTCGGACTCCGCCACGACATGCAGGTCTACGGCGTCTACCGACTCCCGGTGGCCTGGTAGCCCGTCCGATGCGGATCGAGATCTCCGAGGACCTCTGCTGCAGCTCGGGCATGTGCACGCTGACCGCGCCCGAGGTGTTCGACCAGGACGACGCGGACGGCACCGTCGTCCTGCTCGACCCCGAGCCGCCCGCCGCCCTCCACCCCGCCGTCCGGGAGGCCGCGCACCGCTGCCCGTGCACGGCCATCACGGTGCACGAGAACGGCTGAACGCCGGCGGCCGAACGCCCAGACCCCGTTTCCACGAGGACCCGGTTCCCCGGGTCGGAAGGCCAGGTACCGAGAGCGTGTCCGAGAACCAGAGCCTGTCCCGTCGCCGCCTGCTCGGCATGGCAGCGCTGAGCGCCGCCGCCCTCAGCGGCACCACCACGATCGCCACCGGCCGGCGCGCCTTCGCCGCCCCGGCCTCCTCCTCCGGCACCGGCGCCACCTTCGTGCCGGCGGTGGTGATCGGCACCGGCTACGGTGCGGCGGTCTCCGCGCTGCGCCTCGGCGAGGCCGGTGTCCAGACGCTGATGCTGGAGATGGGCCAGCTGTGGAACCAGCCCGGCCCGGACGGCAACGTCCACTGCGGGATGCTCAGCCCGGACAAGCGCTCCAGCTGGTTCAAGACCCGCACCGAGGCCCCGCTGGGCTCCTTCCTCTGGCTCGACGTGGTCAACCGCGACATCGAGTCCTACGCCGGCGTGCTGGACCGGGTCGCCTACGACCAGATGTCCGTCTACGTGGGGCGCGGCGTCGGCGGCGGCTCGCTGGTCAACGGCGGCATGGCCGTGCAGCCGCGGCGCAGCTACTTCGAGGAGGTGCTCCCGCAGGTCGACGCCGCCGAGATGTACGCGCGGTACTTCCCGCGCGCCAACACCATGCTCAAGGTGAACCACATCCCGAAGGACTGGTTCGAGCAGACCGAGTGGTACCAGTACGCCAGGGTCTCGCGGGCGGCCGCCGCCCGGGCGGGCCTGGGCACCGTGTTCGTGCCCAACGTCTACGACTTCGGCCACATGCAGCAGGAGGCGGCCGGCACCGCGCCCAAGTCCGCGCTGGCCGGCGAGGTCATCTACGGCAACAACCACGGCAAGCAGAGCCTGGACAAGACCTACCTGGCCGCCGCGCTCGGCACCGGCAAGGTCACCATCCAGACCCTGCACCGGGTGCGGACGATCACCCGGCAGGCGGACGGCACCTACCTGCTCGGCGTGGACCGGATCGACACCGCCGGGAAGGTCCTGGAGACCAGGCAGGTCTCCTGTCGCCACCTCTTCCTGGGTGCCGGCAGCCTCGGCTCCACCGAACTGCTGCTGCGCGCCCGCGACACCGGCACGCTGCCGAACCTCAACGCCGAGATCGGGGCCGGCTGGGGGCCCAACGGCAACATCATGACCGCGCGCGCCAACCACCTGTGGGACACCACCGGCGCCCGCCAGTCCTCGATCCCCGCGATGGGCATCGACGACTGGGACAACGCGGCCGCCCCGGTCTTCGCCGAGATCGCGCCGATGCCGGCCGGCCTGGAGACCTGGGTCAGCCTCTACCTGGCGATCACCAAGAACCCCCAGCGCGGCACCTTCGTCTACGACGCCGCCACCGACCGGGCGAAGCTCCAGTGGACCCGCGCCCAGAACGCGCCCGCCGTGGCCGCCGCCAAGTCGCTGTTCGACCGGATCAACGCGGCCAACGTCACGATGTACCGCTACGACCTCTTCGGCGGCTCGGCGAAGAACTTCGCCGACGACTTCTGCTACCACCCGCTCGGCGGCTGCGTGCTCGGAAAGGCGACCGACGCGTACGGCCGGGTCGCCGGTTACCAGAACCTCTACGTCACCGACGGTTCGCTGATTCCGGGATCGATCGGCGTCAATCCTTTCGTGACCATCACCGCGCTCGCCGAGCGCAATATCGAGCGCATCATCCAGCAGGACATCACGGTCGTCTAGGCCGGCCGGCCTCGGCGGATTTCCTCCCGGGCGCGGCGCTGCGTCCGTGCGGAAAAGCACGGTTCTGGCTGTCATTCATCAGGTCGATGGAGCATGGTAATGAGCGAGTTCGATTCGGTTGTGCCCGCGTTCGGAACGGCGACCGGGGAAGCGATCGCGGTCATCGGTGCGGCCCGTCGCCCGGCGCGGCCGTCGGGCGAGATCGATGCGGAGTTCTTCGGCCTGCCGTCCGCCGGGCCCGCGGTGGCGGGCCCGGGCCGGGCCGTGCTGCTGGAACCGCTCTGGGAGGCCCTGGAGGACGCCGGTGTCGTCCCCGCGACGGCGGCGGGCGAGGGCGTCGGTGTCTTCCTCGCCCTGCCGCCGGCGGTGAAGGACGAGTCCGAGGTGTCGGACTCCGACCCCGACGTCGCCTCTGTCCTCGCCTTCGCCGAGCTGGTGGGCACCGTGCTGCGTTTGGCCGACGGCGGCGCGGCCGTCACCGTCACACGGTCCGCGCGGGCGGCCGTGGACGCCGCCCGCGCGAGCCTGCGGGGCGGCGGGCGCGGTCTCGCGCTCGTCGCGGGCCCGGACCCGCTGCTCCCCGGGGCGGAGGAGCCGGACGGGTCGTCGGAACCCGGCGGCCACGCTGCCGTCCTGCTCAAGCCGCTCGCCCGGGCGCTCGCCGACGGCGACCGGATCCACGCGGTGCTCCACGGGGACGGCCGCCTCGTGACGCCCGAGACCGACGCCACCGAGACCGGGGCCACCGAGACCGAGGCCACCCAGATCGGGGCCACCGAGACCGAACCCGCGGCCGCCCCGGCCCCGGTGGCCTGGGTCGTCTCCGCGGCGGACCCCGAGGCGCTGCGCGCCCAGGCACAGCGCCTCCACGAGCACCTGACGGCCCGTCCCGAGCTGCGCCCGGCCGACGTGGCCCACGCCCTCGCCACCACCCGCCACCGGTTCGCCCACCGCGCCGTCGTCCTCGGCGAGGACCGCGCTGAACTGCTCGCCGGACTGGCGGCCACGGCACACGGCGACCTCGCCGCCAACCTGGTCCGGGGCACCGCCGGCCCGGCGCGGACCGCCTTCGTGCTGCCGCCCCAGGGCGCGCAGTGGGTCGGCATGGGCGCCGGACTCCTCGACACCTGCGCCCCGTTCCGCGAGGCCGCCGAGGCGTGCCGGGAAGCCCTCGCCCCCCACCTGGACTTCGACGTGCTCGATGTGCTGCGCGACGCCCCCGGCGCGCGGCCCCTGGCGGGCGTGGACGTCATCCAGCCCGCGCTCTTCACCTTCCAGGTCGCCCTCGCCGAGACCTGGCGCGCCTGCGGAGTGCGGCCCGACGCCATCGCGGCGCACAGCCTCGGCGAGCCGGCCGCCGCCCACCTCGCGGGCGCGCTCACGCTGCCCGACGCGGCCCGGGTGATCGCCGTCTGGAGCCGCGCGGAGGCGACGCTGGCGGGCCGCGGCGCGATGGTCATGGTGCCGCTGTCCGAGGCGCAGCTGGCGCCCCGCCTGGCCCGGCACGACGGCCGCCTGGTGGTCAGCGCGTACAACGGCCCCACCTCCGTGGTGGTCTCCGGCGACACCGGCGCCGCCCTCGACCTGCTCGCCGAGCTGAACGCCGAGGGCGTGCGCGCCCGGCAGGTAGCCGTGGACGTCGCCGCGCACTCACCCCACATCGAGGAGCTCCGCGACCAGATGCTGGACGGCCTGGCCGACCTGCGCCCGCGCACCGCCCACACCCCCCTCTACTCCTCGCTGGACGGCGCCCGCATCGACGGCCGGGAGGCGGACGCCGCCCACTGGTACGCGCTGCTGCGCCGGCCCGTCCGCTTCGAGCGGACCACCGCCGCGCTGCTCGCCGACGGCCACGACCTGCTGATCGAGATCGGCCCGCACCCCTCACTGACCGCGGCGATGCAGGAGAGCGCCACCCTCGCCGACAGCCCGGCCGTCGCGCTCGGCTCGCTGCGCCGCGACCAGGGCGGGCCGCGCCGCCTGCACACCGCGCTCGCCGAGGCCCACGTCCGGGGCGCGGACGTCGACTGGACGGCGGCCTTCGACGCCCCGGCCCGGCGCCACGTCCCGCTGCCCACCTACGCCTTCCGCCGGCCCGGCGACGCTCCCGCCCCGGCGGCCGGGCGCCCGGGCCTGCGCGAGCGGCTGCTCGCCCTGCCCGCGAGCGAGCACGAGCGCGTCGCCACCGACCTGGTCCACGCCGTGACCGCCGCGCTGCTCGGCCGTGCCGCCGGCGGGGCCGGCGTCGACCGGACCTTCCGCGACCTCGGCCTCGACTCGGTCGGCGCCGTCGAACTGCGCAACCGGCTGGGCGAGGCCACCGGACTGACCCTCCCGCACACCGTGGTCTTCGAACACCCCACCCCCGGCTCCCTGGCGCGCCGCCTGGTGGCCGAGGCGCTCGGCCGGGGCGAGCGGACGGCCGACGACGAGACGGTGGCCGCCTGGGACGAGCCGATCGCGATCGTCGCGATGAGCTGCCGCCTGCCCGGCGGGATCGACACGCCCGAAGAGCTGTGGCGGGTGCTCAGCGCCGGCGAGGACACCGCCTCCGCCCTCCCGCGCGACCGCGGCTGGGACGTCGACGCGCTCTACGACCCCGAGCCTGGCCTGGCCGGGCACTACTACCAGCGCGAGGGCGGCTTCCTGCACGACGCCGCCGACTTCGACCCCGAGTTCTTCGGCATCTCGCCGCGCGAGGCGCTGGCCATGGAACCGCAGCAGCGCCTGCTGCTGGAGACCGCCTGGGAGACGTTCGAGCGGGCCGGCATCGTCCCGCGCAGCCTGCGCGGCAGCCGCACCGGCACCTTCGTCGGCGTCATGACCCCGGACTACGGCCCGCGCCTGCACCTGGCCGACGAGGAGCTCGGCGGCTACCTGCTGACCGGCAGCACCGCCAGCGTCGCCTCCGGACGCCTCGCCTACTCCTTCGGCCTGGAGGGGCCGGCGGTGACGGTGGACACCGCCTGCTCGTCCTCCCTGGTGGCACTGCACCTGGCCGCGCAGTCGCTGCGCTCGGGCGAGTGCTCGCTGGCACTGGCCGGCGGCGCCACCGTCATGCCCACGGTGGGCATGTTCCTGGAGTTCAGCCGTCAGCGGGCGCTCGCGCCCGACGGCCGCTGCAAGGCCTTCTCGGACCGGGCGGACGGCTTCGGCCTCGCCGAGGGCACCGGCATGGTCCTGCTGGAGCGGCTGTCCGACGCCCGGCGTAACGGCCACCCCGTGCTGGCGGTGCTGCGCGCCACCGCGATCAACCAGGACGGCGCCAGCAACGGGCTGACCGCCCCCAGCGGCAGCGCCCAGCAGCGCGTCATCCGCCAGGCCCTGGCCGGGGCCGGGCTCACCCCGGCCGACGTCGACGCGGTGGAGGCGCACGGCACCGGCACCACGCTCGGCGACCCGATCGAGGCGCAGGCGTTGCTGGCGACGTACGGTCAGGACCGGCCCGCGGACCGGCCGCTGTGGCTCGGCTCGCTCAAGTCGAACATCGGCCACACCCAGGCCGCGGCGGGCGTCTCCGGCGTCATCAAGACGGTCCTGGCGCTGCAGCACGGAGTCCTGCCGAAGAGCCTGCACGCGGCCGAGCCCTCCACCCGGATCGACTGGGCGTCGGGCGCGGTGCGGCTGCTGGCCGAGCCGGTCGACTGGCCCTCCCTCGACCGCCCGCGCCGGGCCGGCGTCTCCTCGTTCGGCATCAGCGGCACCAACGCCCACGCCATCCTCGAACAGGCACCGCCGGCCGACCAGGCCGACCAGGACGACCCGGACGACCCGGACGAGCCCGCCGAGCTTGCCGAGCTTGCCGAGCCCAACGAGCCCTCGGCCGAGGACGGCCCGCGGAGCGCGGCGCAGCCCGTGCCGTGGCTGCTGTCCGCCCGCGGCCCCGAGGCGCTCGCCGTCCAGGCCCGCGCCCTGCTCGCGTTCGCCGACGCCCACCCCGGGCTGCGCCCCGACGAGGTCGGCCACGCCCTGGCCCGCACCCGCACCGCCTTCGAGCACCGCGCGGTGGTGGTCGGCGCCGGACACGCCGAACTGACCGCCGGACTGCGGGCGCTGGCCGACGGCGGCGACGCCCCGAACACCGCCCGGGGCCTGGCCGTCGAGGGACGGCGGGTGGTCTTCGTCTTCCCCGGCCAGGGCTCGCAGTGGGCCGGCATGGCGGTCGACCTGCTGGACGGCTCGGCGGTCTTCCGCGAGCGGATGCGCGCCTGCGCCACGGCGCTCGCCCCGTACGTGGACTGGTCGCTGGAGGACGTGCTGCGCGGCGCGCCGGGCGCGCCGACGCTGGAGGCCGCCGCCGTCGTGCAGCCCGTGCTGTGGGCCGTCATGGTGTCGCTGGCGGAGCTGTGGACCTCCTGCGGCGTCCGGCCCTCGGCCGTCGTCGGCCACTCCCAGGGCGAGATCGCCGCCGCCTGCGTGGCGGGCGCCCTGGACCTCGACGACGCGGCCCGGGTCGTCGCGCTGCGCAGCCAGGTGCTGGGCCGGCTCGCCGGACTCGGCGGCATGGTGGCCCTGCCGCAGTCGCTGCCGGAGGTCACCGAGCGGCTGGCCCGCTGGGAGGGGCGGATCGGCGTCGCCGCCCTGAACGGCCCCCGCTCGGTCGTGGTCTCCGGCGACGCGGACGCGCTGGACGAATTGATGGCCGGCTGCGAGCTCGACGGCGTACGGGCCCGGCGGGTGCCGGTGGACTACGCCTCGCACTGCGCCCACGTCGAGGCGATCGAGGACGAACTCGCCGAGGCCCTGGCGGGCATCACGCCGCGCGCCCCGCAGGTGCCGTTCTACTCCACCGTCACCGGCGAGCCGGTCGAGGGCGCGCTGCTGGACGCCGCCTACTGGTACCGCAACCTGCGCCGCACCGTGCGGTTCGAGCCCGCCACCCGGCGGCTGCTGGACGACGGCCACCAGGTGTTCGTCGAGGTCAGCCCGCACCCGGTGCTCGCCATCGGCGTCCAGGAGAGCGCCGAGGCCGCCGGGACGCCCGTCGAGGTGGTGGGCTCGCTCAACCGTGGACAGGGCGGCCCGGACCGCTTCCTGCGGGCCCTGGGCGAGGCCCACGTCCGCGGGGTGGACGTCGACTGGCCGGCGGTCTTCCCCGGCAGTCCCGCCCGCACTCCCGCCCTGCCCACCTACCCGTTCCAGCGCCGGCGTCTGTGGCTGGACCCCGAGGCGCCCGCCAGCGCGGCCCCGGCGGTCCGCGACGCGGCCGAGACCCGCTTCTGGGAGGCCGTCGAGAGCGAGGACCTCCAGGCCCTGGCCGACACCCTGGCGCTGGACGCCGACGCCGCGCTCGCCGACCTGCTCGGCGGCCTGGCCGCCTGGCGCCGGCAGGCCGACGAGACCGCCACGGTCGACGGCTGGCGCTACCGGATCGACTGGCAGCGCCTGCCGCGCACCCCGGCGGCGGTGACCGGGAACTGGCTGGTCGTCGCCGCCGCGTCCGCGGACGAGCGGCCCCGGCTCACCGCGATCCGCGGCGCGCTGTCCGCGCACGGCGCGCGCAGCCACCTGCTGGCCGTCGAGGCGACCGAGGACCGCGGGCAGCTGGCGGCCCGGCTGGGCGCGCTGGACACCACCGGCTTCACCGGAGTGCTGTGCCTGCTGGCGGAGGAGGAGCACGAGCTGGCGGACCACCGGGTGACGGCCGGCCTCGCCGCGACCGTCGCCCTCGTCCAGGCGCTCGGCGACGCCGACCTCGGCGCCCCGCTCTGGTGCCTCACCTCGGGCGCCGTCTCCACCGGACCGGACGACCCGGTCCGCAGCCCGCTGCAGGCCCAGCTGTGGGGCCTCGGGCGGGTGGTGGGCGCCGAGTACCCGCACCGCTGGGGTGGGGTGATCGACCTGCCGGAGCAGCTGGACGACCGGGCGCTCGCCGTGCTGACCGGTGCCCTGGGCGGGTCGCGCGGCGAGGACGAGCTGGCGGTCCGCGACGGCGCCGCGCTCGGCCGGCGCCTGGTCAGGGCCGCCGCGAGCGCCGCCCCCGCCCGGGCCGGACTGCGCCCGCGCGGCACCGTCCTGCTCACCGGCGGCACCGGCACCCTCGGCGCCCACGTGGCCCGCTGGCTGGCGCACGAGGGGGCCGAACACCTGGTGCTGACCAGCCGCGCCGGTCAGGCCGCGCCGGGCGCCGCCGAACTGCGGGCCGAACTGGAGGCCGTCGGTACCCGCACCACGATCGTCGCCTGCGACGTCGCCGACCGGGAGCAGCTGCGCGAACTGCTCGACTCGCTCGCCGGGGAGCCGGGGGAGCGCGGGGACCTGGCGGTTCCGCCCCTCACCGGCATCGTGCACGCCGCCGGCGTACTGGACGACGGCGTGCTCGACGCGCTGACCGTCGAGCGCCTGGAGCGGGTCCTGCGCCCCAAGGTGGACGCCGCCGTCAACCTGCACGAGCTCACCGCCGACCGCGACCTGGACTTCTTCGTCCTGTTCTCCTCCGTCGCCGGCGTCGTCGGCAACGCCGGCCAGGGCGGCTACGCCGCCGCCAACGCCTTCCTGGACGCGCTTGCCCACCGCCGCCGCGCCCAGGGCCTGCGCGCCACCGCCGTCTCCTGGGGCTCCTGGGGCACCGGCGGCATGATGGGCAGCGCCGTCGAACAGCACCTCAGCCGGCGCGGCATCGTCCCGATGCGGGCCGATCTCGGCATCGAGGCGCTGCGCCGCGCCATGGAGCACGACGACACCGCGGTCACCCTCGCCGACATCGCCTGGGACCGGTTCGTGGCGGCCTTCGCCGTCACCGGCCGCTACCCGCTGCTGGACGACCTGCCCGAGGCGCGCCGGCTGCTGGACGGCGGCCGGGCCGCGGCGGACGCCGACGGCGGCGCCGGGGCGGCGGGCGGCGCGGGCCGGCCGGGGCTCGCCCAGCGGCTGGCGGGCCTGTCCGAGGCCGAAGGGGCGCGTACGGTCCTGGACCTGGTGCGGGCCCAGGCCGCCACCGTGCTCGGCCACGCCGGCCCGTCCGCCGTCCAGCCCGGGCGCGCCTTCCGCGAGGTCGGCTTCGACTCGCTGACCGCCGTCGAACTGCGCAACCGGCTGTCCGCGGCGACCGGCATGCGGCTGCCGACCACCGTCGTCTTCGACCACCCCACCCCCGCCGCCCTGGCCGACTACCTGCACGGCGAGGCCGGCGGGCAGCGGGCGGAGAGCAGCGGGGCGGCGCGCCCGGCGGCCCCGGGCGCCGACGGGGAGCCGATCGCGATCGTCGCGATGAGCTGCCGGTTCCCCGGCGGGGTCCAGTCGCCCGAGCAGCTGTGGCGGCTGCTGGCCGACGGCACCGACGCGCTGGGCGGATTCCCGGAGGACCGCGGCTGGGACCTCGACACCCTCTACCACCCCGACCCGGAACACCTCGGCACCACCTATGCCCGCGAGGGCGGCTTCCTGCACGACGCCGCCGAGTTCGACGCCGGCTTCTTCGGAATCTCGCCGCGTGAGGCGCTGGCGATGGACCCGCAGCAGCGGCTGCTGCTGGAGACCTCCTGGGAGGCCTTCGAGCGGGCCGGAATCGACCCGGCCACGCTCAAGGGGACGCCGTCCGCCGTCTTCGTCGGCTCCAACGGCCAGGAGTACGCCTCCGGCCCGGGCCGGACCCCGGAGGGTGTCGAGGGCTACCTGCTCACCGGACGCGCCGCCAGCGTCATGTCCGGCCGGCTGGCCTACGTCTTCGGCCTGGAGGGGCCGGCGGTGACGGTGGACACCGCCTGCTCCGCCTCGCTGGTGGCCCTGCACCTGGCGGTGCAGGCGCTGCGCTCGGGTGAGTGCTCGCTGGCGCTGGCCGGCGGCGCGACCGTGATGGCCGACCCCGGCGTCTTCGTGGAGTTCAGCCGGCAGCGCGGGCTGGCCGCCGACGGCCGCTGCAAGGCCTTCGCGGCGGCGGCGGACGGCACCGGCTGGGGCGAGGGCGTCGGCATGCTGCTGCTGGAGCGGCTGTCGGACGCCGAGCGCAACGGGCATCCGGTGCTGGCGGTGGTGCGGGGCTCGGCGATCAACCAGGACGGTGCGTCGAACGGTCTGACGGCGCCGAACGGGCCGTCGCAGCAGCGGGTGATCCGTGCCGCACTCGCGAACGCGGGACTGTCGGCGGCGGACGTGGACGCGGTGGAGGCGCACGGCACCGGCACCACGCTGGGCGATCCGATCGAGGCGCAGGCGCTGCTGGCCACGTACGGGAAGGACCGCGAACGGCCGCTGTGGCTCGGGTCGTTGAAGTCCAACATCGGTCACACCCAGGCGGCGGCCGGGGTGGCCGGCGTGATCAAGATGGTGCTGGCCCTGCAGCACGGGGTGCTGCCGAAGACCCTGCACGTGGACGAGCCGACCCCGCACGTGGACTGGTCGGCTGGCGCGGTGCGGCTGCTGACCGAGCCGGTGGAGTGGTCCCCGTCGGACGGCGACCGCCCTCTGCGGGCCGGCGTGTCGGCGTTCGGGGTCAGCGGGACCAACGCCCACGTCATCCTGGAAGCGGCTCCGGCCTCGGCCGTGGTCGACGGCGACGAGCCCCGGGAGCCGGTGGACCTCCCGCTGCCCTGGGTGGTGTCCGGAAAGGACACCGACGCCCTGCCGTCCCAGGCCCGGCGGCTCGCCGCCCACCTCGACGAGCACCCCGAGCTGGACCTCGCCGACCTGGCGTTCTCGCTTTCCACCGGCCGGGCCGCGCTGGAGCGGCGCGCGGTGATCGTGGGCCGGGACCGGGACGAACTGCTGGCCGGGCTGGCCGCGTTGGCGAACGAGCGGCCGGCGCCGCAGCTGCTGCGCGGCGCGGTCGGGCCGGACGGCGCCCGGGTGGCGCTGCTCTTCTCGGGGCAGGGGAGCCAGCGGCTGGGGATGGGGCGTGAACTGTCCGCGTCCTTCCCGGTGTTCGCGGAGACCTTCGACGAGGTCTGCGCCGCCGTGGACGCTCACCTCGAACGGCCGTTGCGTGAGGTGGTGTTCGGGGAGGACGCGGAGCTGCTCAACCGGACCGAGTTCACGCAGCCGGCGTTGTTCGCGGTGGAGGTGGCGCTGTTCCGGCTGGTGGAGTCGTGGGGTGTGCGGGCGGACTTCCTGGCCGGGCACTCGATCGGTGAGCTGGCCGCGGCGCACGTCGCGGGAGTTTTCTCGCTGGCCGATGCCGCCGAACTGGTGGTGGCGCGCGGCCGGTTGATGCAGGAGCTGCCGTCGGGTGGTGCGATGGTGGCGGTGCAGGCCTCGGAGGACGAGGTGGCGCCGCTGCTGGAAGGCCGTGCGGACCTGGTGGGCATCGCCGCCGTCAACGGCCCCACGTCGGTGGTCATTTCCGGCGCCGAGGAGACCGTGGCGGAGGTCGTCGACCTGCTCGCCGCCGACGGCCGGCGCACCAAGCGGCTCACCGTCTCGCACGCCTTCCACTCGCCGCTGATGGAGCCGATGCTGGCGGGCTTCCGCGCGGTCGCGCAGCGCGTGACCTTCGCCGCGCCCGCCCTGCCGATCGTCTCGACGCTCACCGGAAGGTTCACCACCGCCGAGGAGTTGGCCGACCCCGAGTACTGGGTGCGGCACGTCCGCCACGCCGTCCGGTTCGCCGACGCCGTCGGGACACTGGCGGCCGACGGCGCGACGGCCTTCCTGGAGATCGGCCCCACCGCCGTGCTGACCCCGATGGCCCGGGAGACGCTGGCGGACGGACCCGCAGTCCTGGTGCCCGCCCTGCGCAGGGACCACGCCGAGGCCGAGGCCTTCACCACCGCCCTCGCCCACCTGTACGCCAACGGTGTCGCCCTCGACTGGAACGCGGTCCTCGCCGACCGCGGCGCCCGACGCGTCGACCTGCCGACCTACGCCTTCCAGCGCCGGCACTACTGGCTCCGGATGCCGACGGCCGCCGACGCGACCGCGATCGGCCAGGCCGAGGCCGAACACCCCATGCTGGGAGCCGTGGTGGGCCTTCCGGACGGCACCACGGTACTGACCGGCCGGCTCTCGCAGGCCACCCACCCCTGGCTGACCGACCACGCCGTCTCCGGCGTGGTGCTGGTCCCCGGCACGGCCTTCGTCGAACTCGCCGTCCGCGCGGGCCGGCAGGTCGGCCACGAGCGGGTCGAGGAGTTCACCCTGGAGGCCCCGCTGGTGCTGCCGGAACACGGCGGCGTCCAGCTGCGGCTCACCGTCGGCCCCGAGGACCACGACGGGCGACGCTCCCTCGACCTGCACTCCCGGCCGGAGGACCGGCTCGACGAGCAGGAGTGGACCCGCCACGCCGCCGGGACGCTCGCGAGCGGGCCCGCGCCGGCCGAACCGTTCGACCTGAGCGCCTGGCCGCCCCCGGGTGCCACCCCGGTCGACACCGGCGACCTCTACGACCGGCTGGCCGAGCTGGGCTTCGGCTACGGCCCGGTGTTCCGCGGCCTGCGCGGGGCCTGGCGGCAGGGCGAGCACCTGTTCGCCGAGGCCGCCCTGCCCGCCGTGGCCGCCGCGCAGGCGGGCGCCTTCGGCCTTCACCCCGCCCTGCTCGACTCCGCGCTGCACGCCTCCTGGCTCGGCCTGCTCTCCGGCACCGAGACCGGACAGGGCCTGCTGCCGTTCTCCTGGGGCGAGGTGGACCTGCGGGCCGGCGGCGCCGCCGTCCTCCGCATCAAGCTGACCCCGGCCGGACCGGACACGGTGTCGGTGCTCGTCGCCGACGGCGCGGGCCTGCCGGTCGCCACGGTCGGCCGCCTGGTCCTGCGCCCGGTCGACGCCGAGCAGCTGCGTGCTGCGGCCGGGGCCCGCCAGGACGCGCTGTTCCGGCTCGACTGGGTGAGCGCGCCGCCGAGCGAGGCGGTCCCCGCGTCGGCGGTCCTGACGCTGGAGGCCTCCACCGCCGAGGCCGAGCTGTCCGCGCTCGCGCGGGCCGTCGACGGCGGAGCGCCGGTGCCCGCCTACGTGGCGGTCGTCTCTGCGGCGCCCGACACGACCGAACTGCCGGACGTCGCAGACCTGGCCGACGCCGTCCGCGCGGCCGCCCACCGCACGCTGCGGCTCGTGCAGAGCTGGCTCGCCGACGAACGGTTCAGCGCCGCCCGTCTGGTGGTGGTGACCCGTCACGCCACCGCACCCGACGGCGCACCCGACACGCTCGACCCGGCCGAGGCCGCCGTCTGGGGCCTGCTGCGCTCGACCCAGTCGGAACACCCGGACCGGTTCGTGCTGGTCGACCTGGACCGGGACACCGAAGCGGCCGAGGCGCTGCCCGCCGCGCTGGGCAGCGGTGAGCCGCAGCTCGCCGTGCGGGCCGGCGGCCTCCTGCTGCCCCGCCTGGCGAAGACCGCCGACCCGGGACCGGACACCGGCCGGGCATTCCGGGCCGACGGCACCGTACTGATCACCGGCGCGACCGGAACGCTCGGCCGCCTGGTGGCGCGCCACCTGGTCACCGAGCGCGGCGTCCGGCACCTCCTGCTGGTGGGCCGGCGCGGACTCGCGGCCGAGGGAGCGGAACAGTTCGAGGCGGAGCTCGCGGCCCTCGGCGCCGAGCCCGTCACCGCCGCCTGCGACGTGGCGGACCGCGACGCGCTCGCCGCACTGCTCGCGACCGTCCCCGCCGACCGCCCGCTGTCGGCCGTGGTGCACGCGGCCGGCGTGACGGACGACGGCGTCGTCTCCGCCCTCACACCCGAACGGATGGACCGGGTGCTGCGCCCCAAGGTGGCGGCGGCGCTCAACCTCCACGCGCTGACCCGGCACCTGGACCTGTCCGCGTTCGTGCTGTTCAGCTCGGTCTCCGCCACGCTCGGCGGCGCCGGGCAGGGCAACTACGCGGCGGCGAACGCCTTCCTGGACGCGCTCGCGCAGCGACGCCGGGCGGCCGGACTGCCGGGCGTCTCGCTGGCCTGGGGCCTGTGGGCCGAGGGCAGCGGCATGACCGGCAAGCTCGCCACCGCCGACCTCGCCCGGATCCGGCGGATGGGCCTGGCCGCGATGGACTCCGCCGACGCGCTCGCCCTGTTCGACGCCGCGTGCGCGACCGACGGCGATGTGCTCTTCCCGGTGCGGCTGGACACCGCCGGGCTGCGCGTCAGGGCGGCGGACGGGGAGGTCCCGGCCCTGCTGCGCGGGCTGGTCAGGGCCGGCGGCCGGCGGAGCAGGGCCGTCGACGCCCCGGCCGTGGGCGACTCCGGCACGCTGGCCGGCCGCCTGGCCCCGCTGGCCGAGGCCGAGCGGCTGCGCGTCCTGCTGGATCTGGTCCGGCTGCAGATCGCGACCGCGCTCGGCCACGCCTCCCCGGAGCAGGTCGATCCCGAACGCGCCTTCAAGGACCTGGGCTTCGACTCGCTGACGGCGGTGGAGCTGCGGAACGCGTTGAACGCGGTCTGTGGGGTGCGGTTGCCGGCGACGCTGGTGTTCGATCATCCGACGCCGGGGGCGTTGGCGCGGTACCTGCTGGCCGAGTTGGTGGGCGCGTCGGCGGGCGAGCGGGAGGTTTCCGGTTCCGCTCTGGCGTCGGTGGACGGTGAGGCGATCGCGATCGTCGGTATGAGCTGCCGCTACCCGGGCGGGGTCGCCTCGCCGGAGGAGTTGTGGCGGTTGGTGGCTGAGGGTGGTGACGCGATCGGGGGGTTCCCGGCGGACCGTGGCTGGGATCTGGAGGGGCTGTACCACCCGGATCCGGAGCATGCCGGTACGAGTTACACGCGTGAGGGT
This sequence comes from Kitasatospora sp. NPDC057595, assembly GCF_042800875.1. NCBI lineage: Bacteria > Bacillati > Actinomycetota > Actinomycetes > Kitasatosporales > Streptomycetaceae > Kitasatospora > Kitasatospora sp. NPDC057595. The sequence goes on along the minus strand of NZ_JBHVGL010000016.1, from coordinate 201,807 downwards.
GGATTCCTCTATGGGGCCGGGGAGTTCGATCCGTCGTTCTTCGGGATCTCGCCGCGTGAGGCGCTGGCGATGGACCCGCAGCAGCGGTTGCTGCTGGAGACGTCCTGGGAGGCGTTCGAGCGGGCGGGCATCGACCCGACCTCGGTGAAGGGCTCGCGGACCGGCGTCTTCGCCGGCGTCATGTACCACGACTACGGCTCACGCCTGCCCGTCGCACCCGAAGGCTTCGAGGGGTACCTGGTCAACGGCAGCGCGGGGAGCATCGCCTCCGGCCGGGTGGCCTACACCTTCGGCCTGGAGGGGCCGGCGGTGACGGTGGACACGGCGTGCTCCTCGTCGCTGGTGGCGCTGCACCTGGCGGCGCAGGCGCTGCGCTCCGATGAGTGCTCGCTGGCGCTGGTCGGCGGTGTCACCGTGATGGCCACGCCGAGCATCTTCGTGGAGTTCAGCCGGCAGCGCGGGTTGTCGGTCGACGGCCGCTGCAAGGCGTTCGGCGCCGGGGCGGACGGTACCGGGTGGGCCGAGGGTGTCGGCATGCTGCTGGTCGAGCGGCTGTCGGACGCGCGCCGCAACGGGCATCCGGTGCTGGCGGTGGTGCGGGGTTCGGCGGTGAACCAGGACGGTGCGTCGAACGGGCTGACGGCGCCGAACGGGCCGTCGCAGCAGCGGGTGATCCGCCAGGCGCTGGCGAACGCGGGGCTGTCGGCGGCGGACGTGGACGTGGTGGAGGCGCACGGGACCGGGACGACGCTGGGCGATCCGATCGAGGCGCAGGCGCTGCTGGCGACGTACGGGCAGGGCCGCGAACGGCCGCTGTGGCTCGGGTCGTTGAAGTCGAACATCGGTCACACCCAGGCCGCGGCGGGTGTGGCGGGTGTGATCAAGATGGTGATGGCGATGCAGCACGGGGTGCTGCCGAAGACCCTGCACGTCGATGAGCCCTCGCCGCACGTGGACTGGTCGGCGGGCGCGGTGCGGTTGCTGTCGGAGCCGGTGGAGTGGCCTTCCGGCGATCGTCCGCGCCGGGCCGGGGTCTCCTCGTTCGGGGTCAGCGGCACCAACGCGCACATCGTGCTGGAGCAGCCCCCGGCGGCGGTCGTCGACCAGCGGCCGGAGGACGAGCCGGCGTCGGATCTCGCCGTCGCCTGGCCGCTGTCGGCGAAGGATCCGGCCGCGCTGCGGGGCCAGGCCGAGCACCTGCTCGCACACCTCGCCGAGCGTCCGGAGCTGGGACTCGCCGAGGTCGGCCGGTCGCTGGCCACCTCGCGCGCCGCGCTGACGCACCGCGCGGTGGTGGTGGGTCGGGACCGGGAGGAACTGCTGCAGGGCCTGTCGGCGGTGGCGGAGGACCGGCCGTCGGCCGCCGGCCTCGTGACAGGCGAGGCAGGGGCCTCGGGCGGCCGGCTGGCGTTGCTCTTCTCGGGGCAGGGGAGCCAGCGGCTGGGGATGGGGCGTGAGCTGCACGCGTCGTTCCCGGTGTTCGCGGAGGCCTTCGACGAGGTCTGCGCCGCGGTCGACGTCCACCTCGAACGGCCGTTGCGTGACGTGGTGTTCGGCGAGGATACGGAACGTCTCAACCGGACCGAGTTCACCCAGCCGGCGTTGTTCGCGATCGAAGTCGCGCTGTTCCGGCTCGTCGAGTCGTGGGGCGTGCGGGCGGACTTCCTGGCCGGTCACTCGATCGGCGAGTTCGCCGCCGCGCACGTCGCGGGCGCCCTCTCGTTGGCGGACGCCGCCGAACTGGTGGTGGCGCGTGGCCGGTTGATGCAGGAGCTGCCGTCGGGGGGTGCGATGGTGGCGGTGCGGGCCTCGGAGGACGAGGTGGTGCCGCTGCTGGAAGGCCGTGCGGACCTGGTGGGCATCGCGGCCGTGAACGGGCCTACGTCGGTGGTGCTTTCGGGCACGGAGGAGGCCGTGGCGGAGGTCGTCGAGCTGCTGGCGGCCGACGGCCGGCGGACGAAGCGGCTCACCGTCTCGCACGCGTTCCACTCGCCGCTGATGGAACCGATGCTCGCCCGCTTCCGTGGGGTCGCCGAGCGCGTCACGTTCGCCGAGCCGACCCGCCCGATCGTCTCGACCCTCACCGGACAGGTGGTCACCGCCGAGGAGTTGGCGGACCCGGAGTACTGGGTGTGGCACGTCCGGCACGCGGTCCGGTTCGCGGACGCCGTCCAGACGCTCGCCTCGAACGGTGTGACGGCGTTCCTGGAGGTCGGCCCGGGCGGTCTGACCTCGATGGTTCAGGAGACGTCGGCGGACGCCGTCGCCGTCCCGGCTCTGCGCGCCGACCGCGCCGAGGCCGAGGCCTTCACCACCGCCCTGGCCCAGCTCCACACCCACGGCATCACCCTCGACTGGGACGCCGTCTTTGCCGGTCGCGGCGCCCGACGCGTCGACCTGCCGACCTATGCCTTCCAGCGCCGCCACTACTGGCTGGAGGCGCCCGCGACCGCCGGGGACGTGACCTCCGTCGGCCTGGCCGCCGCCGAGCACGCCCTGCTGGGTGCGGCGGTGAGCCTGCCCGACGGCGGCGTTCTGCTCACCGGCCGTCTGTCGCTCCCCACCCACCCCTGGCTGGCCGACCACGCCGTGTCCGGTGTGACCCTGCTGCCCGGCACGGCCTTCCTGGAGATGGCCGTCCGGGCCGGCGACGAGGCCGGGTGCGACCGGGTGGACGAACTGACCCTCGCCGCACCGCTGGTGCTCCCCGCGCGGGACGCGGTGCAGCTGCGGGTGACCGTCGGAGCCGCCGACGCGACCGGGCGGCGGGCACTGGAGATCCACTCGCGCTCCGAGGACGGCGCGGCGGCGGATGCCCCGTGGACCAGCCACGCCACCGGCCTCCTCGCGCGGGCCGTGGACGCGGTCTCGCCGGACACCGTCGACGCGGCCGTCTGGCCGCCCGCCGGTGCGACGGCGGTGGACATCGACGGCTGCTACGAGCGACTGGAGGAGGCCGGCTTCGGCTACGGCCCGGTGTTCCGGGGCCTGCGTGCCGTGTGGCGGCACGGGTCGGCGCTCCTGGCCGAGGTCGCGCTGCCCGAGGACGTCCCGGTGGCCGGCTTCGCCCTGCACCCGGCCCTGCTCGACTCCGCCCTGCACGCGATGGGCCTGGGTGGGTTCCTCGCCGACGGCCCCGAGGGGCGGCTGCCGTTCTCGTGGAGCGGGGTGGGCGTGTCCGCCACGGGCGCGACCGCGTTGCGGGTCCGGCTGGCCCCGGTGACCGGCTCCGCTTCCGGAGCGCACGGCGTGTCGCTGTCGATCGCGGACGGCGAAGGCCGGCCGGTGGCCTCGGTGGAGGCGCTGGGCCTGCGGTCGGTGACGGGCGAGCAGCTCGCGGCCGCCGGATCGGCGGTGGCGGGCTCGCTCTACCGGGTGGAGTGGGTGCCGGGGTCGGTGGCGGCGGGTGAGGTTGTCGAGGTGGAGGTCCGTGAGGGTCTGGAGGCTCCGGGGGCCGATGCGGAGGTGCCCGGGCGTCTGGCGGTGGTGTGCCCGCCGTCGGGGGCAGGCCCCGAGGGTGTGCGTGCGGTTGTCGGCGGCGTGTTGGAGCTGTTGAAGGAGTGGTTGGGAGAGGAGCGCTTCGAGGGTTCGCGGTTGGTCGTGGTGACCCGTGGCGGGGCCGGGGAGGGTGCTGTTGATGCGGGTCAGGCGGCGGTGTGGGGTCTGGTGCGGTCGGCGCAGTCGGAGCATCCGGGCCGGTTCGTGCTGGTGGATGTGGAACCGGGGGCCGGGGACGTCGGGGTGGCGGTGTCGGCGGCCGTGGCGTCGGGTGAGCCGCAGGTCGCGGTGCGTGGTGGCCGGGTGCTGGTGCCGCGTCTGACGAGGGTGGCTGCCGTTGAGAGCGCTGCTGTTCCCTTGGCCGAGGGTGGCACGGTGCTGGTGACGGGCGCCTCGGGCACGCTGGGGCGTCTGGTGGCGCGGCATCTGGTCGCCGGGCACGGCGTGCGTCGGCTGCTGCTGGTGAGCCGCCGCGGGGAGCTGGCGCCGGGTGCGGCGGAGTTCGAGGCCGAACTCGCCGCTCTGGGCGCGGAGGCGGTCACGGCGGCCTGCGACGTGGCGGACCGTGACGCGCTGGCCGCGCTGCTGGCGGCCGTCCCGGCGGAGCACCCGCTGACGGGGGTCGTGCACGCGGCCGGTGTGACCGACGACGGGCTGATCGAGTCCTTGTCGGCGGAGCGGATCGACCGGGTGTTCCGTCCGAAGGTGGATGCGGCGCTGCATCTGGATGAGCTGACGCGAGGCCTGGAGCTGTCGGCGTTCGTCCTCTTCTCCTCCGCCGCCGGTGTGCTGGGAAGTGCGGGGCAGGGCAACTACGCGGCGGCGAACGTCTTCCTGGACGCGCTCGCGCGGCGACGCCGGGCGGCCGGGCTGCCCGCGGTGTCGCTGGCCTGGGGCCTGTGGGCCCAGGACAGTGCGCTCAGCGGCGAGCTGAGCGAGGTGGACCGGCGCCGGATCTCCCGCTCCGGGATGGCCGCGATCGAGACCGAGGACGGCCTGGCGCTCTTCGACGCTGCTCTTCGCAGTGCGGATCCGGTGGTCGTGCCCATCCGGCTGGAGACCGCCACGCTGGCCGCCCAGGCCCGCTCCGGGGCACTGCCGGCGCTGCTCAGCGGCCTGGTGCGCACCCCGCTGCGGCGCACGCTCGACGGCTCCGCCACGACGGCGACCGGTTCGACGTTGGCCCGGCGACTGGCGGGCCGCCCCGCCGCCGAGCAGCTCGACATCGTCCAGGCCCTGGTGCGCGAGCAGGCGGCCACGGTCCTGGGGCACGAGTCGGCGGCCACCGTCGCGGTGGACCGCCAGTTCAGGGAGCTGGGCTTCGACTCGCTGACGGCGGTGGAGCTGCGGAACGCGTTGAACGCGGTCTGTGGGGTGCGGTTGCCGGCGACGCTGGTGTTCGACCATCCGACGCCGGAGGCGTTGGCGCGGTACCTGCTGGCCGAGTTGGTGGGCGCGTCGGGGGCCGAGCGGGAGGTTTCCGGTCCTGCTCTGCCGTCGGTGGACGGTGAGGCGATCGCGATCGTCGGTATGAGCTGCCGCTACCCGGGCGGGGTCGCCTCGCCGGAGGAGTTGTGGCGGTTGGTGGCTGAGGGTGGTGACGCGATCGGGGGGTTCCCGGCGGACCGTGGCTGGGATCTGGAGGGGCTGTACCACCCGGATCCGGAGCATGCCGGTACGAGTTACACGCGTGAGGGTGGATTCCTGTACGGGGCTGGGGAGTTCGATCCGTCGTTCTTCGGGATCTCGCCGCGTGAGGCGCTGGCGATGGACCCGCAGCAGCGGTTGCTGCTGGAGACGTCCTGGGAGGCGTTCGAGCGGGCGGGCATCGACCCGACCTCGGTGAAGGGCTCGCGGACCGGCGTCTTCGCCGGCGTCATGTACCACGACTACGCGTCGCAGCTCGCGAAGGTGCCGGACGGCCTCGAAGGCCACCTCGGTATGGGGACCTCCGGCAGCGTGGCGTCCGGCCGGGTGGCCTACACCTTCGGCCTGGAGGGGCCGGCGGTGACGGTGGACACGGCGTGCTCCTCGTCGCTGGTGGCGCTGCACCTGGCGGCGCAGGCGCTGCGCTCCGATGAGTGCTCGCTGGCGCTGGTCGGCGGTGTCACCGTGATGGCGACACCGAACACCTTCATCGAGTTCAGCCGGCAGCGCGGGTTGTCGGCGGACGGCCGCTGCAAGGCGTTCGGCGCCGGGGCGGACGGTACTGGGTGGGCCGAGGGTGTCGGCATGCTGCTGGTCGAGCGGCTGTCGGACGCGGAGCGCAACGGGCATCCGGTGCTGGCGGTGGTGCGGGGTTCGGCGGTGAACCAGGACGGTGCGTCGAACGGGCTTACGGCGCCGAACGGGCCGTCCCAGCAGCGGGTGATCCGGCAGGCGCTGGCGAGTGCGGGGCTGTCGGCGGCGGACGTGGACGTGGTGGAGGCGCACGGGACCGGGACGACGCTGGGCGATCCGATCGAGGCCCAGGCGCTGCTGGCCACGTACGGGCAGGACCGCGAACGGCCGCTGTGGCTCGGGTCGATCAAGTCGAACATCGGTCACACGCAGGCCGCGGCGGGTGTGGCGGGTGTGATCAAGATGGTGATGGCGATGCGGCACGGGGTGCTGCCCCGCACGCTGCACGTCGATGAGCCCTCGCCGCACGTGGACTGGTCGGCGGGCGCGGTGCGGTTGCTGACCGATCCGGTGGAGTGGCCTTCCGGTGATCGTCCGCGCCGGGCCGGCGTCTCCTCGTTCGGGGTCAGCGGCACCAATGCGCACGTCGTGCTGGAGCAGCCCCCGGCGGCGGTCACCGACGACCGGCCGCCGAGTGCGCCGGTGCGCGACGGGGCCGTCGTGCCATGGACACTGTTCGCCAAGGACGAGCCCGCGCTGCGGGCGCAGGCGCGACGCCTGGCCGCGTTTGTCACCGAGTACCCGGAGCTCGACCCGGTGGACCTCGGCTACTCGCTGGCCACCTCGCGCGCCGCGCTGGAGCACCGTGCGGTGGTGGTGGGCCGGGACCGGGAGGAACTGCTCCAGGCCGTGGCCGCGACAGCCGAGGACCGGCAGCCCGTCGGGTCGGCGCGGGGCTCTGCCTCGCCGGACGCCGGGCTCGCGGTTCTCTTCTCGGGGCAGGGGAGTCAGCGGCTGGGGATGGGGCGTGAGCTGTACGCTGCGTTCCCGGTGTTCGCGGAGGCCTTCGACGAGGTGTGTGCAGCCTTGGACGTTCACCTTGAACGGCCGCTTCATGGCGTGGTGTTCGGCGAGGACGTGGAGCTGCTGGGGCGGACGGAGTTCACGCAGCCGGCGTTGTTCGCGGTGGAGGTGGCGCTGTTCCGGCTGGTGGAGTCGTGGGGTGTGCGGGCGGACTTCCTGGCCGGGCACTCGATCGGCGAGTTCGCCGCCGCCCACGTGGCCGGCGTCCTTTCGCTGGCCGACGCCGCTGAACTGGTGGTGGAACGCGGCCGGTTGATGCAGGAACTGCCGCCCGGCGGCGCGATGGTGGCGGTGCAGGCCGCTGAGCACGAGGTGGCGCCGCTGCTGGAAGGCCGCGAGGATGTGATCGGTATCGCGGCCGTCAACGGCCCTGCCTCGGTAGTGCTTTCGGGCGCCGAGGACGCGGTGGCGGAGGTCGTCGAGCTGCTGGCGGCCGACGGTCGGCGGACGAAGCGGCTCGCGGTTTCGCACGCGTTCCACTCGCCGCTGATGGAACCGATGCTGGCGGGCTTCCGCGAGGTCGCCGAGCGCGTCACGTTCGCCGAGCCGACCCGCCCGATCGTCTCGACGCTCACCGGGCAGCTCGTCACCGCCGAGGAGTTGGCCGACCCGGAGTACTGGGTGCGGCACATCCGCCAGGCGGTCCGGTTCGCGGACGCCGTCCAGACGCTCGCGGCCAAGGGTGTGACGGCGTTCCTGGAGGTCGGCCCCGGCGGCCTGACCTCGATGGTCCAGGAGAGCCTGGCCGAGACCGTCGCCGTCCCCACCCTGCGCGGCGACCGCGCCGAGGCCGAGTCCTTCACCACCGCCCTCGCCCGGCTCCACACCCACGGCATCACCCTCGATTGGGACGCCGTGTTCAGCGGCACCGGCGCCCGGCGCGTGGACCTGCCGACCTACGCCTTCCAGCACGAGCGGTACTGGTTGGAGTCGGGCCGGCCGGCGGGTGACATCACGGCGGCGGGTCTGACAGCGGCCGAGCACCCCTTGCTGGGAGCGGCTGTGGCGCTCGCAGGCGGTGAGGGCGCGCTGCTGACCGGCCGGTTGTCGCTGGCGGCGCAGCCGTGGCTGGCGGACCACGTCGTGACGGGCGCGGTCCTGCTGCCCGGGACGGCGCTGGTGGACCTGGTGCTGCGGGCGGGTGACGAGGTGGGCTGCGACCTGCTGGAGGAGCTGACCCTCCGGGCGCCGCTGGTCCTTCCCGAGCGGGGCGCGGTGCAGCTGCAGATCACGGTCGGCGGCGCCGACGAGTCCGGCCGCCGCGCGGTGAGCGTGTACGCGCGGGCGGAGGCGGGCGATGGCGCCGAACCGTGGATCTGCCACGCGACCGGAGCGGTCGCACCGGGGCGGGGCGAGGCGTTCGACCTCGTGGAGTGGCCGCCGAGTGCGGCGGAGGCCGTGGCGACCGAGGGCTGCTACGACCGCCTCGCCGAACTGGGCTTGGACTACGGCCCGGTGTTCCGGGGGCTGCGCAAGGTGTGGCGGCGCGGGGAGGAGGTGTTCGCCGAGGTCGTGCTGCCGGAGGGCACGGAGGCCGGCGGCTTCGGTGTCCACCCGGCGCTGCTGGACGCGGCCCTGCACGCGGTCGGCTTGGGCGGGTTGCTGCCCGACACCGGTCAGGGGCGGATCCCGTTCTCCTGGAGCGGGGTGCGGCTGGCGGCGACCGGCGCACACGCGCTGCGCGTGCGGCTGGCCCCGGCCGGGCAGGACGCCGTCTCGCTGCTGGTCGCCGACGCCACCGGCCGCCCCGTCGCCTCGGTCGAATCCCTAGTCCTGCGCCCCTTCTCCGGCGAGGAGTTGAGCGCTGCCCGCAGTGGCCGGCCGGACTCGCTCCACCGCGTCGACTGGACGGTGCTGCCCGTCGAGTGGCGGTCGATGGGCGAGTCGTGGGCCGTCATCGGAGAGGACGACGGCCTGCGCGCCGCCGTCGAGGAGACCGGAGCACGCGCCGACTTCCACCCGGACCTGCCCGCCGTGCTGCGGCGGCTGGAGAGCGGTGGCCGGGCGCCCGAGGTGGTCCTGGCCGCCGCGGGCGGCAAGGCCGACAGCGACCACCCCGCCGAGCACGTGCACCGCAGCGTCCACCGGATGCTGGAGCTGTTGCAGCGGTGGGTGTCCGACGAGCGGCTCACCGACTCCCGGCTCGTGGTGCTGACCGGCAACGCCGTGGTCGCGCGGGACGGCGACAAGGAGGTCGACCCGGCCCAGGCCGCCGTCCGGGGCCTGGTGCGCTCCGCGCAGTCGGAACACCCGGGCCGCTTCCTCCTGGTCGACCTGGACCGGGACGCGGACTCGGTGCGCGCCCTGCCCGCACTGCTCGACGCGGGCGAGGAGCAGGTCGCGGTGCGCGACGGCCAGGTGCTGGTGCCCCGGCTCGCAAGGATCGGCACGACGGACGAGGATCCCGCCGTCCCCTTCGTCGAGGGTGGCACGGTGCTGGTGACGGGCGCGTCGGGCGCGTTGGGGCGTGTGGTGGCGCGGCATCTGGTGGCCGAGCGGGGTGTGCGTCGGCTGTTGCTGGTGAGCCGTTCGGGTGCGGGTGCCGAGGGCATGGCCGACTTGGTCGGGGAGTTGACGGCGGCGGGTGCCGAGGTCGCTGTCGAGGCCTGCGACGTGGCGGATCGTGACGCGCTGGCCGGCCTGCTGGCGGCCGTCCCGGCGGAGCATCCGCTGACGGGGGTCGTGCATGCGGCGGGTGTGACGGACGACGGGCTGGTCGAGTCGTTGTCGTCGGAGCGGGTCGACCGGGTGTTCGGTCCGAAGGTGGATGCGGCGCTGCATCTGGACGAGTTGACGCGGGACTTGGAGCTGTCGGCGTTCGTCCTCTTCTCCTCCGCCGCCGGTGTGTTCGGCAGTGCGGGGCAGGGCAACTACGCGGCGGCGAACGCGTTCCTGGACGCGCTCGCGCTGCAGCGGCGGGCGGCCGGGCTGCCCGCGGTGTCGCTGGCCTGGGGCCTGTGGGCCGAAGGCAGTGGGATCACCGGTCGGATGACGGCGGCGGACCACGCCAGGATGGCCCGCGGTGGAGTGCTGCCGCTCGCCACCGAGGAAGGCCTGGCGCTCTTCGACGCCGCCGCCTCCGGCCGGGTCGGGACGACCGTCGTGCCGCTGCGGCTGGACCCCGCGGGCCTGCGGGCCCAGGCCGCGGACGGCTCGCTGCCCGCGCTGCTGCGGGGGCTGGTGCGGACGCCGGCCCGGCGGGCGGCCGCGAGCGCGACGCCGGACGCGGCGGTGACGCTGTCGGCCCGGCTGACCGGCCTGGGCGAGGCCGAGCAGCAGAAGCTGCTGCTGGACGTGGTCTGCGAGCACGTGGCGTCCGTCCTCGGGCTCGCCTCGCCCCAGGCGGTGCGTCCCGAGCGGCAGTTGCGCGAACTCGGGTTCGACTCGCTGACCGCGGTCGACCTGCGCAACCGCCTCGCCACGGCGAGCGGACTGCGGCTGCCGCCCACGCTGATCTTCGACTACCCGACGCCCAACGAGCTCGCCGAGTACCTGCGCGCCGAGACCGCGCCGGCGGTGCCCGGGGTCGGTGCGCTGCTCGCCGAACTGGACGACCTGGAGGCGACGTTGCGCACGGTGGCACCGGACGACGAAGGCCGGACGGCCGTCGCCTCGCGGCTGCGGGCGCTCGCGGCGCTGTGGGCGGACGCCGCCCCGGCGGAGCGGACCGGAATCGCCGACGAGCTCGGCGGAGCGACCGACGACGAGATGTACGACTTCATCGGCAAGGAGTTCGGCATCTCCTGACCCCCGGAGAGTTGGCGGACAACTCCCTTTCCCCACAACGAATCTGCCGGATCCCGGCTCCACGAGATATCTGCAAGAGGGTGGCCTCAGGTGAACAACGAGGATAAGCTCCGCTACTTCCTCCGACGTGTGACGGCGGACCTGCACGAGGCCCGCGAGCGGCTCCAGAAGATCGACGACTCCCAGCAGGAGCCGATCGCGATCGTGGCGATGAGCTGCCGCTATCCCGGCGGCGTCGACTCGCCGGAGGACCTCTGGCGACTGCTGGCGGACGGCGGCGACGCGATCTCGGAGTTCCCCGCCGACCGCGGCTGGGATCTGGACGCGCTCTACGACCCCGACCCCGACACCCGCGGCACCAGCCATGTGCGGGAGGGCGGATTCCTCGACGGCATCGACCTCTTCGACGCCGGCCTCTTCGAGATCTCACCCCGTGAGGCCCTCACCATGGACCCGCAGCAGCGGCTGCTGCTGGAGACCTCGTGGGAGGCTTTCGAGCGGGCGGGGATCGACCCGACCTCGCTGCGGGGCAGCCGGACCGGCGTGTTCGCCGGCGTGATGTACCACGACCACTCGGCCGTCCTGCAGCAGGCCGTCGAGGACGTCGAGGGCTACATCGGGACGGGCAGCGCCGCCAGCGTCGTCTCGGGCCGGGTGGCCTACGTCTTCGGCCTGGAGGGGCCGGCGGTGACGGTGGACACGGCGTGCTCCTCGTCGCTGGTGGCGCTGCACCTGGCGGTGCAGGCGCTGCGGCAGGGGGAGTGCGCGCTGGCGCTGGCCGGCGGTGTCACCGCGATGTCCAACCCCACGGCGTTCGTGGACTTCAGCCGGCAGCGCGGGCTGGCCGCGGACGGCCGCTGCAAGGCCTTCGCGGCGGCGGCGGACGGCACCGGGTGGGCCGAGGGTGTCGGTGTGCTGCTGCTGGAGCGGCTGTCGGACGCGGAGCGCAACGGGCATCCGGTGCTGGCAGTGGTGCGGGGTTCGGCGGTGAACCAGGACGGTGCGTCGAACGGTCTGACCGCGCCGAACGGGCCGTCGCAGCAGCGGGTGATCCGCCAGGCGCTGGCGAACGCGGGGCTGTCGGCGGCGGACGTGGACGTGGTGGAGGCGCACGGGACCGGGACGACGCTGGGCGATCCGATCGAGGCGCAGGCGCTGCTGGCGACGTACGGGCAGGGCCGCGAACGGCCGCTGTGGCTCGGGTCGTTGAAGTCCAACGTCGGCCACACCCAGGCGGCGGCCGGGGTGGGCGGCATCATCAAGATGGTCCAGGCGCTGCGGCACGAGCTGCTGCCGAAGACCCTGCACGTGGACGAGCCGACGCCGCACGTCGATTGGTCGGCGGGCGCGGTGGAGCTGCTGACCGAACCGGTGGCCTGGCCGGCGGGCGAGCGTCCGCGGCGCGCCGCCGTCTCCTCCTTCGGCTTCAGCGGGACCAACGCGCACGTCATCGTCGAGCAGGCCCCCGAAGCCGGGGCCGGCGAGCCGGCCACCGAGGCCCCGCAGGTCCCCGGGCCGCTCCGGCCGCTGGTTCCCGTGCTGCTCGCGGCCAAGAGCCCGGCGGCGCTGCGCGAACAGGCCGCACGCCTCCTCGCCCGTACGGATGCCGACCCCGGGCTCACGGTGGCGGACCTCGGCTTCTCCACCGCGACGACGCGGGCCGCTCTCGACCACCGGGCGGTGATCGTCGCGGCGGACCGCGAGGACCTGTGCGAGGCCCTGGGCGCGCTAGCGGGGGACGAGCCCGCCGCGGGGGTGGTCACCGGGGCGGTGGCCCCTCGGAGTCTGGCTGCCCTGGTCTTCTCGGGGCAGGGGAGCCAGCGGCTGGGGATGGGGCGTGAGCTGCACGCTGCGTTCCCGGTGTTCGCGGAGGCCTTCGACGAGGTCTGCGCCGCCGTGGACGCTCACCTTGAACGGCCTTTGCGTGAGGTGGTGTTCGGGGAGGACGTGGAGCTGCTGAACCGGACGGAGTTCACGCAGCCGGCGTTGTTCGCGGTGGAGGTGGCGCTGTTCCGGCTGGTGGAGTCGTGGGGTGTGCGGGCGGACTTCCTGGCCGGTCACTCGATCGGTGAGCTGGCCGCGGCTCACGTCGCGGGCGTGTTCTCGCTGGCCGACGCCGCCGAACTGGTGGTGGCACGTGGCCGGTTGATGCAGGATCTGCCGTCGGGCGGCGCGATGGTGGCAGTGCAGGCCTCGGAGGGCGAGGTGGCGCCGCTGCTGGCCGGCCGTGCGGACCTGGTGGGCATCGCGGCCGTGAACGGGCCTACGTCGGTGGTGCTTTCGGGCACGGAGGAGGCCGTGGCGGAGGTCGTCGAGCTGCTGGCGGTCGACGGTCGGCGGACGAAGCGGCTCGCGGTTTCGCACGCGTTCCACTCGCCGCTGATGGAGCCGATGCTGGCCCGCTTCCGCGAGGTCGCGCAGCGCGTGACCTTCGCCGAGCCGACCCGCCCGATCGTCTCGACCCTCACCGGGAAGCTCCTCACCGCCGAGGAGTTGGCCGACCCCGACTACTGGGTGCGGCACGTCCGGCACGCCGTCCGGTTCGCCGACGCCGTGCAGACCCTGGAGGACCAGGGAGCGACGGCGTTCCTGGAGATCGGCCCCGGCGGCCTGACCTCGATGGTCCAGGAGAGTCTGGCCGAGACCGTCGCCGTCCCGGCTCTGCGCGCCGACCGCGCCGAGGCCGAGGCCTTCACCATCGCCCTGGCCCAGCTCCACACCCACGGCATCACCCTCGATTGGGACGCCGTGTTCAGCGGCACCGGCGCCCGGCGCGTGGACCTGCCGACCTACGCCTTCCAGCACGAGCGGTACTGGCTGGACACCCGCCCGGCCGCCGGTGACCTCACCGGCTCGGGCCTGTGGTCGGCGGACCACCCGCTGCTGGCAGCGGCGGTCACGCTGGCCGACGGTGACGGTGTGCTGCTGACCGGCCGGCTGTCGCTCGCGACGCACGCGTGGCTGGCGGATCACGTCGTGATGGGAACGGTCCTGCTGCCCGGCACGGCGCTGGTGGAGTTGGCGATCCGGGCCGGCGACCAGGTGGGCTGCGACCGTGTCGAGGAGCTGACCCTGGAGTCGCCGCTGGTGCTGCCCGAGCAGGGCGGTGTTCACGTCCAGGTCCAGGTGGACGGCGCCGACCCGTCGGGCCGTCGCGCCGTGCGGCTCTACTCACGGCTGGACGACGCCACCGCCGCCGTGCCGTGGACCTGCCACGCCTCCGGTGTGCTCGCGACGGCCCAGCCGTCGGCGGCGGAGCGCGTGGAGTCCGAGCCGGCCGCGTGGCCGCCCGCGGGCGCCGTCGGGGTCGACGTCGACGGGCTGTACGACCGTCTCGCCGAACTGGGCCTGGCGTACGGCCCCGTGTTTCGGGGTGTGCGGGCCGGGTGGCGACGTGGCGACGAGGTCTTTGCCGAGGTCGCGCTGCCGGAGGGCGTCGCGGCGACGGGCTTCGGTGTGCACCCCGCTCTGCTGGACGCGGCCCTGCACGCTGTCGGCCTGGGCGACTTCGTCGCGGAGCCGGACGAGGGGCGGATTCCGTTCGCGTGGAGCGGGGTCAGCGTGTCCGCCACCGGGGCGACCGCGCTGCGGGTCCGGCTGACCCCGGCGGCCGGCTCCGGCGTCGGCACGGGCACGGTCGCGCTCCTGGCTGCGGACGGTACCGGCCGGCCGGTGCTGTCGGTCGAGTCGTTGATGTTGCGCCCGGTGGCCGCGGAGCAGCTGGCCGCCGCGCGCGACGAGCAGCGCGACACGCTCTACCGGGTGGAGTGGGTGCCGGGGTCGGTGGCGGCGGGTGAGGTTGTCGAGGTGGAGGTCCGTGAGGGTCTGGAGGCTCCGGGGGTTGATGCGGAGGTGCCCGGGCGTCTGGCGGTGGTGTGCCCGCCGTCGGGTGCGGGTGCCGAGGGTGTGCGTGCGGTTGTCGGCGGCGTGTTGGAGCTGTTGAAGGAGTGGTTGGGAGAGGAGCGCTTCGAGGGTTCGCGGTTGGTCGTGGTGACCCGTGGCGGGGCCGGGGAGGGTGCTGTTGATGCGGGTCAGGCGGCGGTGTGGGGTCTGGTGCGGTCGGCGCAGTCGGAGCATCCGGGCCGGTTCGTGCTGGTGGATGTGGAACCGGGGGCCGGGGACGTCGGGGTGGCGGTGTCGGCGGCCGTGGCGTCGGGTGAGCCGCAGGTCGCGGTGCGTGGTGGCCGGGTGCTGGTGCCGCGTCTGGCGCGGGTGGCTGCCGTTGAGAGCGCTGCTGTTCCCTTGGCCGAGGGTGGCACGGTGCTGGTGACGGGCGCCTCGGGCACGCTGGGGCGTCTGGTGGCGCGGCATCTGGTCGCCGGGCACGGCGTGCGGCGGCTGTTGCTGGTGAGCCGTTCGGGTGCGGGTGCCGAGGGCATGGCCGAGCTGGTGGCGGAGTTGACGGCGGCGGGTGCCGAGGTCGCTGTCGAGGCCTGTGACGTGGCGGACCGTGACGCGCTGGCCGCGCTGCTGGCGGCCGTCCCGGCGGAGCATCCGCTGACGGGGGTGGTGCATGCGGCGGGTGTGACGGACGACGGGCTGATCGCGTCCTTGTCGTCGGAGCGGATCGACCGGGTGTTCCGTCCGAAGGTGGATGCGGCGCTGCATCTGGACGAGTTGACGCGGGACTTGGAGCTGTCGGCGTTCGTCCTCTTCTCCTCCGCCGCCGGGGTGTTCGGCAGTGCGGGGCAGGGCAACTACGCGGCGGCGAACGTCTTCCTGGACGCGCTCGCGCGGCGGCGCCGGGCGGCCGGGCTGCCGGCGGTGTCGATGGCGTGGGGCCTGTGGGCCCAGGACAGTGCGCTCAGCGGCGAGTTGAACGATGTGGACCGGCGCCGGATCTCCCGGTCCGGGATGACCGCGATCGAGACCGAGGACGGCCTGGCGCTCTTCGACGCCGCCCTGCGCACAGCGGATCCGGTCGTGGTGGCGGCGCGTTGGGATGCCCGGGTCCTGCGGGAGTCGGCCCGATCCGGGGACCTGCCGGTCGTGCTGCGGAACCTGGTGCCCGCCTCGGTGCGTCGCGTCGCCGCTTCCGAGGCCGGGCGGTCCGGGGCGTCGTCGGCGACGGCGCTCCGGTTGGCCGGGCAGTCCGAAGCGCAGCAGTACGAGCTGCTGGTGGAGCTGGTGCGCACCCATGCCGCCGCGGTCCTGGGCCACGGCCGCGCCGAGTCGATCCAAGCGGCGCAGGCGTTCCGCGAGTTGGGATTCGACTCGCTGACGGCCGTCGAACTCCGCAACCGGCTCGGTGCCGCCACCGGTGTGCGACTGCCGGCCGGCCTGGTCTTCGACTACCCGACGCCCGCCGCGCTGGCCGGCTTCCTGCGGGATCAGCTGGCCGAAGCACCGCGCCCCGCCGCTGCCGCCGTCACCGCGGCCCGGGCGGACGAGCCGATCGCGATCGTCGCGATGAGCTGCCGCTACCCCGGCGGAGTGAGCTCGCCGGAGGAGCTGTGGCAGCTGCTGGCCTCGGGCACGGACGCCATCTCCGAGTTCCCCGTCGACCGCGGCTGGGACCTCGGCCTGCTCTCCGCCGACGGTCCCGACGAGGCCGGCACCAGCCACACCCGCGAGGGCGGGTTCCTGCACGACGCGGGCGAGTTCGACGCGGCGTTCTTCGGAATCTCGCCGCGTGAGGCGCTGGCGATGGACCCGCAGCAGCGGCTGCTGCTGGAGACGTCCTGGGAGGCGTTCGAGCGGGCGGGGATCGACCCGACGTCGGTGAAGGGCTCGGACACCGGAGTCTTCGCCGGGGTGATGTACCACGACTACGCCTCCTCGCTGCAGACGGTCCCCGAGGGTGTGGAGGGCTTTCTCGGCACCGGAAACTCGGGCAGCGTCATCTCGGGGCGGCTCTCCTATTCCTTCGGCCTGGAGGGGCCGGCGGTGACGGTGGACACGGCGTGCTCGTCCTCGTTGGTGGCCCTGCACCTGGCCGTGCAGGCGCTGCGCTCGGGCGAGTGCTCGCTGGCGCTGGCCGGCGGCGTCACCGTGATGGCCGGGCCGGGGGCGTTTGTCGAGTTCAGCCGGCAGCGCGGGCTGGCGCCGGACGGCCGCTGCAAGGCGTTCGGCGCCGAGGCCGACGGAACGGGCTGGGGCGAGGGCGTCGGCATGCTGCTGGTGGAGCGGCTGTCGGACGCCGAGCGCAACGGACACCCGGTGCTGGCGGTGGTGCGCGGCAGCGCCATCAACCAGGACGGTGCCTCCAACGGTCTCACGGCACCCAACGGCCCCGCCCAGCAGCGGGTGATCCGGCAGGCGCTGGCCAACGCCGGGCTCGCCCCCACGGACATCGACGCGGTGGAGGCACACGGCACGGGCACCCGGCTGGGTGACCCGATCGAGGCGCAGGCGCTGCTGACGACGTACGGGCAGGACCGTGAACGGCCGCTGTGGCTGGGCTCGTTGAAGTCGAACATCGGTCACACCCAGGCGGCGGCCGGGGTCGGCGGCGTGATCAAGATGGTTCAGGCGCTCCAGCGCGGCGTCCTGCCCAGGACCCTGCACGCGGAGCGGCCGTCCCCGCACATCGACTGGTCGAGCGGTGCGGTGCGACTGCTGACCGAACCGGTCGCATGGCCCTCCGGCGACCGTCCGCGCCGGGCCGGCGTCTCCTCGTTCGGCTTCAGCGGGACCAATGCGCACGTCATCATCGAGCAGGCCCCGGTCGTGTCGGCCCCGCGCCGTGACGGTGGTGTGACGGTGCCGTGGGTGCTGTCGGCGAAGTCTCCCGAGGCGCTGCGGGACCAGGCGGCACGGCTGCTCGCGTACGCCCGGGAGCGTGACGACCTGGTGGCGGTCGATGTGGCGTACGCGTTGGCCACGTCCAGGGCAGTGCTGGAGCACCGCGCGGCGGTGGTCGCGCCGGATGTGGCGGCGGCGCTGGAGGGCCTGGGCGCGCTGGCGAACGGTGAGCCGTCGGGGGCGCTGGTCGGTGGTGTCGCGGTGCCGGGAGCGAAGGTCGCGCTGCTCTTCTCGGGGCAGGGGAGTCAGCGGCTGGGGATGGGGCGCGAGCTGGAGGCGGCCTTCCCGGTGTTCGCGGAGGCCTTCGACGAGGCCTGCGCCGCGGTCGACGCCCACCTTGAACGGCCTTTGCGCGAGGTGGTGTTCGGCGAGGAAGCGGAGCTGCTGGACCGGACGGAGTTCACTCAGCCGGCGCTGTTCGCGATCGAGGTCGCGCTCTTCCGCCTGGTGGAGTCGTGGGGCGTGCGGGCGGACTTCCTTGCCGGTCACTCGATCGGCGAGTTCGCCGCCGCGCACGTCGCGGGAGCCCTCTCGTTGGCCGACGCCGCCGAACTGGTGGTGGCGCGTGGCCGGTTGATGCAGGAGCTGCCGTCGGGTGGCGCGATGGTGGCGGTCCAGGCCGCCGAGCACGAGGCGGCGCCGCTGCTGGCCGGCCGCGAGGACCTGGTGGGCATAGCAGCGGTCAACGGCCCTGTCTCGGTGGTCCTTTCGGGTGCCGAGGACGCCGTGGCGGAGGTCGCCGAGCTGCTCGCGGCCGACGGCCGCCGCACCAAGCGGCTCGCCGTCTCGCACGCCTTCCACTCGCCGCTGATGGAGCCGATGCTGGCGCGCTTCCGCGAGGTCGCGCAGCGTGTCACCTTCGCCGAGCCGACCCGCCCGATCGTCTCCACCCTCACCGGGGAGCTCCTCACCGTCGAGGAGTTGGCCGACCCCGACTACTGGGTGCGCCACGTCCGGCACGCCGTCCGGTTCGCCGACGCCGTGCAGACCCTGGAGGACCAGGGAGCGACGGCGTTCCTGGAGGTCGGCCCCGGCGGTCTGACCTCGATGGTCCAAGAGACGTCGCCCGACACCGTCGCCGTCACGGCCCTGCGCGCCGACCGCCCCGAGGCCGAGTCCTTCACCACCGCCCTCGCCCGGCTCCACACCCACGGCATCACCCTCGACTGGAACGCCGTCTTCGCCGGCACCGACGCCCGACGCGTCGACCTGCCGACCTATGCCTTCCAGCGCCGCCGCTTCTGGCTGGAGTCCGGTCCGGCGGTCGGCGACGTCACCTCGGCGGGCCTGTCGGCGGCCGAGCACCCCTTGCTGGGAGCCGCCGTCACACTGGCCGGCGGCGAGGGCGTGCTGCTCACGGGTCGGCTGTCCCTGCCCACCCATCCCTGGCTCGCCGATCACGCGGTGCTGGGCACCGTACTGCTTCCCGGCACCGCTCTGGTGGACCTCGCGCTGCGGGCCGCCGACGAGGTGGGTTGCGACCTCCTGGAGGAGCTGACGATCCAGGCGCCGCTCGCCCTGCCCGAGCAGGCCGGTGTCCAGCTCCAGGTGGTCGTGGCCCCCGCCGACGGCGCCGGCCGCCGCACGCTGACGATCTACTCCCGCGCGGCCCACCCTGACGCGCCCGACCAGCCGTGGACCGGTCACGCCACGGGCGTGCTCGGTGCCGGCGGCCCGGGCGCGCAGTTCGAGCTGTCCGCCTGGCCCCCGCCGGGGGCGGGCGTGCTCGACACCGAGGCGCTGTACGAGCGGTTGGCGGGTTCCGGGCTCGACTACGGCCCGGTGTTCCGGGGCCTGCGGGCGGCCTGGCGGCAGGGTGACACCGTGTTCGCGGAGGTCGCCCTGCCCGAGGGCACGCAGACCGCCGGGTTCGGTGTCCACCCGGCGCTGCTGGACGCGGCACTGCACGCCGTCGCCCTGGGCGGGCTGCTGCCCGACACCGGCCGGACCCGCGTTCCCTTCTCCTGGAGCGGGGTGCGCCGGTACGAGTCCGGCGCGGTCGTGCTGCGGGTGCGGATCGCCCCGGCCGGAGCGGACGCGGTGTCCCTGCTGGCCGCGGACGGGGCGGGGCGGCTCGTCGCCTCGGTCGACTCCCTCGTCCTGAGGCCGGTCTCCGCGGAGCAGTTGGCCGCTGCCCGCACCGGGCAGCCGGACGCGCTCTACCGGGTGACCTGGGTGCCCCTCCCGCTCGCCGAACCCGCGCGCACCGCCGGCGAACCGTCGCAGTGGGCGCTGGTGGGCGGCGCGGAGAACGGACCGGCCACGGCCCTGCGTGCCGCCGGCCGCGCCCCCGAGGTCCACGCCGACCTGTCCACCCTCTTCGCCGGGCCGGCCCTGCCCGACACCGTGGTCGCGCTGCTGCCCCCGGCCCCCGGCGCGGCGCCGGGTGGTCCGGAGGCGGCCCGGGTCACGACCGGGTACGTGCTGGCGCTGGTGCGCGAGTGGCTGGAGGAGGCCGGTTCCGACGCCGCCCGGCTGGTGGTGCTGACGCAGGGCGCCGTCGCACCCGACGTCCCGGCCGACAGCGCACTGGAGCGGCCGGATCCGGCCCAGGCGGCGGTCTGGGGCCTGGTCCGCTCCGCGCAGTCCGAGCACCCGGGCCGCTTCGTCCTGGTCGACCTGGACGACGACGAGCAGTCCGCGCACGCCCTGCCGGCCGTGCTGGCGGCCGCCGTGACGGCGGACGAACCGCAACTGGCGGTACGGGCGGGCCGGACGTTCGTACCCCGGCTGGCGCGTACGGCGGCCCCCGACCCGACGACCTCCGACACGTCGGCAGCCGGCACCGCGACGGAGGCCGCAGACGGCACCGTCCTGGTGACCGGCGCGACCGGGGCGCTGGGCCGGCAGGTGGCGCGGCACCTGGTCGCGGTCCACGGTGCGCGCCACCTGCTGCTGACCAGCCGGCGCGGGCCGGAGGCGGACGGCGCGGGCGAGTTCGAGGCCGAACTGGCCGCCCTGGGCGCCCGGGTGACGACGGCGGCCTGCGACGTGGCCGACCGCGCCGCGCTCGCCGCGCTGCTCGACTCGGTGCCGGCCGAGCACCCGCTGACCGCCGTCGTGCACGCCGCCGGTGTGCTGGACGACGCGCTGGTGGACTCGTTGACGGCGGAGCGGCTGGACCGGGTGTTCCGTCCGAAGGTCGACGCGGCCTTCCACCTGCACGAGCTGACCCGGGACCGCGCGTCGACCGCGTTCGTGCTCTTCTCCTCCCTCGCCGGCACGCTCGGCACCGCCGGGCAGGCCAACTACGCGGCCGCCAACGCCTACCTGGACGCGCTGGTGGAGCTCCGCCGCGCGCAGGGCCTGCCGGGCGTCTCGCTCGCCTGGGGGCCGTGGGCCGGAGACGAGGGGATGCTGGGCGAGGCGGGCGCCGAGACGCTCGGGCGGATGGCCCGCGGCGGGGTGGCACCGCTGTCGGGGCGCGAGGGCCTGGCCCTCTTCGACACGGCCCGCGCGGCGGCCACGACCGGTGGCCCCGGCGTCCTCCTCCCGGTGCGGCTGAACCTCGCCACCCTGCGCGCCCGGGCCGGGAGCCATCCGCTGCCCGCCGTGCTGCGCGGCCTGGTGCCGGTCCCGGCCCGTCGGCCGGACCGGCCGGGCGCGGGCGAGCTGGCCGAGCAGCTGGCCGGGGCGTCGCAGGACAAGCGCCGGCGGATCCTGCTGGCCACCGTCCGCGGTGAGGTCGCCGCCGTCCTGGGCCACGCCTCCGCCGAGGCGGTGGGCGCCGGCCAGGCGTTCCGCGACCTCGGCTTCGACTCGCTCACGGCCGTCGAACTGCGCAACCGCCTCGGCGCCGTCACCGGACTGCGCCTGCCGGCGAGCCTGCTGTTCGACCACCCGACGCCGACCGCCCTGGCAGAGCACCTCGGCGCCTCGCTGCCGGCCGGGGGAGAGGCGGAGCCCCCGTCCGTGCTCGCGGAGATCGACCGCCTCGAAGCCGCGCTGGCCGCCTCCCCGTCCGACCGCGGGCTGCGCAGCACCGTCACCATGCGCCTGGAGGTCCTGCTCGCGAAGTGGAACGGGGCGCAGGACGGGCAGCGCGGCGCCGACCACGACACCTCCGCGGTCGAATCGGCCACCGACGACGAACTCTTCGAGCTGCTGGACAACGAGCTCGGCACCTGACCGACCGGCAATCGACGGCAAGCGATGGCAAGCGATGGCAAACCGACCGGCACGTACTCCCCTCGGCATCGCGGAACGGAATTTCAGATGACTGACGAGAACAAGCTCAGGGACTACCTCAAGCGTGCCACCGTCGACCTGCGCCATGCGCGTCAGCGGCTGCGGGAGGTCGAGAGCCGGAACCACGAGCCGATCGCGATCGTGGCGATGAGCTGCCGCTTCCCCGGCGGGGTCAGCTCGCCCGAGGACCTCTGGCAGCTGGTCGCGGAGGGCGGCGACGCGATCTCCGGCTTCCCGGCCGACCGCGGCTGGGACCTGGAGTCGCTCTACCATCCGGACCCCGGGAACCCCGGCACCACCTACACCCGCGAGGGCGGCTTCCTGCACGACGCGGCCGAGTTCGACGCCGGTTTCTTCGGCATCGGCCCGCGCGAGGCGCTGGCGATGGACCCGCAGCAGCGGCTGCTGCTGGAGGCGTCCTGGGAGGCGGTGGAGCGGGCCTCGATCGACCCGCGCTCGCTGCGCGGCAGCGACACCGGAGTCTTCGCCGGCGTCATGTACCACGACTACGCCTCCCGGCTGCCGCAGTTGCCCGAGGGCATCGAGGGCTACGTGAGCACCGGCAACTCGGGCAGCGTGGTCTCCGGCCGGATCGCCTACACCCTGGGACTGGAGGGCCCGGCGGTGACGATCGACACCGCCTGCTCGTCCTCGCTGGTCGCCCTGCACCTCGCCGTCCAGGCGCTGCGTCAGGGCGAGTGCTCGCTGGCCCTGGCCGGCGGCGTCACCGTGATGGCCGGGCCGACCACGTTCACCGAGTTCAGCCGCCAGCGGGGCCTGTCGCCCGACGGCCGGTGCCGGGCGTTCTCCGCCTCGGCGGACGGCACGGGCTGGGGCGAGGGCGTCGGCGTGCTGCTGGTGGAGCGCCTCTCGGACGCGCGGCGCAACGGGCACCCGGTGCTGGCGGTGGTGCGCGGCAGCGCGGTGAACCAGGACGGCGCCTCCAACGGTCTGACGGCGCCGAACGGGCCGTCCCAGCAGCGTGTCATCCGGCAGGCGCTGGCCAACGCCCGGCTGTCGCCCGCCGAGGTGGACGCGGTGGAGGCGCACGGCACCGGCACCGCGCTCGGCGACCCGATCGAGGCGCAGGCGCTGCTGGCGACCTACGGTCAGGACCGGCCCGCCGACCGGCCGCTGCGGCTGGGTTCGATCAAGTCGAACATCGGCCACACCCAGGCCGCGGCCGGTGTCGCCGGTGTGATCAAGATGGTGCAGGCGATCCGGCACGGGGTGCTGCCGCCCACGCTGCACGTCACGGAGCCCTCGCCGCACGTCGACTGGTCGGCCGGCTCGGTGACGCTGCTGACCGAGGCGACCGCCTGGCCCGAGACGGGCGCGCCCCGGCGGGCCGGCGTGTCGGCCTTCGGCGTCAGCGGCACCAACGCGCACCTCGTCCTCGAACAGCCGGAGCCCCAGCCGGACACGGAGGGCGAGCCGGCCGACGGCGAGCCGTCGGCGCCCGGGCAGGCGCTGCCGCTGATCCCCTGGGTGCTGTCCGGCAAGGACCAGGCCGCCCTCGTCGCCCAGGCTGGACGCCTGCACGCACACCTCGCCGCGGAGCCGGAACTCGACGCCCTCGACGTCGCCCTCTCCCTGGCCACCTCCCGCTCGGCCTTCGAGCACCGCGCCGTGCTGCTCGCCGCCGACCGGGCCGGGCTCGACAGGGCGCTGGCCGCGCTGGCCGCCGGCTCGCCCGAGCCGGACCTGGTGCGCGGCGTCGCCGAGGACGTCCGCCAGGTCGCACTGGTCTTCCCCGGCCAGGGCTCGCAGTGGGCCGGAATGGCCGTCGAACTGCTCGACGCCTCCGCGGTGTTCCGCGAGCGGATCGGCCAGTGCGAGGACGCCCTCGCCCCCTACGTGGACTGGTCGCTGACGGCCGTGCTGCGCGGGGAGGAGGGAGCGCCCGGACTGGACCGGGTGGACGTCGTGCAGCCGGTGCTGTTCGCCGTGATGGTCTCGCTGGCCGAGCTGTGGCGCTCCTACGGGGTGAGCCCCGAGGCGGTGGCCGGGCACAGCCAGGGCGAGATCGCCGCCGCCTGCGTGGTGGGCGCGCTCTCCCTGCGGGACGCCGCGAAGGTGGTGGCGCTGCGCAGCCGCGCGCTGACCGTCCTGGCCGGCCTGGGCGGCATGATGTCCGTCAACCTGCCGCTGGAGAGCCTGACCCCGCGCCTCGCGCCCTGGGGCGAGCGGCTGTCGGTGGCCGCCGTCAACAGCCCCTCGTCCATCGTCCTGTCCGGAGACCCGCAGGCGCTGGCCGAACTGCGCGACGGCCTGGTCGCCGACGACGTCCGGGCCCGGATGATCGCCGTCGACTACGCCTCGCACTCGGCGCAGGTCGAAGCGGTGCGCGAGCGGGTGCTGGCCGAGCTCGCGGACATCGTTCCGCGCTCCTGCGACGTGCCGTTCTACTCCACCGTGACCGGCACGGCGCTGGACACGGCCGAGCTGGACGCCGACTACTGGTACCGGAGCCTGCGGCAGACCGTGCGGTTCGAGGAGGTCACCCGCGCGCTGGTGGCCCACGGCCACGGCGTCCTGATCGAGGTCAGCGCCCACCCGGTGCTGACGATCGGCATGCAGGAGACCGTCGACGCCCTGGGCGGCGGGGCCGTGGCGCTGGGCACCCTGCGCCGCGGCGAGGGCGGCCCGGCCCGGGTGCTGCGCGCCGTCGCGGAGGCCCACGCACACGGGGCCGGAGTCCACTGGCCGGCGGTCCTCGCCGGCACCGGCGCCCGCACCGTCCCGCTGCCCACCTACGCCTTCCAGCACCAGCGGTACTGGCTGGACGCCCCGCACACCGCCGGTGACGCCGCCGGCCTCGGGCTCGGCGCGGCGGACCACCCGCTGCTGGGCGCCGTCGTCACGCTGGCGGACTCCGACGGCCTGCTGCTCACCGGCCGGCTCTCCGCGCACACCCACCCCTGGCTCGCCGACCACGTCGTGCTGGGCACGGTGCTGCTGCCGGGCACGGCCTTCGTCGAGCTCGCGATCCGGGCCGGCGACCAGGTCGGCTGCGGCCTGCTGGAGGAACTGACCCTGGAGGCGCCGCTGCTGCTGCCCGATCACGGCGGCGTGGTGGTGCAGGTCTCGGTCGGCCCCCCGGACGGGAACGGCCGGCGCTCCTTCGGCCTGTACTCGCGGCCCGAGGACGCCCCCGCCGAGGACGAGTGGACCCGCCACGGCACCGGCGTGCTGGGCACGGGCCCCGCCGACGCGGGCGAGGACCTCACCCACTGGCCGCCCGCCGACGCCACCGCGATCGACCTCACCGGCTTCTACGACCGCCTCGCCGAGCGCTCCTTCGACTACGGCCCGGTCTTCCAGGGCCTGCGGGCCGCCTGGCGGCGCGGCGAGGAGGTCTTCGCCACCGTCGCCCTGCCCGCCGAGGCGCAGCCCGAGGCGGCCCGGTTCGGCCTGCACCCGGCGCTGCTGGACGCGGCGCTGCACGCCGTGGGCTTCGGCCCGCTCGGCGACATGGGCACCGGACGGCTGGCGTTCTCCTGGGAGGGGGTGCGCCTGCACGCCACCGGCGCCGCCGAACTGCGCGTGCGGCTGGCCCCCACCGGCACCGACGCCGTGTCGGTGACCGTCGCCGACGGCACCGGCCGGGCGGTGGCCGGGGTCGGCACGCTCTCCTTCCGCACGGTCGGCGACGAACAGCTGCGCCCGGCCCGCGGCGGACACCACGACGCCCTCTACCGGGTGGACTGGACGGCGCTGCCCGTGCCGGCCACCGCACCCGAAGGCCCCTGGGCGGTGCTCGGTGACGACGCCTCGGCGGCCGTCCGGGCGCTGCTGGACGGTCCCCGGCCGCCGCGGGCCTTCGCCACCCCGGCGGCACTGACCGAGGCCGTGGCGACGGGCGCAGCGCCGCTGCCCGAGGTGGTGGTGGCCGTCCTGCCCACCGGCGGGGCCGGCGCGCAGGCCGTCCGGGCGACGGCGCGCGACACCCTCGCACTGCTGCACGACTGGCTGGCCGAGGAGCGCCTCACCGGCTCCCGGCTGGTGCTGCTGACCAGCGGCGCGGTGGCCACCGGGGCCGGGGCCGACACCCCGGGCCTGGACCACGCGCCGGTCTGGGGCCTGGTCCGCTCGGCGCAGTCCGAGTACGCCGACCGGCTGGTCCTGGCGGACATCGACGACCACCCCGACTCCTACCGGCTGCTGCCCGCCGCGATCGCCACCGGCGAGCCGCAACTGGCCCTGCGCGCCGGGACGGCGGCCGTCGCCCGGCTGGCCCGCGTCCCGCTGCGCACCGCGCCGGACGCCGCCGGGGACGTCACCGCGGCGCCGCTCGACCCGAACGGCACCGCCCTGATCACCGGCGGCACCGGCGCGCTGGGCGGGCTGGTCGCCGAACACCTCGTCACCGAGCACGGCATCCGCCACCTCGTGCTGACCGGCCGCCGCGGACCCGATGCCGAGGGCGCGGCCGAGCTGCGCGCGCGGCTGACGGCCCTCGGCGCGTCCGTCACCCTCGCCGCCTGCGACGCGGCCGACCGCGACGCCCTCGCCGACCTGCTGGCGGGCATCCCCGAGGACCGGCCGCTGACCGCCGTCGTGCACGCGGCCGCCGTGGTCGCGGGCGGCCTGGTCGACTCGCTGACCCCCGAGGAGCTCGACCAGGTCCTGCGCCCCAAGGTCGACGCGGCACTCAACCTGCACGAACTGACCCGGGACGCCGACCTGGCCGCCTTTGTCCTCTTCTCCTCCTTCGCCGGCACCCTCGGCGGCGCCGGCCAGGGCGCCTACGCGGCGGGCAACGCCTTCCTGGACGCGCTGGCCCACCACCGCGCGGCCGAGGGGCTCGCCGCCTCCTCGCTGGCCTGGGGCGTCTGGGAGGAGCGCGGCGCGCAGACCCGGCTGGCGGACGGTGACCTCCAGCGGATGGCCCGTGCCGGCCTGGTGCCGCTCGCGGCCGACGAAGGCCTGCGCCTGCTCGACCTCGCCCGCACCCTGGACGACCCGGTCCTCGCGCCGGTGCGGCTGGACCTCGCCGCGATGCGCGCCCGGGCGGCCGGCGGCACCGTGCCCGCCCTGCTGCGCGGACTGATCAGGACGCCGGTCCGGCGGGCGGCCGGGGCGGCGGCCGGTGAGGCCTCCGCCGAGCTGGGGCGGCTGGCCGCACTCGCGCCGGCCGAGCGCCGGGAGGCGCTGCTCGCCCTGGTCCGAGGCCAGGCCGCGGCCGTGCTCGGGCACAGCGCCGCCGAGCTGGTCGACCCCGGCCGGGCGTTCCGCGAGCTGGGCTTCGACTCCCTCGCCGCGCTGGAGCTGCGCAACCGGCTGATCGCCGCGACCGGCGTGCGGCTGCCGGTCACCGCGGTCTTCGACCACCCGACCCCGGCCGCCCTGGCCGGGCACCTGCTGGAGGAGGCCTTCGGCGGCGAGCAGGACCTCGTCACCGCCGCCCCCGTCCGCGTCGGCCGCTCCGGCGACGACGCCGAGCCGATCGCGATCGTCGCGATGAGCTGCCGCTTCCCGGGCGGGGTCGCCGACCCCGAGGAGCTGTGGCGGCTGGTGGCCGACGGGACCGACGCGATCACCGGCCTCCCGGCGAACCGCGGCTGGGACCTGGACGGTCTCTACGACCCGGACCCCGACGCCCCGGGCCGCTGCTACACCCGCGAGGGAGGATTCCTGCACGACGCCGACGAGTTCGACGCGGGCTTCTTCGGGATCTCGCCGCGCGAGGCGCTGGCCATGGACCCGCAGCAGCGCCTGCTGCTGGAGACCACCTGGGAGGCGTTCGAGCGGGCCGGCATCGACCCGGCCGCCCTGCGCGGCAGCCGGACCGGCGTCTTCACCGGCACCAACGGCCAGGACTACGCGGCCGGGTTGCGCGAGGCGGACGCGGAGGGACTCGAAGGCCACCTGCTCACCGGAAACTCGGCGGCGGTCGTCTCCGGCCGTCTCGCCTACACCTTCGGCCTGGAGGGGCCGGCGGTGACCGTCGACACGGCGTGCTCCTCGTCGCTGGTGGCCCTGCACCTGGCGGCGCAGGCGCTGCGCTCGGGTGAGTGCGAGCTGGCCCTGGCCGGCGGTGTCACGGTGATGTCGACCCCGGGCGCGCTCATCGCCTTCAGCCGACAGCGCGGCCTGTCCGAGGACGGGCGCTGCCGGGCCTTCGGGGCCGGGGCCGACGGCACCGGCCTCGCGGAGGGCGTGGGCATGCTGCTGGTCGAGCGGCTGTCGGACGCGCGGCGCAACGGGCACCCGGTGCTGGCGGTGGTGCGCGGCAGCGCGGTGAACCAGGACGGCGCGTCCAACGGTCTGACGGCGCCGAACGGCCCCGCGCAGCAGCGGGTGATCCGGCAGGCGCTGGCGAACGCCGGGCTGTCGGCGGCCGATGTCGACGCGGTGGAGGCGCACGGCACCGGGACGACGCTGGGCGACCCGATCGAGGCGCAGGCCCTGCTCAAGGCCTACGGCCAGGACCGGCCCGAGGAGCGGCCGCTCTGGCTCGGGACGGTGAAGTCCAACATCGGTCACACCCAGGCGGCGGCCGGGGTGGCGGGTGTGATCAAGATGGTGATGGCGATGCGGCACGGGGTGCTGCCGCCCACCCTGCACGTGGACGAGCCGTCGTCGCACGTGGACTGGTCGAGCGGTGCGGTGCGGCTGCTGGCCGAGTCGGTGGAGTGGCCGTCCGGCGATCGTCCGCGCCGGGCCGGTGTCTCCTCGTTCGGGGTCAGCGGGACCAATGCGCACGTCATCATCGAGCAGGCGCCGGCTGCGGCGGCCCCGCGTCGTGAGGCGGACGGGGGTGGCCAGGCCGCGAGGCCGTGGGTGCTGTCGGCGAAGTCTCCCGAGGCGCTGCGGGACCAGGCCGCGCGGCTGCTCGCGTACGCGCAGGGGCGTGAGGATCTGGTGGCGGCCGATGCGGCGTACTCGCTGGCCGTGTCCAGGGCGGTGCTGGAGCACCGTGCGGCGGTGGTCGCGCCGGATGTGGCGGGGGCGCTGGAGGGCCTGCGTGCGCTGGCGAACGGCGAGTCGTCCGGGGCGGTGGTCCGTGGTGTCGCGGTGCCGGGGGCGAAGGTCGCTCTGCTCTTCTCGGGGCAGGGGAGCCAGCGGCTGGGGATGGGGCGTGAGCTGCACGCGGCGTTCCCGGTGTTCGCGGAGGCCTTCGACGAGGCCTGCGCCGCTCTCGACGTCCACCTCGAACGCCCTTTGCGTGAGGTGGTGTTCGGGGAGGACGCGGAGCTGCTGGGTCGGACGGAGTTCACGCAGCCGGCGTTGTTCGCGGTGGAGGTGGCGCTGTTCCGGCTCGTCGAGTCGTGGGGCGTGCGGGTGGACTTCCTGGCCGGTCACTCGATAGGCGAGTTCGCCGCCGCCCACGTCGCCGACGTCCTCGCGCTGGCCGATGCCGCTGAACTGGTGGTGGCGCGTGGTCAGTTGATGCAGGAGCTGCCGTCGGGTGGTGCGATGGTGGCGGTGCAGGCCTCGGAGGACGAGGTGGCGCCGCTGCTGGCCGGCCGTGAGGACCTGGTGGGCATCGCGGCCGTCAACGGCCCCTCCTCGGTGGTCATTTCCGGTGCCGACGAGGCGGTGACGGAGGTCGCCGAACTGCTCGCCGCCGACGGTCGTCGTACGAAGCGGCTCGCCGTCTCGCACGCGTTCCACTCGCCGCTGATGGAGCCGATGCTGGCCCGCTTCCGCGAGGTCGCCGAGCGCGTGACCTTCGCCGAGCCGACCCGGCCGATCGTCTCCACCCTCACCGGGGATCCCCTCACCGCCGAGGAGTTGGCCGACCCCGACTACTGGGTGCGGCACGTCCGGCACGCGGTCCGGTTCGCCGACGCCGTCCAGACGCTCGCGGCCAACGGTGTGACGGCGTTCCTGGAGGTCGGCCCGGGCGGCCTGACCCCGATGGTTCAGGAGACCGTGGCCGACACGGACACCGTCGCCGTCCCGGCCCTGCGTGCCGACCGCCCCGAGGCCGAGGCCTTCACCACCGCCCTCGCCCTCCTCCACACCCACGGCATCACCCTCGACTGGACCGCCGCCCTCACCGGCACCGACGCCCGGCACATCGACGACCTGCCGACCTACGCCTTCCAGCGCGCGTCCTACTGGCTCAAGGCGTCCGCCCCGGCGGCCGGCGGAGCCGTCGCGACGGACCCGGCCGACGCGGAGTTCTGGGACGTCGTCGAGCGCGCGGACCTGGCCTCGCTGTCCGAGCGGCTGGAGGTGGACGGGGAGGCACCGCTCAGCTCGGTGCTCCCGGCGCTGTCCAGCTGGCGCCGCCGTCAGCGCGAGCACTCGGTGGTGGACGGCTGGCGCTACCAGGTCCAGTGGAAGCCGCTGACCGTCCGTGGTGATGCCGGACTGACGGGCAGCTGGCTGCTCGTGGTCCCGGACGGCGAGCAGGACCACCCGGTCGCCGTGGCGGTCCGGGCGGCGCTCGGCGCGCACGGCGCCGACGTCGTCGAGCTCTCCGCGAGGGGTGACGACGACCGTGCGGCGCTCGCCGGGCGGCTGGCCGAGACGGTCGACGCCCCGCCCGCCGGTGTGCTGTCGCTGCTCGCCCTCGGTGAGGACCGGCACCCCGGTCACCCGGTGCTGCCCCTCGGGCTGGCGCTGACCACCCTGCTGGTCCAGGCCCTGGGCGATGCCGGGGTGGACGCACCGCTGTGGTGCGCCACCCGGGGCGCGGTGGCGGTCGGCCGGTCGGACGGCGCTCAGAGCCCGTCCCAGGGCATGATCTGGGGCCTGGGCCGCTCCGTGGCGCTGGAGCACCCGCAGCGCTGGGGCGGGCTGGTCGACCTCCCGGAGACGCTGGACGACCGTTCGGTGCGCCGGCTCGTCGCCGTGCTCGCCGGCGGGGGCGAGGAGGACCAGCTCGCCGTCCGCTCCTCCGGCACCTTCGTCCGCCGCCTCCACCGAGCCGCCGCCGCCACGACGGGCACGGGCACCGCCGAGCGCGTCTGGCGCCCCCGGGGCACGGTGCTCGTCACCGGCGGACTGGGCGCGCTGGGCACCCAGGTGGCCCGGCACCTCGCGCAGCGCGGCGCCGAGCACCTGGTGCTCACCGGCCGGCGTGGCCCGTCCACCGCCGGGGCCGCCGAACTCGCCGCCGAGATCGAGGCGCTGGGTGTGCGGGTGACCATCGCGGCCTGCGACGTGTCGGACCGCGACGCGGTGGCCCGGCTGCTCGCCGACCTCCCCGAGGCCGACCGGCCGACCGCCGTCGTGCACGCCGCCGGCATGCCCCAGTTCGCCCCGGTGGAGCGCACGACGCTCGCGGACCTCGCCGAGGTCGTGGCCGCCAAGGTGGCCGGCGCCGTGCACCTGGACGAGCTGCTGGGGGACGGTCCGCTGGACGCGTTCGTGCTCTTCTCGTCCGTCGCCGGTGTGTGGGGCAGCGGCAGCCAGGCCAGCTACGCCGCCGCCAACGCCTTCCTGGACGCCCTGGCGCTGCGGCGCCGGGCCCGGGGCCTGGCCGCGACCGCGGTGGCCTGGGGCCCGTGGGCGGAGGGCGGCATGGTGGACGGCGAGGAGGCCGAGGCCCATCTGCGCCGCCGCGGCCTGCCCGCCATGGCGCCGCAGCCCGCGGTGGCCGCTCTCCAGCGGGCCCTGGACCAGGACGAGACGGCGGTCGTGGTGGCCGATGTGCGCTGGGAGCGCTTCGCCCCCGCCTTCACCGTCACCCGCCCGAGCCCGCTCTTCGGCGAACTGCCCGAGGTGCGGCAGGCGTTGACCGGAACCGAGGACGCGCAGGCCCGGTCCGGTGCCGGACTGCCCTCCCTCGGCCAGGAGTTGGCCGCGCTGCCGAGCGCGGAGCGCGACCGCGTCCTGCTCGACCTGGTCCGCACCGAGGTGGCCGGGGCGCTCGGCCACTCCGGCCCCGAGGCGGTCGCGCCCGATCGGGCGTTCAAGGACCTGGGGTTCGACTCGCTCACCGGCGTCGAACTGCGCAACCGGCTGAACGCCGGCACGGGGCTGCGGCTGCCGACCACCCTGGTGTTCGACCATCCCAACGCGGCGGACCTCGCGGCTTTCCTGGCCACCGAGCTGTCCGGGTCGCAACCGGACGCCGCAGACGCCCCCGTGGCGGCGGCGACCGCGGCCACGGCCGAGGAGCCGATCGCGATCGTCGCGATGGGCTGCCGCTTCCCCGGCGGTGTGCGGTCCCCCGAGGACCTGTGGCGGCTGCTCGCGGACGAGGCGGACGCGGTCGGCCCGTTCCCGACCGACCGGGGCTGGGACACCGAGGCCCTCTACGACCCGGACCCGGAGAAGGCGGGGACCAGCTACGTCAACCAGGGCGGCTTCCTGCACGACGCCGCCTCCTTCGACGCCCGGTTCTTCGGGATCTCGCCGCGCGAGGCGCTGGCCATGGACCCGCAGCAGCGCATCCTGCTGGAGGTGGCCTGGGAGACCCTGGAGCGGGCCCGGCTCGACCCCGTCTCGGTGCGCGGCAGCCGGACCGGTGTCTTCGTCGGCTCCGGCTACCAGGGCTACGGCGCCGGGCTCGCCGAGCTGCCCGAGGGCGTGGAGGGGCACCTGCTGACCGGCAGCTCCTCCTCCGTGATGTCCGGCCGGATCGCCTACACGCTGGGGCTGGAAGGCCCGGCGGTGACGGTGGACACGGCCTGCTCCTCCTCGCTGGTCGCCCTGCACCTGGCGACCCAGGCGCTGCGGCAGGGTGAGTGCTCGCTGGCCCTGGTCGGCGGCGCGGCCGTGATGTCCAGCCCCAACGCCTTCATCGAGTTCAGCCGGCAGCGCGGGCTCGCCGCCGACGGCCGCTGCAAGCCCTTCGCGGCGGCGGCGGACGGCACCGGCTGGGGCGAGGGTGTCGGCATGCTGCTGGTGGAGCGGCTGTCGGACGCCGAGCGCAACGGGCACCCGGTGCTGGCGGTGGTGCGCGGCAGCGCGGTGAACCAGGACGGCGCCTCCAACGGTCTGACGGCGCCGAACGGACCCGCCCAGCAGCGGGTGATCCGCCAGGCCCTGGCCAACGCCCGGCTCTCCACGGCCGACATCGACGCCGTGGAGGCGCACGGCACCGGCACCGCGCTCGGTGACCCGATCGAGGCGCAGGCGCTGCTCGCCACCTACGGGCAGGACCGGCCCGAGGACCGGCCGCTCTGGCTCGGCTCGATCAAGTCGAACCTCGGCCACACCCAGGCCGCCTCGGGCGTCGCCAGTGTGATCAAGACGGTGCTGGCGATCCGGCACGGTTCGCTGCCGCGCACCCTGCACGTGGACGAGCCGACGCCGCACGTGGACTGGTCGGCGGGCGCGGTGCGGCTGCTGACCGCGCCGGTGGACTGGCCGGCGGCCGACCGTCCGCGGCGCGCCGCCGTCTCCTCCTTCGGCGTCAGCGGCACCAACGCGCACACCATCATCGAGCAGGCGCCCGCCGACGCCGCCACGGACGCCGCCTCGCCGGCCCCGTCCGGCGCGGATGCGCCGCGGAGCCTGCCTTGGGCGCTGTCGGCGAAGGACGAACCGGCGCTGCGTGAGCAGGCGCACCGGCTGCTCGCCGCCCTGGACGCCGACCCGGCGGCGGCGCCGGCCGACCTGGCCCTCTCCCTGGCCGTCGCGCGGACCGCCATGGACCACCGGGCGGTCGTCGTGGGACGCGACCGGGCCGACCTCGCCGCCGGACTCGGCGCGCTGGGCCGGGGCGAGTCGGCGGCCGGCCTGGTGCGCGGGGCCGCCGCGCCCTCCCGGGGGCGGCTGGCCCTGCTCTTCTCGGGGCAGGGGAGCCAGCGGCTGGGGATGGGGCGTGAGCTGGAGGCGTCGTTCCCGGTCTTCGCGGAGGCCTTCGACGAGGTCTGCGCGCACCTGGACGTCCACCTCGAACGGCCGTTGCGTGACGTGGTGTTCGGCGAGGACGCGGAACTGCTGAACCGCACGGAGTTCACCCAGCCGGCGCTGTTCGCGGTAGAAGTCGCCCTGTTCCGGCTGGTGGAGTCGTGGGGGGTGCGGGCGGACGTGCTGGCCGGCCACTCCATCGGCGAACTGGCCGCCGTCCATGTCGCGGGCGCCCTCTCGCTCGCCGACGCCGCCGAACTGGTCGCCATGCGTGGCCGGTTGATGCAGGAGCTGCCATCGGGTGGTGCGATGGTGGCGGTGCAGGCCTCCGAGGACGAGGTGGCTCCGCTGCTGGCCGGACGCGAGGACCTGGTGGGCATCGCCGCGGTCAACGGTCCCACGTCGGTGGTCATTTCCGGTGCCGAGGACGCCGTGACGGAGGTCGTCGACCTGCTCGCCGCCGACGGCCGCCGTACGAAGCGGCTCGCCGTCTCGCACGCGTTCCACTCGCCGCTGATGGAGCCGATGCTCGCCCGCTTCCGCGAGGTCGCCGAGCGTGTCACCTTCGCCGAGCCGACCCGGCCGATCGTCTCCACCCTCACCGGGGATCCCCTCACCGCCGAGGAGTTGGCGGACCCCGAGTACTGGGTGCGGCACGTCCGGCACGCCGTCCGGTTCGCCGACGCCATCGGGACGCTCGACGCCAAGGGCGTGACGGCCTTCCTGGAGATCGGCCCGGGCGGTCTGACCCCGATGGTCCAGGAGACCCTGGCCGACGCGGACTTCGTCGCCGTCCCGGCCCTGCGCGCCGACCGCCCCGAATCCGACTCCTTCACCACCGCCCTGGCCGAGCTGCACGTGCGGGGCATCTCCCCGGCGTGGGACGCGGTCCTCGCCGGAACCGGCGCCCGGCGGGTCGACCTGCCCACCTACGCCTTCCAGTACCAGCGGTACTGGCTGCGGGGCGCACCCGGGCGGCCCGGCGCGGCGGCTCCCGCCGACCCGGCCGAGGCCGAGTTCTGGGACACCGTGGAGCGTGGGAAGCCGCAGGCGCTGGCCGAGCGGCTCGGTCTGGACGCCGACGCCCCGCTCGACTCGGTGTTCGCCGCGCTGGCCTCCTGGCGCCGCGAGGCCAGGACGCGGAGCACCGTGGACAGCTGGCGCTACCAGGCCACCTGGAAGCCCTGGACCGACCTCCCGTCCGGGCCGCTGACGGGCGGCTGGCTGGTCGTCGCGGCCGACGACGGGACCGCCGACGCCTGCGCGCGCGTGCTGCGGGAGCGCGGTGCCGAGCCGTCGACGCTGATCGTGGCCGACGCCGGCACCGACCGCGTGATGCTCGCCAAACTGCTGCGCGAGTCCCTGGCGCAGGACACCCCGACCGTCGGGGTGCTCTCCCTGCTGGCGCTGGACGAGCGCGCGCATCCGGTCCACCGGGCGCTGCCGCTCGGGCTCACGGCGACGATGACCCTGGTGCAGGCGCTCGGGGACGTCGAGCTGGACGCGCCGCTGTGGTGCGTCACCCGGGCCGCCGTCTCGGTCGGCCGCTCCAACCCCGTCGAGCATCCGCTGCAGGGGCTGGTGTGGGGTCTTGGCCGCGCGGTCGCGCTCGAACACCCCGACCGCTGGGGCGGGTTGGTCGACCTCCCGCCGTCCGCAGGGTCGGACGCGCGGGCCCTGGGCCGGCTGGCCGACGTGCTCGTCGGCTCCGGGGACGAGGACCAGCTGGCGGTGCGCGACTCGGGCGTGTTCGTCCGCCGGCTGGCGCGGGCCGCGCGCAGCACCCCGGGCCGTGAGTGGCGCCCGCGCGGCACGGTGCTGATCACCGGCGGCACCGGCTCGCTCGGCGGACACGCCGCCCGCTGGCTGGCCCGCAACGGCGCCGAGCACCTGGTGCTGACCAGCCGGCGCGGTGCGGCGGCCGAGGGCGCGGCCGAACTGCGCGAGGAACTGGAGGCGTTGGGGACCTCGGTCACCGTCGCCGCCTGCGATGTGGCCGACCGCGAGGCACTGGCGGGGCTGCTGGACTCGCTGCCGGCCGAACGCCCGCTGACCGCCGTCGTGCACGCGGCCGGTCTTCCGCAGTTCACCGCCGTGATGGAGACCGACCTGACCGAGCTGGCGGACGTGGTCGCGGCCAAGGTGGCGGGCGCCGTGCACCTGGACGAGCTGCTGGCGGACCGGGACCTGGACGCCTTCGTGCTGTTCTCCTCGGTCTCCGGGGTCTGGGGCAGCGGCAGCCAGGCCGCCTACTCGGCCGGCAACGCCTTCCTGGACGCCCTGGCGCAGCGGCGCCGGGCCCGGGGCCTGGCCGCGACGGCGGTGGCCTGGGGCCCGTGGGGCGAGGGCGGCATGGCCGCCGAGGACGGCGCGGCCGAGCACCTGCGCCGGCGCGGCCTGCCGCAGCTGGCGCCCGCGCTGGCCGTCAGCGCGCTCCAGGACGCCCTGGACCGCGACGAGACCGCGGTGGTGGTGGCGGACGTCGACTGGTCGCGGTTCGCGCCGTCGTTCACCGTCGGCCGGGTGAGCCCGCTGCTCGGGGACCTGCCGGAGGTCCGGGAGGCGCTGGCCGGGGCCGTCGGCGGCGAGGAGGCCGCCGGCGGCGGGGCGTCGGAACTCGTGCGGCGCCTCGCGGAGCTGCCGCCGGCCGGTCGGCACGCGGCGCTGCTCGACGTCGTCCAGGTGGAGGCCGCGGCGGTGCTCGGCTACGTTGGGGGCGAGTCCATCGAGCCGGACCGGGCGTTCCGGGAGCTCGGCTTCGACTCGCTCACCGCGGTCGAGCTGCGCAACCGCATCGCCACGGCGACGGGGCTGCGACTGCCCACGACGATGGTCTTCGACCACCCCACGCCCGGCGCGCTCACCGACCACCTGTGCGCCGAACTCCTGCCGGACGCCGGCGAGGGCGGCGGCACGGGCATCGGCGCGGGCACCGGCGACGGCAGCGCCTCCGACGGCGTGCCGGAGGCGCGGTTGCGGCAGACCCTGGCGACCGTCCCGCTCTCCCGCCTGCGGGAGAGCGGACTGCTGGAGGCGCTGCTGCGGCTGGCGGAGCCCGGCACGGGAGAACCGGCACCCGACGACCCCGGCACGGCGGAGTCCATCGAGACGATGGACGTCGACGATCTTGTCGAACTTGCGCTCGGCGACAGCGATTTCTGAGACGGCCTGAGTACGGAGCAGATGATGACCACCTCGAACGACAAGATCGTTCAAGCACTGCGGGCCTCCCTCCAGGAGACCGAGCGGCTGCGTCGCCAGAACCGGAAGCTGGTGGAGGACGCCGCGGAGCCCATCGCGATCGTGGCGATGAGCTGCCGCTTCCCGGGCGGCGTCGCGTCGCCCGAGGACCTGTGGCGGCTGGTCGCCGAGGGCGGCGACGCGATCGGCGGCTTCCCCGACGACCGCGGCTGGGACCTGGAGGCGCTCTACGACCCCGACCCGGACCACGCGGGCACCTGCTACGTCCGCCAGGGCGGATTCCTGCACGACGTCGCCGAGTTCGACGCCGGCTTCTTCGGGATCTCGCCGCGCGAGGCGCTGATGATGGACCCGCAGCAGCGGCTGCTGCTGGAGACCACCTGGGAGGTCTTCGAGCGGGCCGGCCTCGACCCGGGCACGCTGCGGGGCACCCGGACGGGTGTCTACGCCGGTACCAACGGGCAGGACTACGCGCGGCTGTCCAACTCGCCGGAGGACTTCGACGGTTACCTCGGCACCGGCAACGCCGCCGCCGTGGTGTCGGGCCGGATCGCCTACTCCTTCGGCCTGGAGGGGCCGGCGGTGACGGTGGACACGGCGTGCTCGTCCTCGCTGGTCGCCCTGCACCTGGCGGCGCAGGCGCTGCGGCGCGGCGAGTGCTCGCTCGCCCTGGTGAGCGGTGTGACCGTGATGTCGACGCCCGGCGCGTTCATGGAGTTCAGCCGGCAGCGCGGGCTGGCGGCCGACGGCCGCTGCAAGCCCTTCTCCGCCGCCGCCGACGGTACGGGCTGGGCCGAGGGCGTCGGCATGCTGCTGGTGGAGCGCCTGTCGGAGGCCCGCCGCAACGGGCATCCGGTGCTGGCGGTGGTGCGCGGCAGCGCGGTGAACCAGGACGGCGCGTCCAACGGCCTGACCGCGCCGAGCGGCCCCGCGCAGCAGCGGGTGATCCGGCAGGCGCTGGCGGACGCGGGACTGTCCGCGGCCGAGGTGGACGCGGTGGAGGCGCACGGGACCGGTACCTCGCTGGGCGACCCGATCGAGGCGCAGGCGCTGCTCGCGACCTACGGCCAGGAGCGTGAACACCCCCTCTGGCTGGGGGCGCTGAAGTCGAACATCGGTCACACCCAGGCCGCGGCGGGTGTGGCGGGTGTGATCAAGACGGTGATGGCGATGCGGCACGGCGTGCTGCCGAAGACCCTGCACCTGGACGAGCCGTCGCCGCACGTCGACTGGTCGGCCGGGGCGGTGCGGCTGCTGACCGAGGCCGTCGACTGGCCGGAGCGGGACCGGCCCCGGCGGGCGGGCGTGTCGTCGTTCGGCGTCAGCGGGACCAATGCGCACGTGATCCTCGAAGCGGCGCCCGCGGAGGACCGGGCGGAGGAGCCGGCGGACGAGCGGCCGGAGCCTCCGGTGGTGCTGTGGCCGCTCTCCGCCCGCGGCGAGCAGGCGCTGCGCGGGCAGGCCCGGCGGCTGCTGGCCCACCTGGCGGAGCGTCCGGCGGTGGATCCCGCCGACCTCGGCCGCTCGCTGGCCCTCTCGCGTGCCGCCCTGCCGCACCGGGCGGTGGTCGTCGGCACCGGCCGGGACGGGCTGCTGCGCGGGCTGGAGGCGCTGGCTCGGGACGACGCCGACGCGGGCCTGGTCCGGGGAGTCGCGGGGCGGCGCAACAAGCTCGCGTTCGTCTTCTCGGGGCAGGGGAGTCAGCGGCTGGGGATGGGGCGTGAGCTGCACGCGTCGTTCCCGGTGTTCGCGGAGGCCTTCGACGAGGTCTGCGCGCACCTGGACGTCCACCTCGAACGGCCGTTGCGTGAGGTGGTGTTCGGCGAGGACGCGGAGCTGTTGAACCGGACGGAGTTCACCCAGCCGGCGTTGTTCGCGGTGGAGGTGGCGCTGTTCCGGCTGGTGGAGTCGTGGGGTGTGCGGGCGGACTTCCTGGCCGGTCATTCGATCGGTGAGCTGGCCGCCGCGCACGTCGCGGGTGCGATCTCGTTGGCGGACGCTGCCGAACTGGTGGTGGCGCGTGGCCGGTTGATGCAGGAGTTGCCGTCGGGCGGCGCGATGGTGGCGGTCCGGGCCGCCGAGCACGAGGTGGTTCCGCTGCTGGCCGGCCGTGAGGACCTGGTGGGTATCGCCGCGGTCAACGGCCCGTCTTCGGTGGTCCTTTCGGGTGCCGAGGACGCCGTGGCGGAGGTCGCCGAGCTGCTCGCGGCCGACGGCCGCCGCACGCATCGGCTCGCCGTCTCGCACGCCTTCCACTCGCCGCTGATGGAGCCGATGCTGACCCGCTTCCGCGAGGTCGCCGAGCGGGTGACCTTCGCCGAGCCGACCCGCCCGGTCGTCTCCACCCTCACCGGAAACCTTGTCACCGTCGAGGAGCTGGCCGACCCCGACTACTGGGTGCGCCACGTCCGCCAGGCCGTCCGGTTCGCCGACGCCGTGCAGACCCTGGAAGGCCAGGGAACGACGGCGTTCCTGGAGATCGGCCCCGGCGGCCTGACCCCGATGGTCCAGGAGAGCCTGGCCGAGACCGTCGCCGTCCCGGCCCTGCGCGCCGACCGCCCCGAGGCCGAGGCCTTCGCCACCGCCCTGGCCCGGCTCCACACCCACGGCATCACCCTCGACTGGGACGCCGTCCTCGCCGGTCGCGGCACCCGACGCGTCGACGACCTGCCCACCTACGCCTTCGAGCGTCGCCGCTACTGGCTGGAGTCCTCGGCCTTCTCAGCCACCGAGGACGCCGCCGCGGACCCGGTGGAGGCCGGCTTCTGGGAGGCGGTGGAGCGGCAGGACCTCGCGGCGTTCGCCGACCGCATCCAGGTGACCGAGGACGCCCCGCTGACCTCCGTCCTGCCCGCGCTCTCCAGCTGGCGGCGCACGCACCGGGAGCAGTCCACCGTGGACGGCTGGCGCTACCGGATCACTTGGAAGCCCGCGAGCGACCTCAAGGAGGCCGCTCCGAGCGGGCGCCGGCTCGTCCTGCTGCCCGCCGGGCCGGACGGCGACGGCTGGGGAGCGGCCGTCGTCGGCGCGCTGCGCGAGCACGGCGAGGAGGTCGTCCCGGTCGTCGTGGACACCGCGGCCGGCCGCGAAACCGTCGCCGAGCAGCTGCGCGGCGTCCTCGCCGGTCTTCCCCCCGAGGCCGCCACCGTCACCGGGGTGCTCTCCCTGCTCGCGGTGGACGAGCGGCCGCACCCCGTCCACCCGGTGCTCCCGGCGGGCCTGGCCGCCACCCTCGCGGTGGTCCAGGCGCTCGGCGACACCGGCCTCGACGCCCCGCTCTGGTGTGCCACCCGGGGCGCCGTCTCCATCGGCTCCTCCGACCCGGTCCGCAGCGCCCACCAGGCGCAGGTCTGGGCG
Source organism: Kitasatospora sp. NPDC057595 (assembly GCF_042800875.1). NCBI lineage: Bacteria > Bacillati > Actinomycetota > Actinomycetes > Kitasatosporales > Streptomycetaceae > Kitasatospora > Kitasatospora sp. NPDC057595. The sequence continues at coordinate 162,108 of NZ_JBHVGL010000016.1, read as the reverse complement.
CTGGGCCGGACGGCGGCACTGGAGCACGGCCGGCGCTGGGGCGGTCTGGTGGACCTCCCGGAGGTGCTGGACGAGCGCGCCGCCCGCCGGCTGGCGGCCGTGCTGGCCGGCTCCGGCGCGGAGGACCAGCTCGCGGTGCGCGGCTCGGGCGTCTACGTCCGCCGGCTGACGCGCGCCCCGCAGGGCGCCGTCACGGCGGGCGCCGCCCGGCGCCCGCGCGGGACCGTCCTGATCACCGGCGGCACGGGCGCCCTCGGCGGCCATGTGGCGCGCCGGCTGGCCCGCGACGGCGCCGAGCACCTGGTACTGGTCGGCCGCCGAGGCCTCGCGGCCGAGGGCTCGGCGGAACTCCGCGACGAGCTCGTCGGGCTGGGCGCCGAGGTCACCGTCGCCGCGTGCGACGTGGCAGACCGGGAGGCGCTGGCGCGCCTGCTGGACGGGCTGCCCGCCGAGTACCCGCTGACCGCCGTGGTGCACGCCGCCGGTGTGGGCACGCCCGGCCTGCTGGCCGACACCACACCGGAGGAGTTCGCCCGGGTGGTGGCCGCGAAGGTCGCCGGCGCGCGGCACCTGGACGAGCTGTTGGGCGAGCGCGAGCTGGACGCGTTCGTGCTCTTCTCCTCGATCTCCGGCGTCTGGGGCGCCGGGGGCCAGGCCGCCTACGCGGTGGCCAACGCCGCCCTCGACACGCTGGCCGAGCGGCGCCGGGCACGCGGACTGGCCGCGACGGCGGTGGCCTGGGGGCCCTGGGCCGGCGGCGGCATGGTCGAGGACGGCGACGCCGAGGAACGCCTCAGGCTGCGCGGACTGCCGGCACTCGCCCCGGAGTCGGCGATCTCCGCGCTGTGGGGCGCGCTGGACCGCGAGGAGACCGCCGTCACGGTCGCGGACGTCGACTGGGCGCGCTTCGCGCCGTCCTTCACCCTGATGCGGCCCAGCCCGCTGCTCGCCGACCTGCCGGAGGTCCGGTCCGCGCTGGCGGCCGCCGACCCGCAACCGGCCGCCGATGCGGCCGTGCCCGCCTTCGTGCGGCGGGTGACCGCGCTGGCGGAGGCCGAGCAGCGGCGCGCGGTGCTCGACCTGGTCCGGGCCGAGGCGGCCGCCGTGCTCGGTCACGGCGGCTCGGAGCAGGTCGCCGCCGACCGGGCCTTCCGGGAGCTGGGCTTCGACTCGCTGACCGCCGTCGAGCTGCGCAACCGGCTGGCCGCGGCGACCGGCGTGCGGCTGCCGGCGACCCTGGTCTTCGACCACCCGTCGCCCGCCGTGCTGGCCGCCCACCTGCGCGCGCAGCTGACCGGCGCCGTCGAGGCGGCCACGCCGACGGCCGCTGCCACGGGCGTGTCGCTCGACGACGAGCCGATCGCGATCGTCGCGATGAGCTGCCGCTACCCGGGAGCGGTGCGCTCGCCCGAGGAGCTGTGGCGACTGGTGGCCGAGGGCCGCGACGCGGTGGCCGGGTTCCCGGCGGACCGGGGCTGGGACCTGGAGGCGCTCTACGACCCCGACCCGGACCGGCCGGGCACCACCTACGCTGCGGACGGCGGATTCCTCTACGACGTCGCCGACTTCGACCCCGCGTTCTTCGGCATCTCGCCGCGCGAGGCACTCGCCATGGACCCGCAGCAGCGGCTGCTCCTCGAACTGACCTGGGAGGCCTTCGAACGGGCCGGGATCGCCCCGGACGCGATGCGCGGCACCCGGACCGGCGTCTTCATGGGATCCGGCTACCAGGACTACGCCTCACGCCTGTTGAGCGTGCCGCAGGACCTGGAGGGCTACATCGGCACCGGCAGTTCGGCGAGCGTGGTGTCGGGCCGGATCGCCTACTCCTTCGGCCTGGAGGGGCCGACCCTGACGGTCGACACCGCGTGCTCCTCCTCGCTGGTCGCCCTGCACCTCGCGGCGCAGGCGCTGCGGCGCGGCGAGTGCTCGCTCGCCCTCGCGGGCGGGGTGACGGTGATGTCCAGCCCGAACGCGTTCATCGAGTTCAGCCGGCAGCGCGGGCTCGCCGCCGACGGCCGCTGCAAGCCCTTCGCGGCGGCCGCGGACGGCACGGGCTGGGGCGAGGGCGCGGGCATGCTGCTGGTCGAGCGGCTCTCGGACGCCGAGCGCAACGGGCACCCGGTGCTGGCGGTGGTGCGCGGCAGTGCGGTGAACCAGGACGGCGCCTCCAACGGCCTGACCGCCCCCAACGGCCCCGCCCAGCAGCGGGTGATCCGCCAGGCCCTCGCGGACGCGGGACTGTCCGCGGCCGACGTGGACGTGGTGGAGGCGCACGGCACCGGGACGACGCTCGGTGACCCGATCGAGGCGCAGGCGCTGCTGGCCACGTACGGGCAGGAGCGCGAAAGCCCGCTGTGGCTGGGCTCGTTGAAGTCCAACATCGGTCACACCCAGGCGGCGGCCGGGGTCGGCGGCATCATCAAGATGGTCCAGGCCCTGCGGCACGAGGTGCTGCCGAGGACCCTGCACGTGGACGAGCCCACCCCGCACGTCGACTGGTCGGCGGGCGCCGTGGAGCTGCTGACCGAGCCCGTCGCGTGGCCGCGGGACGAGCGGCCGCGCCGCGCCGGGATCTCGTCCTTCGGTGTGAGCGGCACCAACGCACACGTGATCATCGAGCAAGCGCCCGCCCCGGCCGAGCCCGTCCCGACGGCCCCGGACCCGGCAGCCGGCACCGCGACACCGTGGGTCCTCTCGGGAACCACGGCGCAGGCCCTGCGCGGGCAGGCCGAGCGGCTCCACGCCCACCTGGTCGAGCACCCGCGGCTCGGCGCGGCGGACATCGGCCTCACCCTGGCCACCGCACGGGCCGCCCTGGAGCACCGCGCGGTCGTGGTCGCCCCGGACACGGCCGGCGCTCTGGCGGGCCTGCGCGCGCTGGCGGACGGCGAGCCGGCCGGCCCGGTGGTGCGCGGCACCGCGCTGCCGGACGCCGGGCTCGCGTTCCTGTTCTCGGGCCAGGGGAGCCAGCGGCTCGGGATGGGGCGCGAACTGTCCGCGTCCTTCCCGGTGTTCGCGCAGGCCTTCGACGAGGTCTGCGCCCACCTGGACGTCCACCTCGAACGCCCCTTGCGTGACGTGGTGTTCGGTGAGGACCCGGCACTCCTCGACCGCACCGAGTTCACCCAGCCGGCCCTGTTCGCGATCGAGGTCGCGCTGTTCCGGCTGATCGAGTCCTGGGGCGTACGGCCCGGCTTCCTCGCCGGCCACTCGATCGGTGAGTACGCCGCCGCGCACGTGGCCGGGGTGATCCCGCTGGCCGACGCCGCCGAACTGATGGCGGCGCGCGGCCGGTTCATGCAGCGGCTGCCGTCGAACGGGGTGATGGTGGCGGTGCAGGCCGCGGAGGCCGAGGTGCTGCCGCTGCTGGCCGGACGCGAGGACCTGGTGGGCATCGCCGCCGTCAACGGCCCCTCCTCGGTGGTCCTTTCGGGCGCCGAGGACGCGGTCACCGCGATCGTCGAGCTGCTCGTCGCCGACGGCCGCCGCACCAAGCGGCTCGCCGTGTCGCACGCGTTCCACTCGCCCCTGATGGAGCCGGTGCTCGCGGACTTCCGCGCGGTCGTCGAGCGCGTCGCCTTCGCCGCGCCCACCGTGCCGATCGTCTCCACCCTCACCGGACAGCTCGTCACCGCCGAGGAGCTGGCCGACCCCGAGCACTGGGTGCGCCACGCCCGCCACGCGGTCCGGTTCGCCGACGCCGTCGCGGCGCTGGCGGCCCAGGGCGTGACAGCCTTCCTGGAGGTCGGGCCCGGCGGTCTCACCGTCCTGGCCCGCGAGTCGCTGGCCGACAGCGAAGCGGCCACCGTCGCCGTTCCGGCCCTGCGCGCCGGCCGCCCCGAGGCCGAGTCCTTCACCACCGCCCTCGCCCACCTCCACACCCACGGCGTCGCCCTGGACTGGGACGCCGTCTTCGCCGGCCGTGGCGCCCGCCGCGTCGACCTGCCGACCTACGCCTTCCAGCGCCGGCGCTACTGGCTGGACGCCCCGCCCGCGGCCGGCGACCTCACCGGCGCGGGCCTGCGCCCGGCCGAGCACCCCCTGCTGGGAGCGGCGGTCGCGCTCGCCGGAGGAGAGGGCGCGCTGCTGACCGGCCGCCTCTCCCTGGCGTCCCAGCCCTGGCTCGCCGAGCACCTCGTGACGGGCGCGGTCCTGCTGCCCGGCACGGCGCTGGTGGACCTGGTGCTGCGGGCCGGTGACGAGGTGGGCGACGACCTGCTGGAGGAGCTGACGCTCCAGGCGCCACTGGTCCTTCCCGAGCGGGGCGCGGTGCAGCTGCAGATCACGGTCGGCGGCGCCGACGAGACCGGCCGCCGCACCGTCCAGGTGCACTCCCGGCCGGACGGCACCGGGACCGGTGACCCGTGGACCTCGCACGCCACCGGCACCCTGGTCACCGCCGGCCCGGCCGCCGACGAGGAACTGTCGGCCTGGCCGCCGGCCGCGGCGGAGGCCGTGCCGACCGAGGGCTACTACGAGCGCCTGGCGGAGCTGGGGTTCGGGTACGGCCCGGTGTTCCGGGGGCTGCGCAAGGTGTGGCGGCGCGGGGAGGAGGTGTTCGCCGAGGTCGCGCTGCCGGAGGGCACGGAGGCCGGCGGCTTCGGTGTCCACCCGGCGCTGCTGGACGCGGCCCTGCACGCGGTCGGCCTGGGAGGGTTGCTGCCCGACACCGGTCAGGGGCGGATCCCGTTCTCCTGGAGCGGCGTGCGGCTCGCGGCGACCGGCGCACACGCGCTGCGCGTGCGGCTGGCCCCGGCCGGGCAGGACGCCGTCTCGCTGCTGGTCGCCGACGCCACCGGCCGCCCCGTCGCCTCGGTCGACTCCCTCGTCCTGCGCCCCGTCTCCACCGGCGGGCTCGCCCGGGCGCGCCGCACCGAGCAGCAGGACGGGCTGTACCGGATCGCCTGGCCCACGGTTCCCCTGTCGACCGCACCCGTCGAGGGCGTCGAGTGGGCCCTGCTCGGCGCGGACGACCCCGCCGCCCCGGCCGCGACCGCCCTGGCGCCGGCCGGCGTGCACCTCACCGCCCACCCGGACCTCACCGCGCTCGCCACCGCCCTGGACGCCGGAGCCACGCCCCCGCCGGTGGTGCTCGCCCCGGTGGCCCCCGGCGGGGAGAGCGCCGCCGACGTCCACCGGACGACCCGTGAGGTCCTCGCCCTGGTCACGGCCTGGCTGGCCGAGGAACGCACCGCGCGCTCCCGGCTGGTCCTGCTCACCCGCGGCGCGGTCGCCGCCGAGCCCGGCGAGTCCGTGGCCGACCCGGCCCAGGCCGCCGCCTGGGGCCTGGTGCGCTCCGCCCAGTCGGAGAACCCCGACCGGATCCTGCTGGTCGACCTGGACGGCCACCCGGACTCCGTCGGCGCCCTGCCGGCCGCGCCGGCCGCCGGCGAGCCGCAGCTCGCGCTGCGCCGCGGGGCCGCCCACGCCCCCCGGCTGGCCCGCACGGAACCCGGCGCCGCCCTGCGCCCCGCCCCCGGCGCGGCCGGCTGGCGGCTGACGACCGACGGCACCGGCACCCTGGACGGCCTGGCGCTGACCGAGAACCCGGCCGCCACGGCCCCGCCGGCCCAGGGACAGGTCCGGATCGCCGTGCGCGCCGCCGGGGTGAACTTCCGAGACGCGCTCATCGCCCTCGGCATGTACCCGGGCGCGGCGACACTCGGCAGCGAGGCCGCCGGCGTCGTCGTCGAGACCGGGCCCGGAGTCACCGGAACGGCCGTCGGGGACCGCGTCTTCGGCATGGTCGCCGAGACCTTCGGCCCGCTCGCGGTCGCCGACCACCGGATGGTGGCCCGCATGCCGCGCGGCTGGACCTTCGCCCAGGCCGCGTCCGCGCCGATCGCCTTCCTCACCGCCCACTACGCCCTGGTCGACCTGGCCGGCCTGCGCCCGGGCCAGTCGCTGCTGGTGCACTCCGCGGCCGGCGGCGTGGGCATGGCCGCCACCCAGCTGGCCCGCCACCTCGGCGCCGAGGTCTACGGCACGGCGAGCCCCGGCAAGTGGCCGGCGCTGCGGGCCGACGGCCTGGACGAGGCGCACCTCGCCTCCTCCCGGACGCTCGACTTCGAGCCGCACTTCCTGGCCGCGACCGGCGGCCGCGGCGTGGACGTCGTGCTGAACTCCCTGGCCGGCGAGTACGTCGACGCGTCCCTGCGGGTGCTCGCCGACGGCGGGCACTTCCTGGAGATGGGCAAGACCGACGTCCGTGACGCCGCGCAGGTCGCCGCGGCCCACCCGGGCGCCTCCTACCGCGCCTTCGACACCATCGAGGCGGGACCGGACCGGATCGGCGAGACGCTCCGCGCCCTGGTGGACCTGTTCGAGGCGGGCGTGCTGCGGCCGCTGCCGGTCACCGGCTGGGACGTCCGGCAGGCACCCGACGCGCTGCGCCACCTCAGCCAGGCCCGCCACACCGGCAAGCTGGTGCTCACCGTGCCCGCGCCGCTCGACCCGCAGGGCACGGTGCTGATCACCGGAGCCACCGGCGCGCTCGGCGGCCACGTCGCCCGGCACCTGGTCACCGAGCACGGTGTGCGGCGGCTGCTGCTGACCGGCCGGCGCGGCCTCGCGGCCGAGGGCGCCCGCGAACTGCGCGACGAACTCGCCGAGCTGGGCGCGGACGTGACCGTGGCCGCCTGCGACGCGGCCGACCGGGAGGCCGTCGCCGCGCTGCTCGCGACCGTCCCGGCCGACCACCCGCTGACCGCCGTGGTCCACGCGGCCGGGGTGCTGGACGACGGCACGGTGACCTCGCTGACCCCCGAGCGGCTGGCGGCGGTGCTGCGCCCCAAGGTGGACGCGGCCCTGGTGCTGGACGAGCTCACCCGCGACCTCGACCTGTCGGCCTTCGTCCTGTTCTCCTCGGTCGCCGCCACCCTCGGCAGCGCCGGGCAGGGCAACTACGCGGCGGCCAACGCCTTCCTCGACGCGCTGGCCCTGCGCCGACGGGCGGCCGGCCTGCCCGCGACCGCCCTGGCCTGGGGCCCCTGGGCCGAGGGCGGGATGGCGGCCGGGATGGACGAGTCGGGCCGGGGACGGATGGCACGCTCGGGGCTGGTCCCGTTCCGGGTGAAGGAGGGCCTGGAACTCTTCGACGCCGCCCGGTCGGGGGAGGGCGCCCTGGTGGTCCCGGTGCGCTTCGACACCGCGGCCGACCGCGGCGCCGGCACGGCCGCCGTTCCGGCGATCCTGCGCGGCCTGGTCCGCACGCCCGCCCGGCGCACGGCCGAGGCCCCGACGGGCGGCGCGGACACCCTGCGGCAGAAGCTGAGCGGCCTGCCGCAGGCCGAGCAGACCCGCACCCTGCTGGACGTCGTGCGCACGCACGTGGCGGCGGTGCTCGGCCTCGGCGGTCCGCAGGACGTCGAGCGGGGCCGCGAGTTCAAGGCCCTGGGCTTCGACTCGCTGACCGCCGTGGAACTGCGCAACCGGCTCGGAACCGCCACCGGGCTCCGGTTGCCCGCGACGCTGGTGTTCGACTTCCCGAACCCCCTCGCACTGGCGGACCGGATCCGGACCGACCTCGCACCCGAGCCGCCGGCACCGGCGGTGGCGGTCTTCGGCGAGATCGACCGGCTGGAGGCGGTCCTCGCCACCCTCGGATCGGACGACGAACCTCTGCGGGCCGGCGTCCGGACCCGCCTGCAGGCCGTGCTCGCCGGACTCGCCGACACCCCGGCGGCCGAGGCGGCCGGAACGGACGCCGACGGGTCGGACGAGCGGCTCCGGAGCGCGACCATCGACGACATCTTCGAGCTGATCGACCAGGAGCTCGACCCCTCCTGACCCTGCGGCTCCACCGGATCGCAGAACGACGGCACTTCCTGACTCACATGGCGGGTGAACGAGACATGCAGAATGAGCAGAAGCTGCTCGACTACCTCAAGCGCGTGACGGCCGATCTCAAGCAGACCCGGCGCCGGTTGCAGGAGGCCGAGGCCAAGGACCAGGACCCGATCGCCATCGTGGCGATGGGCTGCCGCTACCCCGGGCAGGTCAACAGCCCGGAAGAGCTCTGGCAGTTGGTCGAGCGCGGCGGCGACGCGGTCTCCGGCTTCCCCGACAACCGCGGCTGGGACCTCGACGGGCTCTACGACCCGGACCCGGCCACCCCGGGGAAGTGCTACACCCGGGAGGGCGGATTCCTGCACGGGGCCGGGGAGTTCGACCCCGGCTTCTTCGGGATCTCACCGCGTGAGGCGCTGGCCACCGACCCGCAGCAGCGGCTGCTCCTGGAAGTCGCCTGGGAGACCTTCGAGCGCGCGGGAATCGACCCCGTCTCGGTCAGGGGCTCCAACACCGGCGTCTTCGTCGGCCTCGCCTACCAGGGGTACGCGGGCGACGCCGAGAACGCCCAGGAGCTGGAGGGCTTCCTGCTGACCGGCACGGCGCCGAGCGTCGCCTCCGGCCGGCTCTCCTACACCTTCGGGCTCGAAGGCCCGGCGCTGACCGTGGACACCGCCTGCTCCTCCTCGCTGGTCGCCCTGCACCTGGCGATCCAGGCGCTGCGCCGGCGGGAGTGCACGCTCGCGCTGGCCGGCGGCGCGGCGGTCATGGCGAGCACCGGGATGTTCACCGAGTTCAGCCGTCAGCAGGGCCTCGCCGTGGACGGCCGCTGCAAGTCCTTCGCCGCCGAGGCGGACGGCACGGGCTGGGGCGAGGGCGTCGGCATGCTGCTGGTCGAGCGGCTCTCGGACGCGCGGCGCAACGGGCACCCGGTGCTCGCCGTGGTGCGCGGCAGCGCGGTGAACCAGGACGGCGCCTCCAACGGCCTGACCGCGCCCAACGGCCCCGCCCAGCAGCGGGTGATCCGGCAGGCGCTGGCGAGCGCCGGGCTGTCGGCGGCGGACGTCGACGTGGTGGAGGCGCACGGCACGGGCACCACGCTGGGCGACCCGATCGAGGCGCAGGCGCTGCTGGCGACCTACGGCCAGGACCGGTCCGGGGAACGTCCGCTGTGGCTGGGCTCGTTGAAGTCCAACATCGGTCACACCCAGGCGGCGGCCGGGGTCGGCGGCATCATCAAGATGGTCCAGGCGCTCCGGCACGAGGTGCTGCCCAGGACCCTGCACGCGGAGCGGCCGTCCCCGCACATCGACTGGTCGACCGGGGCGGTGCGACTGCTGACCGAGCCGGTGGCCTGGCCGGCGGGCGAGCGTCCGCGGCGCGCCGCCGTCTCCTCCTTCGGTGTCAGCGGCACCAACGCGCACACCATCATCGAGCAGGCCCCGGCCGTCCCCGTGGCGGACGACGACCCGTCGGCCGGCTCCGCGCCGGTGCCCGCCCCGCCGGTGGCGAGGCCGCTGCCCTGGGTGGTCTCCGCGCGCAGCCGGGCCGCCCTGCGCGGGCAGGCGGAGCGGCTGCTCTCGCACGTGACCGGCCTGCCCGACGTCCGGCCGGTCGACGTCGCCCACACCTTGGCGACCTCGCGGGCCGCGCTGGAGCACCGTGCCGTGGTGGTCGGCTCGGACCTCGTCGAACTCCTCGACGGCGTCCGGGCGGTGGCCGCGGGGACCGCGGCGCCGCACGTGGTCCAGGGGGTGACCGGCCGGGACGGCGGGCCGGCGTTCCTGTTCTCGGGGCAGGGGAGTCAGCGGCCGGGGATGGGGCGTGAGCTGCACGCGTCGTTCCCGGTGTTCGCGGCGGCTTTCGACGAGGTCTGCGCGCATCTGGACGTCCACCTCGAACGGCCGTTGCGTGAGGTGGTGTTCGGCGAGGACGCGGAGCTGTTGAACCGGACGGAGTTCACCCAGCCGGCGTTGTTCGCGGTGGAGGTGGCGCTGTTCCGGCTGGTGGAGTCGTGGGGCGTGCGGGCGGACTTCCTTGCCGGGCACTCGATCGGCGAGTTCGCCGCCGTCCACGTGGCCGGTGTCCTCTCGCTGGCCGACGCTGCCGAACTGGTTGTGGCACGCGGCCGGTTGATGCAGGAGTTGCCGCCCGGCGGCGCGATGGTGGCGGTCCGGGCCGCCGAGCACGAGGTGGTGCCGCTGCTGGCCGGCCGTGAGGACCTGGTGGGTATCGCTGCGGTCAACGGCCCGTCCTCGGTGGTCCTTTCGGGTGCCGAGGACGCCGTGGCGGAGGTCGCCGAGCTGCTCGCGGCCGACGGCCGCCGCACGCATCGGCTCGCTGTCTCGCACGCCTTCCATTCGCCGCTGATGGAGCCGATGCTGGCCCGCTTCCGCGAGGTCGCGCAGCGTGTCACCTTCACCGAGCCGACCCGCCCGATCGTCTCCACCCTCACCGGAAACCTTCTCACCGCCTCGGAGCTGGCCGACCCCGACTACTGGGTGCGCCACGTCCGCCAGGCCGTCCGGTTCGCCGACGCCGTGAAGACCCTGGAAGGCCAGGGAACGACGGCGTTCCTGGAGGTCGGCCCCGGCGGCCTGACCCCGATGGTCCAGGAGGCCCTGGCCGACACGGACGCCGTCGCCGTCCCGGCCCTGCGTGCCGACCGCGCCGAGGCCGAGGCCTTCACCACCGCCCTCGCCCGGCTCCACACCCACGGCATCACCCTCGACTGGGAGGCCGTTCTCGCCGGCACCGACGCCCGCCGGATCGACCTGCCGACCTACGCCTTCCAGCGCGAGTCGTACTGGCTGGAGTCGGCCGCCCGCGAGCAGCGCGAGCAGTCGGCGGCGGACCACTGGGAGTACGAGGTCACCTGGACCCCGCTGCCGGACGCGACGGACGCCACGGACGCCGAGCCCCTCACGGCCCAGGGACGCTGGCTGCTCCTGACGCCCACCGACACGGGCGCGCGGGCCACCGGCGACGCGCTGCAGGCGGCCCTGGCGGCACGAGGCGCGCAGGTCGCACGACTGGAGGTCGACGAGTCCGCGGACCGCGGGACCCTCGCCGCCCGCCTGCGCGAGGCCGCCGACGGCGGGACGCCGCCGCGCACCGTCGTCTCGCTGCTGGCCCTGGGCGACGACCGGGGGAGCGCGGCGGCGGACGCCGCACTGCCCGCCGGCGTGGCGCCGACCCTCACCCTGGTGCAGGCCCTGGGCGACGCGGACGTCGAGGCGCCGCTCTGGTGCGTGACCCGGGGCGCGGTCTCCGTCGGCGGGTCCGACGAGCCGACCGATCCGGCCCGGGCACAGATCTGGGGCCTCGGCCGGGTCGCCGCCCTGGAGCACCCCGACCGCTGGGGCGGCCTGGTCGACCTGCCGTCGGACGCCGACGCGCGGGCGCTGACCCGGCTGGTCGCCGTCCTCACGGCGGACGGCGACGAGGACCAGGTGGCCGTCCGCGCCGACGCCGTCCTGGCCCGGCGGCTGACCCGCCTCACGCCCACCGCACAGCCCGCCGACGGCCCGTCCGCCGCACGGCCTGCCGACGGGTGGACGCCGCGCGGCACCGTCCTGGTCACCGGCGGCACCGGCGCGCTCGGCGGCCACGTCGCCCGCTGGCTGGCCGGCCGCGGCGCCGAGCACCTGGTGCTGACCAGCCGGCGCGGCCCCGCAGCCCCGGGCGCGGACGAGCTGCGCGCCGAGCTGGAGGCCGCCGGCGCCCGCGTGACGATCGCCGCCTGCGACGTGACGGACCGGGAGGCGCTGGCGCGGCTGCTGGCCGGACTCCCGGCGGAGCACCCGCTGACCGCCGTGGTCCACACGGCCGGCGTCGACACCGCGGCGATGCTCGCCGACACCGACCCGGCGGCCTTCGCCGCCGTGGTCGCGGCGAAGGCCGCCGGCGCGGCCCATCTGGACGAGCTGCTGGGCGGGCGCGAGCTGGACGCGTTCGTGCTCTTCTCCTCGATCGCCGGGGTCTGGGGCGGCGGCGGCCAGGGCGCGTACAGCGCCGCGAACGCCCACCTGGACGCGCTGGCCCAGGCGCGCCGGGCCCGCGGTCTGGCGGCCACCGCCGTCGCCTGGGGCCCGTGGGCCGAGTCGGGCATGGCCGGTTCCGCCGAGGTCGCCGACGGCCTGCGCCGGCGGGGCCTGCGGCCGATGGCGCCGGACGCCGCGATCGCCGCGCTGGCCGGGTTGCTGGAGCGCGGCGAGACCGCCGTGACCGTGGCCGACGTCGCGTGGGAGCGGTTCGCGCCCGCGTTCACCGTGGCCCGCCCCGGCCCGCTGCTGGCGGACCTGCCGGAGGCCCGGGCGGCCCTGAGGACGGCCGCCGAAGCACGCCCCGACGACCTCTCCGAGGAGGCCGCCGGGCTGCGCCGCACCCTCGCCACCGCCGAGCCCGCCGAGCGGGACCGCACCCTGGTGGAGCTGGTCCGCGCCGAGGCGGCCGCCGTGCTCGGGCTGCGCGGTCCCCACCTGGTCGAACCCGGCCGGCCGTTCCGGGAGCTTGGCTTCGACTCGCTGACCGCCGTGGAGCTGCGCGACCGGCTGACCCGGGTCACCGGGGTGCGGCTGTCCACCACCGTGGTGTTCGACCACCCCACGGCCGTCGCGCTGGCGGGCCTGCTGCTGGTCGAACTGCTGGGCTCGGCCCCCGAGTCCGACGCCGGCGACGGGCACAGCGACGGGACCGTGCGCGCCGACGACGAGCCGATCGCGATCGTGGCGATGAGCTGCCGCTACCCCGGGGGCGTGCGCAGCCCCGAGGACCTGTGGCAGCTGGTGGCGGCGGAGACCGACGCGATGTCGGCGTTCCCCGCCAACCGCGGCTGGGACCTGGACGCGCTCTACCACCCGGACCCCGACCACCCGGGCACCACCTACGCGCGCTCCGGCGGCTTCCTCCACGACATGCCCGACTTCGACGCCGCCTTCTTCGGCATCTCGCCGCGCGAGGCGGTGGCGATGGACCCGCAGCAGCGCCTGCTGCTGGAGACCTCCTGGGAACTGTTCGAGCGGGCGGGGATCGACCCGACGACGGTACGCGGCAGTTCCACCGGCGTGTTCGTCGGCACCGGCTACCAGGACTACCTCCAGCGCGGCCTGGAGGTCTCGGAGGACGTGGTGGGCTACCTGGGCACCGGCAACGCGGCCAGCGTGGTGTCGGGGCGGATCTCCTACACCTTCGGCCTGGAGGGCCCGGCCGTCACGGTGGACACCGCCTGCTCCTCCTCGCTGGTGGCCCTGCACATGGCCGTCCAGTCGCTGCGCCAGGGCGAGTGCACGATGGCGCTGGCCGGCGGCGTCACGGTGATGTCCAACTCCGGCGCGTTCGTGGAGTTCGGCCGCCAGCGCGCGCTCGCCGCCGACGGCCGCTGCAAGGCCTTCGCGGCGGCGGCGGACGGCACCGGCTGGGGTGAGGGCGTCGGCCTGCTGCTCGTGGAGCGGCTCTCGGACGCCGAGCGCAACGGTCACCGCGTGCTGGCGGTGGTGCGCGGCAGCGCGATCAACCAGGACGGCGCGTCCAACGGCCTGACCGCCCCGAACGGTCCCGCCCAGCAGCGGGTGATCCGCCGGGCGCTGGCCGGCGCCGGCCTGAGCGCGGACCAGGTCGACGTGGTGGAGGCGCACGGCACGGGCACCACGCTGGGCGACCCGATCGAGGCGCAGGCGCTGCTGGCGACCTACGGCCAGGACCGGCCCGGGGAACGTCCGCTGTGGCTGGGCTCGTTGAAGTCCAACATCGGTCACACCCAGGCGGCGGCCGGGGTCGGCGGCATCATCAAGATGGTCCAGGCGCTGCGGCACGGGCTGCTGCCGAAGACCCTGCACGTCGACGAGCCCACCCCGCACGTCGACTGGTCGGCCGGGGCGGTGCGGCTGCTGACCGAGGCCGTCGACTGGCCGGAGCGGGACCGGCCCCGCCGGGCCGGCGTCTCCTCCTTCGGGATGAGCGGCACCAACGCCCATGTGATCATCGAGGAGCCTCCCGTCGCGCGCCCGGCCCCGTCGGCCGGCACCCCCGCACCCGTTCCGGCGGCCGAGGCCGTCGCGCGCCAGGTGCCGCTGGAGCCGGTGGCGGTGGCCCTGCCGCTGGCCGCCCGGACGGTCGGTGCGCTGGAGGAGCAGGCGGCCTCGCTCGCCTCGCTGCTGCGCGCCCGGCCCGAGCTGCGCGTCCAGGACCTCGGCCACTCGCTGGCCACCACGCGCTCGGCCTTCGAGCAGCGGGCGGTCGTGGTGGGCGCCGACCGGGCGGAGCTGACCGCCGGGCTGGAGGCGCTGGCGAGCGGCGGCTCCGATCGCCTGGTCGCGCGCGGGACCGCCGGCGGCGAGCCGAAGGCGGTGTTCGTCTTCCCCGGCCAGGGCTCCCAGTGGTCCGGCATGGCCGTCGAGCTGCTCGGCGGCTCCCCGGTGTTCCGGGACAGCGTCGCCGCCTGCTCCCGGGCGCTGGCCCCGTTCGTCGACTGGCGGGTGGAGGACGTGCTGCGCGAGGCACCCGGCGCGCCCGGGTTCGACCGGATCGACGTGGTCCAGCCGGTGCTCTGGGCCGTCATGGTGTCGCTCGCCGAGCTGTGGCGCTCGTGCGGGGTGCGGCCCGCCGCCGTGGTGGGGCACTCGCAGGGCGAGATCGCGGCCGCCTGCTGCGCGGGCGCGCTGTCGCTGGAGGACGGCGCGCGGATCGTGGCGCTGCGCAGCCGGCTGCTCGCCAGGCTGCCGGGCGGCATGGTCTCGGTGCCGCTGCCGGAGGCGGAGACCGCCGGGCGCCTGGAGCGGTGGCAGGGGCGGCTGAGCATCGCCGCGGTCAACGGCCCGCGCAGCGTGGTGGTCGCCGGCGACCTCGACGCCGTGGACGAGCTGCTGGCCGCCTGCGAGGCCGAGGGGGTGGCGGCCAAGCGCGTCCGGGTCGACTGCCCCTCGCACTGCCCCCAGGTCGAGGTCCTGCGCGAGGAACTCGCCGGCATGCTCGCCGGGATCACCCCGAAGGCGCCGGTCGTGCCCTTCCACTCCACCGTCACCGGCGAGCTGATCGAGGGCGCGGTACTGGACGCCGAGTACTGGTACCGCAACCTGCGCCGCACCGTGCGGTTCGAGCAGGCCACCCGGCTGCTGCTGGACGACGGTCACCAGGTCTTCGTCGAGGTCAGCCCGCACCCGGTGCTGGCCTTCGGCCTCCAGGAGACCATCGACGCCGTCACCCAGGAGGAGGACCGGGCGCGGACCGCCGGCGCGCGGCGCGGCCTGCCACCGGTCGTGGTGCCCACCCTGCGGCGCCGCGACGGCGGCCCCCGGCGCTTCCTGACCTCGCTGGGCGAGGCGCAGGCCAACGGCGTGCGGCCCGACTGGTCCGCGGTCTTCGCCGGCTGGGACGCCCGGCAGGTGGACCTGCCGACCTACCCCTTCCAGCGTCGGCGCTACTGGCTGGAGGCGGCGGCCGGCCGGCCCGCCGAGTCGGCGGCGGGCCCGGCGGTGGACGCCGAGTTCTGGGCGACCGTCGAGCGCGAGGACCTGGCGGCGCTGGCCGGGGACCTCGGGCTGGCGGAGGACGCCACGCTGCGCTCGGCCCTGCCCGCGCTCTCCTCCTGGCACCGGCGCCGCCGCGAGGAGTCCGCGGCGGACGGCTGGCGGTACCGGATCGACTGGCAGGTGCTCCCGGAGCCGGCGCCGCCCGCGTCGGCCGGGACCTGGCTGGTGCTGCTGCCGCAGGAGCCGGCGGCCGATCCCGCCGTCGAGCTGGTGTTGAACGCCCTGGCCGGGCACGGCGGCGAGGCCGTCCGGTTGACGGTGGCCGACGGCGAGGACCGGGCGGCGCTGGCCGGGCGGCTGCACGAAGCCGCCGACGGCCTCGGCGAGCGCGGCCCCGGCGGCGTGCTGTCGCTGCTCGCGCTCGACCAGCGGCCCCACCCCGACCACCCGGGCCTGTCCCGGGGCCTGGGTGGCACCCTGACGGTGGTGCAGGCGCTCGGCGACGCCGGCGTCCCGGCCCCGCTGTGGTGCGCCACCCGCGCGGCGGTCTCCACCGGCGCCCACGACACCACCGCCCACGACACCGGCGCCCACGACACCACCGCGCTCGACACCGGCGCCCTCGCTCCGTCGCGCGGCACCGCCCAGGCGCAGGTCTGGGCCCTGGGGCGGGTCGCCGCCCTGGAGCTGCCCGCCCGCTGGGGCGGCCTGGTCGACCTGCCCGCCGGCGCCGCGGCCACGGACGGCCGGATCGCCCGCCGCCTGGCCGCCGTGCTCGCCGGAACCACGGCCGAGGACCAGGTCGCGGTGCGGGCCGAGGGGACGTACGCCCGGCGGATGGTGCGGGCCCCGCGCCCGGCCGGCGCCCCCGTCAGGCCCTGGCGGGTGCGCGGCACCGTGCTGGTGACCGGCGGCACCGGCTTCATCGGCGGCCAGGTGGCCCGCGGGCTCGCGGCCGACGGCGCCGAGCACCTGGTGCTGGCCAGTCGCGGCGGGGCCGACGCGGCGGGCGCCGAGCGGCTGCGTGCCGAACTGGAGGCGCTCGGCGCCAAGGTGACGATCACCGCGTGCGACCTGGCCGACCGGGCGGCGGTGGCCGAGCTGGTGGCCTCGCTGGACGACCTGGCGCCGCTCAGCGCCGTGGTGCACGCCGCCGGAGTGGGCGGCGCGCCCGCGCTGCTCGCGGACACCACCGAGGCGGACCTGGCCGCCGTGCTGGGCGCGAAGGCGCTGGGCGCCGCTCACCTGGACGAGCTGCTGGGCGAGCGCCCGCTGGACGCGTTCGTGCTGTTCTCCTCCGGCGCCGCCGCCTGGGGCAGCGGCGCCCAGGCCGGCTACGCGGCCGCCAACGCCTTCGTGGACGCGCTGGCCGAGGACCGCCGCGCCCGCGGGCTGGCCGCCACCTCCATCGCCTGGGGCGCCTGGGGCGGCGGCGGCATGGTCGACGCGGCCGCCGGGGAGCGCCTGCGGCTGCGCGGTCTGGAGCCGATGAGCCCCGAGCCGGCGGTGCTGGCGCTGCGCCGCGCGGTGGAGAACGAGGACACCACACTGGTGGTGGCCGCCGTGGACTGGGAGCGCTTCGTCCCGGGCTTCACCGCGGCCCGGCCCAGCCCGCTGATCGGCGAACTGCCCGAGGTGGCCCGGATGCTCGCCGCCCGGGAGGGCGGGGACACCGCCGAGGACGGTGCCGAGCCGCCGCTGCTGCGCCGGCTGGCCGGGCTGGACGCCACCGAACACGCCTCGGAGATCGTGGAGTTCGTCCGTGGCGAGGCCGCCGCCGTGCTCGGCCACCCCTCGAAGGAGGCGGTCCAGGCCCAGCACGTCTTCCTGGAGCTGGGCTTCGACTCGCTCACCGCGGTCGAGTTCGGCAAGCGGCTCAGCCGGGCCAGCGGCCTGCGGCTGCCGAGCACGCTGGCCTTCGACCACCGCACCCCGGCCGAGGTCGGACGGCGGCTGCTGTCGCTGCTGGCGGAGCGCGGCGGGCCGGAGTCGCCGCAGCCCCGGACCCAGGAGCCCGCGGACCCCCGGGCGCCCCGGGAGTCGGAGTCGCCGGAGTCGCCGGAGTCGCAGGACCTGCTCGTCTCGCTCTACCGCCGGGCCGGCGAACTCGGCCGGATGGCCGAGGGGATCGAGCTGGTCACCGCCGCCGCCCGGCTGCGCCCGGTCTTCACCGCCGCGTCGGCCGCCGACCACCTGCCCACACCGGTGCGCTTCGCGCAGGGCCAGGACGGACCGCAACTCGTCTGCCTGGGGCCGTACATGGCGCCGTCGGGGGTCCACCAGTACGCCCGCTTCGCCGCCGCGTTCGGCGGCCGGCGCGGCATCTGGGCGCTGCCCGAGCCGGGCTTCGTCCCGGGCGAGGCGCTGCCCGAGGACGTCGCCGCGCTGGTCGAGGTGCACACCACGGCCATCGAACGTTCCGTGGGCCGCGGGCCGGTGGTGCTGCTCGGCTACTCCTCCGGCGGCTGGGTCGCGCACGCGGTCGCCTGCCACCTGGAGCGGCTCGGCCGTCCGGTGGCCGGAATCGTCATGCTGGACAGCTTCACCCGGCGCGAGCGGATGGGCGAGCGCTTCCAGTCGGCGGTGGTGGAGGGGCAGTCGGAGCGCTTCGGCTTCGTCTCCGCGCCGAGCACCCAGCTCACCGCGATGGGCGGCTACCTGCGGATCTTCGAGGACTGGGACGCCCCGCGGGCCGTGGCCCCGACGCTGGTGGTCCGGGCCGCGGAGTGGATGGCCCGGGACGACGCGGACACCGACGACCGCCCCGCCGCCCCCGAGCACGCCCAGACCGTGACCGAAGTCTCCGGCAACCACTACACCCTGATGGAGCGTCATGCCGACGAGGCCGCCGCGGCGGTCGACGCGTGGCTGGACGGGATCGGCCCGGTGGGCGAGTGACCACCACCGGCCGCGCGCCCTCCGCCCGCACCCCCCTGCCACCCACGACCGAAGGAACAACACCTCCCGTGAACCCTCCCGTTGACGCCGACCGGTGGATCCGCAGGTTCGACCCGCGCCCGGACGCCGAGGTCCGCCTGGTCTGCCTGCCGCACGCCGGCGGCTCCGCGAGCTTCTTCCTCCCGGTCGCCCGGGCGATGCCGCAGTCCGTGGACGTCCTGTGCGTCCAGTACCCCGGACGCCAGGACCGCCGCACCGAACCGCTGCTCGACACCGTCCCCGAGCTCGCCGACCGGATCGCCGCCGCGCTCCTGCCGTGGATCGACCGGCCGTTGGCGTTCTTCGGCCACAGCCTGGGCGCCACCCTGGCGTTCGAGGTCGCCCGCCGCCTGGAACGGGACAAGGGGCTGGTCGCGGCCGCGCTCTTCGCCTCCGGCCGCCGCGCCCCCTCCACCCATCGCACCGAGACGGTGCACCTGCGCGACGACGACGGCCTGATCGCCGATATGCGCGGTCTCAGCGGCACCGACGCGCGGTTGCTGGGCGACGAGGAGATCCTGCGCATGATCCTGCCCGCCACCCGCGCCGACTACCGGGCCGCCGAGACCTACGTCTACGAGCCCGGCGAGGCCCTGCGCTGCCCGCTGGTCGCCCTGGTCGGCGACGACGACCCCAAGGTCACCGTCGACGAGGCCGCCGCCTGGGCCGACCACACCGAGGACCGCTTCGACCTGCGGGTCTTCCCCGGCGGCCACTTCTACCTGGCCGACCACCAGGCCGCGGTCATCAAGGTGATGACCGACCGCCTGGCCGCCCCCTGAGTGACCGGCCCCCGCGCCACCTGACGGCCCGGAGCGGCACCCCCGCTCCGGGCCGACCGGGGCCCCGCCCCGCGCCGACCGCTACAGGGTCCGGCGCACCCCCGCCTGCGTCTCCAGCCGCCGCAGCTGGCCGGGCAGCGCCGCGTGCATGGCCTCCTGCACGGGACCGCTGCGCCCGATCCACAGCACCTCCTTGCCCCGGAGCTCCTCCAGCAGCAGGGCGTGGGCGGCGTACATCGCGACCGCCGCGAGCAGCATGCCGAACGCCCCGGCGGCCTGGCCCAGCCAGTGCACGCCCGTGACCCCGTGGAGGCCGGCGAC
Source organism: Kitasatospora sp. NPDC057595 (assembly GCF_042800875.1). Classification (NCBI taxonomy): domain Bacteria; kingdom Bacillati; phylum Actinomycetota; class Actinomycetes; order Kitasatosporales; family Streptomycetaceae; genus Kitasatospora; species Kitasatospora sp. NPDC057595. The sequence continues at coordinate 142,808 of NZ_JBHVGL010000016.1, read as the reverse complement.
GAAGTAGCGCGGTACGGCGATCATCAGGAGCACCCACAGCACCCGCTTGGGCCGCGCCACCGAGGCCATCAGCGCGGCGAAGACCGTGAACGCCAGGTTCATCACCCCCAGCACGTGCGTCCCGCCGTGGGCGTTGCTCGCCATCACCAGGCCGTTGGACAGCCAGGCACCGGCGAAGCCGGCCATCAGCGTCGCGGCGATGACGTCCCGGGCGCCGAACGCGAGGATGCTGACCAGCAGTTGGAGCACGAAGGCGGCGAAGAGGGTGAGCCCCACGGCCTGCCGGTACGCCCCGTCGATCAGGCCGAGCTGAAGGCTGCTGGCCACGGCGGAGGAGATGGCCACCGTGAAGAAGCCCAGCGGCATCGGTGAGGCGATGGGCCGCAGGGTGATCCGTGTCATCGCGTGCAGGTCGGGCGCGGAGCCGCCGCCGGCCTCCGGCGCGTCCGTGCGCGCCGCCGCCCCGGCCACCTCCGGTTCCGGTCCCCGCACCGGGGTCTCCTCCGTCGCCACTGCCGCCATGGTCTCGCTCCCTGCTCTCGGTGCTGCTCGGGTACTCGGCCCACGAGGCTATGGGCGGGTGCGGAGCGGGATTTGCCCCGATGCGTACGGTCGCTGTCGCACCCGTGCAGGGCAGCACGGCGGCCCGGCCCGCGGAGCGTTCGAACGCCCCGCGGGCCGGACCGGGGAAGCGGAGGAGCGGTCAGTCCTCCGTCTCGTCGTAGCGGCCGTGGCCGAGGCGGCGCAGGTCGAAGGACCGGATGCCGCGCCCGAAGGTGGCGGCGTAGAGCTTGCCGTCGGGGCCGGTCCTGAGCTGCTGCACCGCGGTGGTGGGCAGGTTGCGGCCCAGGACGCGCCAGTCGGCGGTGCCGGGGGCGCGGTAGAAGGCGGCGAGGTCGGTGCCGAGGGCCAGGCCGCCGTTGGGCAGGATCCGCACCGAGGTGGCGGGGACGTCGGGCAGGTTGGCCGACACGTCGGTCCAGGTGGCGCCGCCGTCACGGGTCTCGAAGACGTGGCCGACGCCCGCGCCGGGGCCCTCGGTCCAGGTCCGGGAGAAGCCGTTGAAGGCGACGAAGACGTGCTGGGCGTTGCTCTCGTCGACGGCGAAGGAGGAGATGTAGCGGTTCGGCAGCGTGCCCTCGACCGGCAGGTTCAGCTGGTGCCAGCCGGTGCCGTCGGTGTGCCCGACCGCGATGCCGCGGCTGAAGCCCTGGTTGTTGCAGGGGCCGCACCAGCCCGCGTACACGGTCCCGCGGACGGTCGCCACGGCGGTGGCGACGTGGCCCTCGCCCAGGTCGTAGGCGCTGGTCCACTCCTCGCCGCTGCGGATCGCGTAGCCGTTGTGCTGCACCCAGACGTGCCGGCCGCCCGCGATCCAGGTCTTGACGTCCTTCGGGTCGCTGGTGAGCGGCGCGATGAAGCGCGCGGCGTTGCTCTCCTTGTCCGGCGGGGCGACCTCGTAGGAGGTGGCCTTGGCCGGGTCGGTGGTCCAGGCGCCGTTGTTGACGGCGCAGTTCTGGGTGACCCAGACGTCGAGGTAGACGTACTCCTCGGCGATGTTGCAGCCGTTCTCCGGGTCGACGAGGGTGTCGGCGCCGTCGCCGCCGAAGTTGGAACCCATCACCTTGTCGCGGGCGCGCAGGACGGACTCCCCGTTGTCCTGCAGGCCGCCGCTGACGATCACGCCCCGGCCCGAGCGGTCCGCCGGGTCCTTGCCGACGCCGACCGAGTAGTACTGAAGGGTGTCGATGGTGCCGTCGGCCAGGGACTTCCAGTCCGTGGCGTGGCCGGAGGCGTCGGCAGCGCCGTCGACCGGGCGGCTGTAGACGCCGCCGTCGTTGCCGACGTACACGGTGGGCCTGCCCTTGTCCGTGCCGATGGCGACGGCGTGCTGGTCGGAGTGGGTGGTCGGCGAGCAGTCGCCGGTCTGCTTGGCCGGGTCGATGCTCCAGCAGGGGAAGCCGAAGTTCCAGTACGGGCCCGGGACGGTCCAGGAGGAGCCGCCGTTCCTGCTCTCGAAGACCTCCTCCAGGCCCGCGTAGACGTGCTCCGGGTCGGCCGGGTCGACCTGCAGGAACTGGTTGTACCAGGCCTGGATGCCGGGCTGGTAGCCCTCGCCCTGGAGCGCGGAGCCGGAGTTCTTGAGCTTGTCCTTGTCCGCGATCAGGGTCCACGGCCCGAACGGGGAGCCGGACCGGGAGACGTAGACGCCCTTGAGGCCGGTGTCCGGGTCGCTCGCCGCGACCGCCGGGGACTGGTCGATGGCGTAGTAGCGGGAGCCGTCCGCGGAGGCGGCGAAGGTCACGTTGCCGACGTTCGCGGCGTCGGTGGGCAGCTCGCCGAGCGAGCCGATCCGCTGCCAGCTGCCGTCGGCGGCCTTGCCGTAGAAGCCGTTGTAGGTGTCGCCGCCGCGCCAGCCGACGGCGAGGACGACCTTGGACGGGTCCTTGGGGTCGACGGCGATGTCGTTGGCGATGTTCCGGTACGGCGCGGACGGGTCGGAGGCCTTCGAACCGCCGGGCAGGTACTCGGGGTTGGGGGCGAACTCCAGGGTCCACGGGCCGGACAGGTCGGTCGTCGAGTGGCTCCAGACGCCCCGGCTGGTGGCCGCCCACACCTTGGCGCCGCCGAACCGCAGCGCGTGGATGACGGTCGACTCCAGTTCGGCGCCGCCGACCCGGTCGCCGGGCTGGAACTCGCCGTGCGCGGGGTCGGCGAGCACGTAGACGCCGGTGCCGACGTACGAGGTGGCGCCGGTGTTGGACTCGCCGGTGGCGTACCAGAGGCGTCCGCCGGCGTCCAGGTCCAGGGTGCCGGTGGAGAGCGACGGGAGGCGGTCCGAGATGGACTGCCACTGGCCGCCGCCGGTGCGGGAGCGGAACACCCCGCCGTTGGCGCCGCCCGCGTAGACGTGGCCGTCGGCGTCGGCGGCGATCCCGGTGATCCGGCCGGTCACGTGGCCGGAGCCGCCGCTGGAGTTGGAGTTGACGTCGCGGTAGCGCGGGTCGTCGGAGTTGTAGGGCTTGTCGGTGACGTGGTCCCAGGTGCCGCCGGTGTGCGGCAGCGACTGGAGCTGGGCCCAGGCCGCGCCGTAGGCGCCGGGCGCGACCACGCCGGGCGCGGTGCGGGCCTCGGTGTACTGCGCGGTGCCCTCGGCGGAGTTCTCCGCCTCGTCGCCCTCGTCCTCGCCGGGCGTCGCGGACCCGGCGGTGAGCGACGGGCCGGTGGCGCCGGCGCCCCGGACCTTCTGCGCGTGCTTCTGCCCGATCTCGGCCTGGTGCCGGGCCTGGTGCGGACGCTGTCCGGGCGTGTCGGGCGGCGCGGCGAGCGCCTGGGTGGTGGTCAGCCCCAGGGCCGTCAGTGTGACGGCGCTCAGCAGAAGCTTGCTACGTCGCCTCTTGGGCACGTGAAGTCCTCTCCGTGCGGAGCCGGCGGCGCGGTCGCGCCTTCCGGCGGAAACAGTGCGAAAGCCTGGTGCTTCTGCCGCCGCCGAGGAAGGCAGGTGAGCCTAAAGACTTATTAAAAGCATTACTGTTCAAGGCGATTGCATTCACCGAATGAACCGCATGAGGCTTCGTCGGCGGGCCACAGGCTAACCGGGCCGCCCCGGACACCTGCCGTCCCGCGCCCGACGGCGCCCCGCCGTCCCACCACCGGACGCGCCGCCACCCGGTACCACCGGCCCGCCACCCGGTACCACCGGCCCGGCGGGCTGGGCCGTTCGGCCCGTGCGCGCGGGCCGGGTGCGGGGCAGGGTGGGGGAGCGGCAGTCCGGTTCGCGGCGGCCCGGCGCGGGAACCATGGAGCCGCGCTCATCACGGGAGGTGGAGCATGTCCGCTGAGGGTACGGCGGTGATCGAGCTCAGATCGCTGACCAAGCGCTACGGGCGCAGCGTCGGCGTCGACGGCCTGGACCTCGACATCGGCGCGGGCGAGGTGTTCGGTCTGCTCGGGCCCAACGGCGCGGGGAAGACCACCACGCTGCGCTGCCTGGTCGGGCTGCTGAAGCCGAGTGCCGGCGCGGTCCGGGTGCTGGGCCTGGACCCGGTGGCCGACCACCGCCGGGTGTCGCCGTCCATCGGCTACCTCCCGGGCGAGCTGCGGCTCTACCCCGAACTCACCGGCCGCCAGACGCTGGACCTGCTGGCGAACCTCCAGGGCGCGAGCGCGCCGCGGCAGGCCGAGCTCTGCGCCCGGCTGAAGCTGAGCCGGGCCGACCTGGACAAGACGGTGGGGGCGTACTCGCGGGGCATGAAGCAGAAGCTGGGCCTCGTCCAGGCGCTGCAGCACCGGCCGGCCCTCACCGTGCTCGACGAGCCCACCGAGGGGCTGGACCCGCTGGTCCAGGAGGTCTTCTTCGAACTCCTCGCCGAGGAGACCGCGGCCGGCCGTACGGTGCTGCTCTCCAGCCACGTCCTGCCCGAGGTGCAGCGGGCCTGCGGCCGGGTGGCGATCATCCGCGGCGGGCGGCTGGTCGCCGTCCAGTCGGTGGCCGCCCTGCGGCAGGCCCGGGCCCGGAGGATCCGGCTGGTGCTGACCGACGGGCGGGGCGAGCGGCCGCTGGGCGCGGCCGAGCGCTGGTCCCCGCGCTGGGACGGCTCGCGGGTGGAGCTCCTGGTGCCGCCGGACGACGTCGTACGGGCGGTCCGCGAACTGCTCGCGGCCCTGCCGGTCGGCGACCTCACCGTCGAGGAGGCCGGTCTGGACGAGGCCTTCCTCGACCTCTACCGCACCCGCGAGGAGCCGGAGGACCCGCCCGCGCCGCCCGGTCCGTCCGGACCACCCGCGGTGCCCGGCACCGACGCCCACAGCGGCACCGGCACCGACCCGGAGCAGCGGTCATGAGCCGGGCCACCGTCAGCCGACGGCTTCCCCTGGTCTGGCTCGCCCTGCACCGCCGCCGCCGGATGCTGCTCTCACTGGTGTTCGGCATGGTCGTCTTCGAGGCCCTGATCGTCGTGATCACCGGGACCGTGCCGCCCACCGACCTGTTCGGCGGCGGGAAGAACCCGCCGGACGCCTTCAAGGCGTTCAGCGGCTCCAACGGGGACGTCTCCATCGCCAGCTACGCCGGCCTGCTCGGCGCCGGACTCACCCACCCGTTCTGGATCGCGCTCCAGCTGACCGCGATCGGAGCGCTGGGCGCGGCCGCCGTCGCCGCCGACGTCGAGTCCGGCACCATCGAGCTGCTGATGACCCGCCCGGTCTCCCGCCGCCGGCTGCTGGCCGAGCGCACCGCCGCGCTCGCCGCCGCCTCCGTCCTGCTGAACGCGGCGGCCACCGCCACGGTGGCGCTCGGGGTCGCGCTCTCGGCCGACCTGCGGGCCGCCGTCCCGATCGGCGGGGTGTTCGCCGCGGGACTGCTCGGGTGCGGCTTCACGCTCTGCCTGACCGGGCCGGTGCTGGCCGTCTCGGCGGTGAGCCGGCGCCGGGCGCACGTGATCGGGGCCGCCGTCGCGTTCGGCGCGGTCGGCTTCGCGCTCAACTTCGTGGCCCTCGCCTGGGAGCCGGCCGCGCCGCTGCGCTACCTCAGCCCCTTCCACTACTACACGCCCGGCGACGCGCTGGCCCACGGGACCGTCCCCTGGTCCTCGCTCGCCGTCCTCTGCGGCGTGGGCGTGGCCGGGCTGGTCGCCGCCTTCGCCCTGCTGGATCGCCGCGACCTGGCGATCTGAGGGTTCGCCACCGCCGGAGGGCGGGCGCCGCACCGGTCGGCCGCACCGGTCGGCCGCACCGGTCAGCGTCCGCCCTCCGGCGGTTCCGGGACGGTGATCACGGGGCAGCGGGCCCGCCGCAGCAGCCCGTGCGGGACGGAGCCCATCCGCATGCCGGTGAACCCGCCGTCGCCGCGCCGGCCGACCACGACGGCGAGCGCGTGCTCGGACACCCGCGCGAGTTCCTCCACCGGGTGGCCGTGCAGCACCTCGTGGGTGAGATCGACCTCGGGGTGCCGCGCGTGCGGTTCCTCCGTGGTGGCGATCAGCGCCCGCCGCAGTTCCCCCTCGGCGGTGAACGGATCGGTCCGGTCGAAGGCGGCGCGCGGCCGGACCCGGACGGCGCGCAGCGCGGCCCCGCGCCGCGCGGCGAGGTCCAGCGCGAACCGCAGGGCGGTCACCGAGGCGGGGCTGCCGTCCACACCGGCCACCACGACGGGCGGCTCCTGGGTGGAGTGCTCCGGTCCGAGCACGACCACCACCGGACAGCGGGCCTGCGCGCTCACCGGGACGGTCACCGAGGCCAGGCTGAGCACCTCCGCGACCCGGCTCAGCCGCCGGGTGCCGAGCACCACCAGCGAGGCGCGCGCCGACTCCCGGCAGAGCGCCGGCGCCGGGACGTCCTCCTCGACCACCGTGGTCACCGCCAGCCCGGGATGACGCGCCCGGGCCTCGGCCGCCGCCCGGTCGAGCGCCTCGTCGGCGCGGGCGCGCAGCGCCTTGTGGTAGGAGCCCTCGTCGGAGGGACGGAACTCCCGGGCCGCCGACGGGACGGCGTGCACCAGCCGCAGCGGGAGCCCACGGCGCTCGGCCTCGTCGGCGGCCCAGGCGGTGGCCATCGGCCCGGGCTCCGGGTCCACACCGAGGACGATCGGGCCGCTCGCGGGGCCGGGGGTCGTGGCTGTCATGGTTCCTCCACACGCTGTCGTCGCACGGTGCCGTCGTCGACGGAAGGCCGGCCGACCGGCACCTGTTCAGCCGACCGGGGGCGGGTCACAGGTAGCACCGCCGGTGTCTGGCGCTGCCGACGGCGCGGCCCGCGCGCAGGGCGAGCTGGGCCAGCAGGGCGGCGCGCCGGTCGGCGGGGCCGAGCAGGTCGACGGAGCGGCGCAGCAGTGACCACCAGGCGCCGGCCGCGTCGCCCGGCCGCGAGCAGGGCATGCCGTGGGCGGCGAAGTCGCGGTACAGCTTGGGGTGCGAGCGCCCGTAGCCGTAGGACTGGCGGACGATGGACCGGGTGTCGCCGCGGTGCCGGTAGTGCACGACGGCGTGCGGGGCGAAGGCCAGCCGGTACCCGGCCAGTTGGGCGCGCCAGAAGAACTCGGTGTCGTCGCCGCCGCCGCGGTAGCTCTCGTCGAAGCCGCCCAGCCGGCTCCACAGCTCCTTGTGGAACCCGCAGTTGGCGCCCGCCGGGTAGGGCAGGAAGCCGAAGGTGTCGAGCAGTGCGGGGGACTTCTTCGCCGGCCGCGCGGCGAGGGCCACCGGCCCGTTGAGCAGCCGGCGTTCCAGCGCGCCGCCGACGGCCGGGCTGGAACGCAGGGCGTCGACCATCCCGGCCACCCAGCCGGGGGCCGCGATGTCGTCCGCGTCGCAGAGCAGCACGAACTCGCCGTCGGCCTGCCGGCAGCCGAGGTTGCGGGCGCGGTTGACGCCGGGCTCGTCGGTGACGGTCACCCGCAGCCGCGGCATCCGCCGCTGCCAGCGCCGCAGCAGCGCGCGGGTGCCGTCGCCGGATCCGTTCTCGACGACGACCACCTCCCACGGATCCGGATAGGTCTGCGCGCACAGTGCCTCCAGCTGCGCGGCCAGCGTCGTCTCGGCGTTGCGCGCGGGCATGACGACCGAGACCAGGCCGACCGGGCGGGGGCCGCCGTTCATCGCGGGCTCCGCACGGCCGGCCCCGGCGCCCGGACGGCCCGGACCACCGCGGCGGTGTCGCGGAGATCCGCCAGCACCACGTCCGCCCCCGCCTGCCGCAGCACCTCGGCGCTGCTCGCGCCGGAGGCGACGGCGATCACCCGTGCCCCGCCGCTGCGCCCCGTGTGCACGTCCCGAGGGGTGTCGCCGATCAGGACGGTGGCGTCGGCGGCGAAGTCGGTTCCGTGGGCGGCCGTCGCGCGCCGCCGGGCGACCGGGAGCAGCGCGGCCCGCTCGCGGCCGTCGTCGCCGTACGCGCCGACGGCGGGATCCACGAACCCCGCCAGTCCGAACAGTCCCAGTTTGAGCGCGGCGTTGTCCCGCAGGTTCCCGGTCAGCACGGACTGGGCCACCTCGGGCCGGGCGCCCAGGGCCCGCAGGGCCTCGGCGGCGCCGGGCAGGGCCCGTCCGACGGTCCGCAGCTCGGCGGCCCGCCGGCGCAGCTGGGCGGAGAGCTCGGCGCCGACCCGTTCCGGTGCGGGTGGGTCGACGCCGTGCCGGGCGAACAGCTCGTCCATGATGTCGAGTTCGGTCCGCCCGGCGATGGCGACGCGGTGGCGGGCCGGCCGGCCGGTGAGCCGTTCGAAGGCGAGCGGGTAGATCGACCCGACGACGTGGGCGCCGTCGATCAGTGTGCCGTCGATGTCCCACAGCAGCAGGATCCGCTTGCCCGTGGGCACGGCGCGCGCGCCCGTCCTCATACCCCGACCGCCCGTCGCCGAGGGGCGGGCCGGGCCGCGAACGGGCCGCGCTGCGTCGTGCAGGCCGCGCCGTGCCGGGCGGCGAGGTCGAGGGCCTCGGCCGTGGTCGCGCCGGTGGCGAGCGCGTAGGTGAGGACGGCCGCGAAGTTGTCCCCGACCCCGTAGGTGTCCACCAGGGGGCCCGGTGCGCGGGCGGGCCGGTAGCGCCGGGGCGGCTGGTCGTTGCGGGTGAAGACGCCGCCGCGCCGGCCCTCGGTGCGGACCACCAGGTCCGGCAGGCTGCGCAGCAGCGCCGGGTCGCAGCGCTCGGCCGGGTCGGCGCCGCTGCCGATCAGCGCGTCGACCCTGACGCCGGACTCCCGTACGGTGCCGAACTCCCGCGCGGTCACCACGAGGACCGAGGCCCGGCGTGCCCGGCGCAGCAGGGCGGCGTCCCCTGCGGTGAAGAACACCGCGTCGTAGTGGGCCAGTTGCCCCCAGTCGACGGGATCGGCCGCGGCCGGCTGCAGGCGTTCGCCGAGGGTGACGGTGGTGCGCTCCCCGGAGCGGTCGACCATGCTCACCGCCGTCCGGGTGGGGCCGGGCCTGGTGGCGGCCAGGACCTGGACTCCGCGGCGTTCGAGTTCGGCGCGCGACCGCCGCCCGGCGTGGTCGTCGCCGAGGGCGGTGAAGAAGGTGCAGGTGCCGGCCAGTTCGGCGAGCCGGACGGCCGCCACCGCGCCTCCGCCGGCCGGGCCCTGCCAGAGCCGGTCGGCGTGGGTCACCTCGCCGGCGGCGGGGACCTCGTCGAGACCGGCGATCGTGGTCCATTCGACGTGCCCCACCACGGCGACCCGTGGCCCGCTGCCCGGGGGAGCCGCCGTACCGGTCGGGGGAGCCGCCGAGCCGGCGGAGCGGGTGTCCTCGTCCATCGTTCCTCGACTCTCGCGACGGCCCGTCGCCGGCGCCACTCCAATCCGAGCACCATCCGCGCGCCCCCGCACCGTTTTGTCCGCCGATCGTGGGTGCGTCGACGAACCATGAATGGCGGGAGCGGAGCGGCTCGGCGATGATGGACGCTCGGTGCCTCGGCTCCGTGCACCGACCCCTGGCCGCGCGGCCGTCCGCCGCTCGACGGAGGTGTCCGTGGATGAAGGACGTGGATGCGTTTCTCTTCGATTTCGACGGGACGCTGTGGGATCCGGAGTCCGAGATATTCCGCGCGCACGCGGAGGTTTTCCTGGAATTCGGCCACCGGCTCCCGGTCGAGGTGTGGTCTTCGCTCGTCGGCACCATCGGGTCCGAGCTGTGGACGCGGCTCGAACGGGCCACCGGATGCACGGCGGACCGCCGTGAGCTGCAGGAACGGGTCCACCGGCGGCAGCGCGAACTGCTCGGCGGGCTGTGCGGCAGGCCCGGCGTGCACCGGATCCTCGGTGCGGTAGACGCCCTGGGGATCTCCCGGGGGATCGTCAGCAACTCCACCCGGGAATGGGTCGCCGAATATGCGCGGCAGTGCGGTGTGGCCGAGGGTTGGAGCATCGTCCAGTGCGCCGACGGGAACCGCGCCGGCGCGAAACCGGAACCGGATCTCTATGTCGCGGCGCTGGCCTCGCTGGGAATTCCCGCCGAGCGGGCGGTGGCGTTCGAGGATTCCCCCAGCGGCGTACGCGCCGCGAAAAGGGCCGGAATCCGGTGCGTCGCGATACCGAACGCGATGACCGCCGCGCTCGATCTCCAGGAGGCGGATCTGCGGTTCGAATCGTTCGAGCAGGTCGATCTGCCAGGAATTGTCGGAGCGATCGGAGGAAGACCGATGCGACAGACGAGGACCGCGGCACGCACCGCAGCACGCACCGCCGCACCGAAGGCTCCGCCCGACGGGGAGGCCGGATCGGCGCTGCGGCACTACTACTACCGGCCGGACGACCTCCGGGTGGTCGGCGGCGAGGGCGTGTACCTCCGGGCCGACGACGGCCGGCGCTATCTCGACTGCTCCTCGGGGACGTTCAACCTGAGCCTGGGTTACGCGCACCCCGAGATCGTGGAGGTGGTCCGCGAACAGGCCGGCCGGCTGATCCACGTCACCTCCAAGTTCCAGACCGAGCCGCTGAACGCCCTGGTGGCGAAGCTGGCCGAGGTCTCGCCGGCGAACCTCACCCGGGTGCACCTGAAGTCGGCGAGCGGCTCCGACGCCAACGAGAGCGCCGTCAAGATCGCCCAGGTGCACACCGGCAAGTCCGACGTGGTCACGCTCTTCCGCGGCCACCTCGGCCAGACCCTCGGCATGATCGGCGCCTCCGGCGCCGCCTTCCGGCGCGCCCCCTTCCCCTCCCACCTGCCCGGCATCGTGCACGTCCCCGACCCGCACTGCCTGCGCTGCTTCTACCGGCAGGAGCGGGCCACCTGCGGCCTGCTGTGCGTCGAGCGGATCAACGACTTCATCGACTACGCGAGCACCGGCCGGGTGGCCTGCGTGGTGCTGGAGCCGATCAGCGGCAACGGCGGCAACGTCGTTCCGCCGGACGGCTATCTGCAGGCGCTCAAGGACCTCTGCGAGGAGCGCGGCATCCTGCTGGTCTTCGACGAGATCCAGACCGGGTTCGGGCGCACCGGCCGGATGTTCGCCGCCGACCACTTCGGCGTCGCCCCGCACCTGATGACCTTCGGCAAGGGCCTCGGCGGCGCGGGCATGCCCATCGCCGGCATCCTGACCGAGGAGCGGCTGACCGGGGTGGAGGGACACCACATCAACTCGACCTTCGGCGGCAACGTACTGGCCGCCGCGGCCGCCCTGAAGACCGTCGAGATCATCGGCCGCCCCGGCTTCCTGGAGAACGTGCGCGACGTCGGCGGCCACGTCCTGGAGCGGCTGCGCGCCCTCGCCACCAGGGTGCCGTTCGTCCAGGAGGTCCGCGGCGTCGGGCTGATGATCGGCATCGACATCGTGGACCGCGACGGCCGCCCCGACCCCGCGCTCACCAACCACCTCGCCGAACGCGGCCTGGACCACGGACTGCTGCTGCGGACCTCCCTCTACGGGCACGGCAATGTGCTCAAGGTCCGCCCGGCACTGATCATGACCCGTCAGGAGGCGGACGAGATGTGCGATCTGCTGGAACGGCTCTTCCTGGAGGCCGCATCATGAGGGGCCTCGTCCAGGAGCTGTCCGGGCGCATCCGGACGGCCGTGCGCGAGGGTCTGCACGAGGTCGGCAGCCGCTACGTGGCGGGCACGGCGAAGGGCGGGGACGCCGAGTTCCCGGTCGACGTGCTCGCCGAACGGGCCGCCTGGGACTTCCTGCGCGAGCGCGGCGAGCCGGTGGCCGTCTACACCGAGAGCGAAGGGCTGCGCACCATCGGCCGGGCGCCCGGGCACGTGCTGGTCATCGACCCCGTCGACGGCACCCGCGGCGCCGCCGCCGACCTGGAGATGGCCTGCGTCTCCATCGCCGCGGCCCCCTTCACCGAGGCGCCCACCATCGGCGACATCCGGTACGCGATGCTCCAGGAGATCAAGACCGGCCACTGGCTGTACGCCGACGCCGACGGCACCGGCATCGAGTCCGGCGGCTTCCCCGCGCCGGTGCCCCGGCTGTCCGCCGTCACCGAGCCCGAGCGGATGTTCTGGTCGCTGGAGTTCAACGGCCACCCGGCGGCACTGATGACCGACGCCTACGGCCACCTCATCGACGCCTCGGCCAACACCGGCGGCGTGTACGTGTTCAACAGCGCCTCCTTCTCCATCTCCCGCATCATCACCGGCCAGACGGACGCCTACGTCGACATCGGCAACCGGCTGCTGCGCGACCGCCCCGCCACCGAGGCGGACTTCCGTCGGGTCGGCCACGGGAGCATCCTGCACCTGTTCCCGTACGACATCGCGGCCTCGGTGTACCTGGCGGAACGTGCCGGGGTCACCATCACCGACGCCTACGGCAAACCGCTGCGGGACACCCTGCTGCTGGACATCGGCCCGCTGAACCAGCGCTCCTGCATCGCCGCCTGCACCCCCCAGCTGCACGCGGCGCTGATCGACTCGATCCGCTGGTAGCGGACACCGAGGAGGCCGCCGCGATGACCGACCACCGGCACGTCACCCGCCCCCGCCCGCCCGGCGGATGGACCGACGCGGCGGCCCTGGCCGCCGTCGCCGACACCCTCGGCCTCACGGTCGGGCCGGAGATCCTGGACGGCGGCTCACCGGCCCGGGTCCACCGGGCCACCACCTCCGGCGGGGAGGAACTGGTGGTCAAGGTCCTGGTGCCGGCACCCGGCGCCGTGGACGGCCACGACCTGGTCTCCTTCCGCCACAAGCTGCGCCAGATCGACCTGCTGCGCACCGTGGCCCCGCGGCTGGCGGCGCACTACCTGCCGGTCCCGCACGTCCTCGACGGCGACGGCTGGGCGGCCTGCACCACGCCGTTCTACCCGTCCGCGGACCTGGCGGCCCCGCTGCGGGAGTCGCCGCAGGGCACCCGGGAGTTCTTCCGCCGCTACCCGGCCCTGCTCCAGGCCCTGGTCCTGGACGGCTACGCCGCGCGCTCCCACCCCGCCCCGGCCGCCCACCTCGCGGAGGTCGTCGTGGGCCGGTTCCTGCGACGGCTGCCGCTGCTGGCCCGCGCCCTGCCGGGGGAGCTGACGGCCGCCGAGCGGATCACCGTCAACGGCGTGCGGTGCCGGGCCCCGCACCTGGTGCTGGAACGGCTGAGCGGACGGCTGGCACGGCTGGCCCCCGCCCGCCTGATGGCCCCCGCCCACGGCGACGCCAACACCCGCAACGTCCTGCTGTCCACCCGCCCCGGCGCGGCGCCCGAGGACTTCCGCCTCATCGACCCGCGCGGCTCCGTCGAACCCTGGGACCCGGTCTACGACCTGGCGAAGACGCTCTTCAGCCTCACCGTCTGGGATCCCGCGCTGCGCACCGGCTTTTCGGTCCGCCGCGGGCCGGACCACCGCTACCAGGTGGGCTTCCGGCAGCCGGTGTACCCGGGCTACCGCGCGGCGATCCACGACTTCCTGCCCCGGCTGGCCGCCCACGAGGGCCTGCGCGCGCTGTTCCGCGACGATCCGGGCTGGTGGGAGCGGCTGCTGCTGACCCACGACCTGCACGTCCTGGCGGAGGCGCCGTGCCGCCTCTCCGACCGCAAGCCCAAGCCCGACCTGCGGGGCGGGAACTCCACCCCCGTCGAACTCGCGCTCGGCCACTACCTCCTGGGCACCCTGCTGATCAACGACCTCGCCGCCCGGCTCTCGAGCCCCGGCGGCGTGGACCCCACCGGCCACCTCGCCCTGGTGACCGACCACCTGCCCTGACACGCGCCGGCCGCGGCCCCGCGGGAAGCGCGGGGACCGCGGCCGGCCGGTCCGCCCGGTCGGAGCCGGCTCAGCCGAACTGGCCGGGCCGGTAGTCCCCGGCGGGCTGCCGGTTGATCACGTTGATCCGGTTGTAGGCGTTGATCACGGCGATCAGCGAGATCAGCGCGGCCAGCTGGTCCTCGTCGTAGTGCTCGGCGGCCTTCGCCCAGACCTCGTCGGAGACGCCGCCCGCGGCGTCCGCGATCCGGGTGCCCTCCTCCGTCAGCTCCAGCGCGGCGCGCTCGGCCTCGGTGAAGACGGTGGCCTCCCGCCAGGTCGCCACCAGGTTCAGCCGCAGCGAGCTCTCGCCCGCGTGCGCGGCGTCCTTGGTGTGCATGTCGGTGCAGAAGCCGCAGCCGTTGATCTGGCTCGCGCGGATCTTCACCAGCTCCTGCGTCGCGTGCGGCAGCCCCGAGTCGGACAGCGCCCGGCCGGCCGAGTTGATGTGCCGCAGGACCTTGGCCCCGACGGCGTTGCCGAAGTAGTCGAGACGGGCATCCATGGTGTGCTCCTCGTCGTGGAACGGATTCACCTGTCTGACGGGACGGCCCCGCGGAGTGTGACAGGTCCCGGCCTGTGTCCCGCGTCACATCGGGGGTGGGGGGTCACCCGCCCTCGGTGAACGCCTCGCGCAGCCGGGCCTCCTCGTCCGCCGACAGGTCGGTCTCGATGAGCTCGGCGTGCAGCCCTCCGAGCGCGGCCCTGACCGGGTCGAGCACGGCGTCCGAGCTGAGGACGAACAGCGCGGAGCTGCCGGGCGTCACCTTGCGCCGCACCTGCCGGATGAAGTCGTCGTCGATGCCGACATGGGCGAGGTGGCCGCCCAGGGCGCCGCCGGCCGCGCCCACCGCGGCGCCGAGCACGGGGACAAAGAAGATCATCCCGAGCAGGAAGCCCCAGAAGGCCCCGCCCAGGGCGCCCATGCCGGCCATGTCGCCCAGGTGGCGCGTCCTGGGCTTGCGGGCGTCCCCCGGCCAGCTGACCACGGCTCCGTCCTGGAGCGTGATCAGCTCCTGGCGCTGCAGCCGCTTCAGCGTGTCGAGGGCTTCGTCGGCTCCCGCCGCGGTGGGGAAGCGCCATACCGTCAGGGTCGCCATCAGGGCCTCCGGCCGTAGGGGGGACGCGGGACAGCCCCATCGTCGGCCCGGACCCCGGGCGCCGCCACACACGGGCACCGGACGAGCGACCGGCGCCACCGGAAGGACGCCGCCGGATTGCCGGGGGCACCCGGTGGGCGCAGCGTGGCAGGAAGCCCTCCCGCGGGCCGGGCGGCGCGGCGGCCCGCGGGAGGAGCGCCGGACGCAGCAGCACCGGACCCGGCGGCCCCGGTGCGGGCGGAGCCGGCCGGGGGCGCCGGCGGACCGACCGCGGATCTTGAGGAGCAGCGATGGCGGAGCAGGCCGGTCCCTCGGGGCGCGGAGCGCCGGGCCCGTGGTACGCGCGGTCCCCGCAGGAGGTCGCCGACCGGCTCGGGGTCGACCCGGCGGTGGGGCTCACGGCCGCCCGGGCGGCCGAACTGCTCGCCGCCAACGGGCCGAACGCGCTCCCCGAGGAGAAGCCGAGGCCCGGCTGGCTGCGCTTCCTCGACCAGTACCGCAGCTACATGCAGATCATCCTGGTGGCGTCGGCGGTGGTCTCGCTGGCGATCGGGGAGTGGACCACCGCCGTCCTGCTCCTGGTGCTGACGCTGTTCAACGCGGTGGTGGGCCTGCGCCAGGAGGGCAAGGCGGAGAGCGCGATGAACGCGCTGAAGTCGATGATGGAGGCGACCGCCCGGGTCCGGCGCGACGGTACCGAGACCGAGATCCCGGCGGAGCGGCTGGTCGTCGGCGACGCCGTGCTCCTCTCGGCCGGCGACGAGGTCCCGGCGGACGGGCGGATCGTCGCCGCCAGCGCCCTGCAGATCGACGAGTCGGCGCTGACCGGCGAGAGCGTCCCGGCGGTGAAGGACGCGGGCACGCTCACCGCCGCGCGGCTGGGGCCCGGCGACCAGACCAACATGGCGTTCATGAACACCCCGGTCACGCACGGCAGCGGGCTGCTCGTCGTCACCGCGACGGGCTCCGGCACCGAGCTGGGGAAGATCTCCGGGATGCTCTCGGCCACCGAGAAGGAGCAGTCGCCGCTCACCCGGGAGCTCAACACCCTGACGCTGTGGATCGCGGCGGCGGCGGGCCTGACCATGGTCGTGATGTTCGCCCTCGGCCGCAGCCGCGACCAGGCCTGGGACGCCCTGTTCGTCAGCGCGGTCTCGCTGGCCGTCGCCGCCATCCCGGAGGCGCTGCCGACGGTCAGCCAGGTGATCCTCTCGGTCGGCAGCCTCAACCTGGCCAGGCGCCACGCGATCGTCAAGGAACTGCCGTCCGTCGAGACCCTGGGATTCACCTCGGCCATCAACTCCGACAAGACCGGCACCCTGACGATGAACCAGATGACCGTCGTCGAGGTCCTCAGCCCCACCGACCGCTACACCGTCTCCGGTACCGGCTACCGCCTCGACGGCAAGGTCCACCACGCGGTGGGCACCTCGGCGGGCATCGAGGACGCCGTCCTGCCCTACCTGATCGCCAACGACGCCAAGCTGGTGGAGGGCCAGGTCGTCGGAGACCCGACCGAGGGGGCCCTGCTCGTCCTCGGCCACAAGGCCGGCCTGGACATCGAGGCCACCCGGGAGCGCTTCCCCCGGCTCGCCACGCTGCCCTTCGACCCGGGCTACAAGCTGATGGCCACCTTCAACGCGGCGAAGGACGCGGACGGCCGGCCGGTGGTGCGGTGCTTCGTGAAGGGCGCCGCCCCGGCGGTGACGGCCCGCGCCACCACCGCGCTCGCGGCCGGGGCGGGCGTCCCCTGGGACGGGGACCTGGAGGCCCGCGCCCGGGCGCAGACCGAGCGGATGGGCGGCGAGGGCCTGCGGGTGATGGCCGGGGCCGTGCGCGACCTCGACCCGGCCGGCTTCGACCCGGCCGGCGACCTGCTGGCGCTCGTCACCGACCTGCGGATGACCAGCCTGGTCGGCATGGTCGACCCGCCGCGCGAGGAGTCCAGGGCCGCGGTCGCCAGCGCGCAGGCCGCGCACATCCGGGTCCGCATGGTGACGGGGGACGACGTCACCACCGGCGCGGCCATCGCCCGCCAACTCGGCATCGACGGCGAGGCGATGCTGGGCGCGGACTTCGCGGCCCTGCCCGAGAGCGAACGGCTGGCGCGGATCGACGCCATCGGCGTGGTCGGCCGGGTCGCGCCGGAGCACAAGGTCCTGCTCGCGGACACGCTCAAGCGCAAGGGTGACGTCGTCGCGATGACCGGCGACGGGGTGAACGACGCCCCGGCCATCAAGGCCGCCGACATCGGCATCGCCATGGGCAGCGGTACCGACGTCGCGAAGAACGCGGGCCGCATGGTGCTCGCCGACGACAACTTCGCCACCATCGTGCACGCCGTGGCGGAGGGCCGGAAGCTCTACGACAACCTCACCAAGTACATCCGCTTCGTACTGGTGCTCCTGGTGACCTTCGTGCTGACCTTCCTCGGCGCCACGGTGTTCAACCTCGCGGCGGGGGAGCCGTTCACCCCGGCGCAGGTGCTGTGGATCCACTTCGTGGTCAACGCCCCGTTCGGCTTCGCCCTGGGCTTCGACCGGGAGAGCCCCGGCCTGATGCGGCGCGTCCCGCGTCCGCGCGGCGAGTCGGTGCTGACCGGGCCCGTCGTGCTCACGGTGGGGCTCGCCGGGCTGGCGATCTCGATCGCCCTGCTCGGGCTGATCAAGCTGGGCGAGTCGCACTACGACAGCCTGCCGGTCGGCAACTCGATCGCGTTCACCGCCTTCGCGCTCTGCCTGGTCGTGGCCGCCTACGAGTGCCGCAGCGAGCGCGGGTCGGTGCTGACGGTCAGCACCTTCGACAGCCGGCAGATGAACATCGCGGCCCTGGCGGAGTTCGTCCTGGCCATACTGGTCACCCAGATGGACGCGTTCCACCGCATCCTCGGGACCACCGACCTCGACGCCCGGCAGTTCGGCTGGGCGCTGCTGGCCGCCGTCGCGCTGCTCCTGCTGTGGGAGCTGGGCAAGCTGCTGGCCCGTGCGGCCCGCGCCCGCCCGGCCCGCGCCCGTCCGGCGGCCCCTGCCGGGTGACGCGGGGTCAGCGCGGCCGGGGTCAGGAGGCGGTGACGTCCGTCGAGGCGCGGACGACGAGCTGGGGCTGGAAGCGCTCCACCCGCTCGGTCCGTTCGCGGCTGGGCGCCTGAAGCAGCGTCAGCGCCCGTTCGGCCATGGCGGACAGCGGGTGGCGGATGGACGTGATGGGCGGGTCGAAGAGTTCGAGTATCTCGGTGTCGTCGAAGCCGGTGACGGCGATCTTCCCGGGCACCGCGACCGAGCAGCGGTGCAGCGTGCTCACCAGGCCGACGGCGAGCACATCCGCGCCGCAGACCACCGCGTCGATCCGGTCGCGCTGCTCGACGATCCGCCGCCCCGCCGTCCGCCCGGCGTCGGTGGTGAAGTTGGGCAGCAGGACGGTGGTGGCGCCGTCGCCCTGCAGCTCGGTGAAGGCCGCGAGCCGCTCGGCGCCGGAGGAGGAGGCCTGCCCCGCGGCGACCAGCGCGATCCGGTGACGGCCCGTCCGTTCCAGGTGGTCGACGAGCAGTCGGACGGCGGCCGCGTTGTCGAGGGTGACGGCGACGGTGCCGGAGCCGGTGGCCCACCGGTCGAACAGCACCACCGGGCGGCGGGCGGCGGCCTTGCGGATCGCGGGACCGGACTCGGTGGCCGACACCGGGACGACGAACAGGCCGTCGACCCGGCCGGCGAGCAGGGTGTCGATCTGCTCGGCCTCGATCGCGGGGTCGTTCGCCGCGTCGGAGACCATCAGCGTGCCGCCGGCGGCCCGGACGTGCTGGGCGATGGCGTCGGCGAGCTGCACGAAGTACGGGTTGGCGAGCGTGGGGACGACGACGCCGACGGTGCCGGTGGTACCGGTGCGCAGGGCCCGCGCGGAGTGGTTGGCCTGGTAGCCGAGCCGGTGGGCGGCTTCCTCGACGCGGCGGGCGAGCTCGGGGTCGACGTTGCGCGGCGTGCCGGCGAGGACCCGTGATGCCGTCGCGCGGGAGACGCCGGCGGCCTCGGCCACGTCGAGGAGTCGGGGCGCAGTCACGTGGAGTGTCCTTCGGGATGGGGGGACGGTGGGGGCCACGACATCGGGGCGGTCTTTTCATGAGGAGGCTACTTGACGGCCGGGGGGTGCTGGTACAGCATGTCGGAAATCGATCTCCCAAAGGAGCGCCAATGCCGTCCATCACCGTCGTCGGTTCGGTGAACCGCGACCTCGTGCTGAGCGTCGAGGGCCTGCCGCACCCCGGCGAGACCGTGCTCGCACGGCACTTCGCCGAGGGCGCCGGCGGCAAGGGCGCCAACCAGGCGGTCGCCGCCGCCCGGCTCGGATCGCGGGTGCGGCTGGTGGCCCGGGTCGGTACCGACGCGGCCGCCATCCTGGCGGCGCTCGCCGCCGAGGGCATCGACGTCACCGAGGTGCGCTCCGACGAGAAGCACCCGACCGGGCTCGCCGCGGTGGTCGTCGACGGCGCGGGCGAGAACACCATCGTCGTGAACCCGGGCGCCAACGCCGCGCTCGGCGTCGAGGACCTGCCCGCGCGGCTGGTTCGCTCGCCGGGCGAGGTCGTCCTGGTGCAGAACGAGATCGTCCCCGAGGTGGTCGACCTGGCGGTCCTGCGCGCCCGTGAGCAGGGCGGGACCGTCGTGTTCAACCCCGCGCCGGCCCGCCCGGTCGACCCGGGGGTACTCGCGGCGGTCGACGTCCTGGTGCCCAACCTCGGCGAACTCGCCTCCCTGCTCGGGACCGCCCGGCCCGCCGGTCTGTCCGAAGCGCGGGAGCTGCTGGAGCACGCCGCGCTCCCGTCCCGGGCCGTCGTGGTGACGCTCGGGGCGGACGGCGCCCTGCTCAGGGAGGGCCGCGGCGCCGGCGTCACCCACGTGCCCGCGCCGCGGGTGCACGCGGTCGACACGGTGGGCGCCGGCGACACCTTCTGCGGCGCCCTCGCCGATTCCCTCGGCCGCGGTGCCACCCTGCCGGCCGCCGTCCGGCGCGCCGTGCGCGCGGCCTCGCACGCCGTCACCGGCCTCGGGGCGCAGTCCTCCATGCCCTACGCGGCCCAGCTCGACGCCCCCGCCCTCCCTTCCGCTTCCTGACAACTCCCCCCACGGGTCCCTCACCAGCACTACGGAGAACCACCCCATGAAGAACCTCAAGATCGGCCTGTTCGAGAACGCCCAGACCAACGCGAGCGGCACCGCCACCTGGCGCCACCCCGACAGCCGGCGGCACCTCTTCGACACCCTCGGCTACTGGCGCGAGCTCGCCACCCTCTGTGAGGACGCCAAGCTGGACTTCCTGTTCCTGGCCGACGCCTGGGGCTGGTCGGAGATCGACGGCACCCGCCCGCCGATCGCCACCGAGGAGACCCTCGACCTGCCGCGGCTCGACCCGGTGGTGGTGGCCTCCGCACTGCTGTCCACGACCACCAACCTCGGCCTGGTGATGACCGGCTCCGTCCTGGTCGAGCCGCCGTACGCCTTCGCCCGCCGGATGGCCACCCTGGACCAGCTCTCCGGCGGCCGGATCGGCTGGAACGTGGTGACCACCGGCACCGCCGACACCGCCGTCAAGGCCTTCGGCATGGAGATGGTGGCGCACGACGACCGCTACCGGATGGCCGAGGACTTCCTGGAGCTCGTCTACAAGTACTGGGAGGGCGCCTGGGAGCCGGACGCGCTGGAGAAGGACAAGGACGGCCGCTTCGCGGACCCCGCCAAGGTCCACCTGGTCAGCCACGAGGGACCGTTCTTCCGCTCGCAGGGCTACGGCAACACCGCGCGCTCCCCGCAGGGCACCCCGGTCCTCTTCCAGGCCGGCGCCTCGCCCGCCGGCCGCCGGGTCGGCGGCCGGCACGGTGAGTGCATGTTCGTCGGCAGCGGCTCCGTCGAGCAGCTCGCCGGGCACACCGCCTCCATCCGCGAGGAGGCGGTCAAGGCCGGCCGCCGGGCCGACCAGGTGAAGGTGATGTCGGCGTTCTCCTGCGTCGTCGGCGCCAGCACCTCCGACGCCGAGCGCCGCTACCAGCGGATCCTGGACGCCCAGCGGCCCGAGGTCACCGTCGCCAGCTACGCCATGTTCACCGGGCTCGACCTCTCCTCCTACGCGCCCGACACGCCCATGACCGAGCTGTCCACCGAGATGTCGCAGACCCAGGTGGCCCGCTTCGCCGGCAAGACGGTCGGCGACGTCCTCGCCGACTGGCACACCCACGGCGTCGGCGCCCGTCCGGTCGTCGGCACGGCCGAGGAGATCGCCGACGAGATCTGCGCGCTCGCCGAGGGCGCCGACCTCGACGGGTTCCTGCTCTCCCCGGCCGTCCAGCCGGCCTCGACGGTCGAGTTCGTCGAGTCGGTGCTGCCGATCCTGCGCAAGCGCGGCGTCTTCCGCGGCGAGTACACGGCCGGCGAGAGCCTGCGCGAGCGGCTCACCGGCGCGGACGACCGGGCGCTGCCGGCCAGCCACCCGGCCGCCCGCTACCGGCACTGAGAACCGCACCCGCGACGAGACGATGACGAGAGGATGTCGATGACCATGGCCACCCTTGCCCACGATCCGGCCGGCACGTCCACGCCGGCGGAACTGGACGCCGCGACCCTGCGACAGGCCTTCGGGGCCTACCCCACCGGCGTGGTCGCGATCAGCGCGCTGCGCGGGGACGAGCCGGTCGGGTTCGCGGCGAGCTCCTTCGTCTCGATCTCGCTGGAGCCGCCGATGGTCGCCGTCAGCGTCGCCCGCACCTCCACCACCTGGCCGCGGCTGGCGTCGGCACCGGTCGTGGGGCTGAGCGTGCTCAGCCACGGCCAGGGCGCGCTGTGCCGGCGCCTGGCCTCCCGCGAGGGCAAGCGCTTCGACGGCGTCGGGTGGACGGCGACGCCCGAGGGCGCCGTGCTCATCGAGGACGCCGCGCTGTGGCTGACCGCCAGGGTCGGCGCGACGTACGACGGTGGCGACCACGAGATCGTGCTCCTGGAACTGCTGAGCGCCGAACTCTTCGCCGGCGTGGAGCCGCTCGTCTTCCACACCAGCCAGTTCCGCGAGCTCCTGCCCCATGCGTGAGACCCCCGTGCCCGTGACCCCGGCCGCCCGCCCGCACCTCACCGGCACGGTGGTGCACGGCGCCGGCCGGGGCCACGGGCTCGGGTTCCCCACCGCCAACATCGCCGCCGGCCCGGACTCCCCGGTCCCGCCGGCCGCGGTGTACAGCGGCTGGGTGGTCCGCCACCGCACCGGCGCCGTCCACCCCGCGACGATCAGCGTCGGCTCCAACCCCACCTTCTGCGACACCGCCGACGTCCACGTCGAGGCGTACTGCCACGACCTCGACGAGGACGTCTACGGCGAGCGGGTCACCGTCTGGTTCGCCGGACGGATCCGCGACACCGTCAAGTTCCCCTCTCCCGCCGCCCTGGTACGGGCCGTGCGGGAGGACGTCCGGCGCTCCGAGGCCCTCCTCGCCTCGGCGCACGGGCAGAGCGTCCGCGAGGACGCGCTCGCCGCACACCGCGGCACCGCTCCCTGAGGCACCCGCGCACGGTCCTTCCCCCCCACCACCGTCGCTCCACGCCTCGTCACCGGCCCCGTCCCGGGCCGCAGCTCACACCCAGGCTTGTTCCCCCAGCAAACAAAGGTGTTTGGTCATGAGCGCACTCCAGTGGCTGAACGAGCAGTTCAGCTTCTTCGGCATCCCCGTCTACTGGTCCGACTTCTTCGGCAACATCCTGGCGCTCGCGACCGTCTGGCTCGCCCTGCGCCGCTCGCTCGTCGCCTGGCCGGTGCAGATCCTCGGATCGGTCCTGCTGCTGATCGCCAGCCTCAACGTCCACCTCGGCGGCAACGCCGCCCGACAGGTCGTCATCATCGCCTCGGCGTCCTGGGGCTGGGCCACCTGGCGGCGCAGCCGCCAGCAGGAGGGCACGATCAACGTCCGCTGGGCCTCCTGGCAGGAGCGCTCGGCCCTGATCGGCGTCATGGCCGTCGGCACCTTCGGGTTCGCCGCGCTGCTCAAGGCGACCGACGCCTCCTTCTACCCGGGCGCCCCCTGGTGGATGGTCCTCGCCGACGCCTGGATCTTCGTCGGCTCGATCCTGGCGATGTACACCCAGGCCCGCCGGTACGTGGAGTTCTGGTTCGTCTGGCTGGCCGTCGACCTGGTCGGCGTGCCGCTCGCCATCCACTCCGAGCTGTACTTCTCCGGCATCGTCTACGGGATCTTCTTCATCATGGTCCTCGTCGGCATCCGCGACTGGGCCTCGCACAGCAAGGGCCAGGAGATCGCCTCCCCGCTGGAGCCGGCCGTCGTCCTGGAGGGCCGCAACGACACCACCAGCACCAGCGCGTAGCCGGCCACGGCGCTCCTGCGGAGCCCCGGCCCACGCCACGTCCTGCGAGCGCTTCCCGGCTCGCAGGGCGTGGCGTCGGCGGTTCACGTGGTTCTGCCGATGAGCCGTCGTACGGAGTCGAGGCCGTCCGGTCCGTCCGGCGACGGATCACCCGCGCCGGTCGAACAGCGGCACCCGCACCGGTTCCGGCTTGGCGGCGTCGCCCCGGCCCGACAGCGAGGTGTCCTGCGGCGACAGCATCAGCGCGATCCCGCCGAGGGCGAGCAGTACCAGGATCGCCACCGCGAGCGGGGTGATGAACTGCGAGGCCGGCAGGCCGGCGGCCGGAGTGCGGCCGTCCAGCACGACCGAGACCGCCGCCATGCCGGTGTAGTGCATGGCGACCACGGCGACTCCGGCGATCAGCGCCGAGGCCAGCGAGGCGAGCAGACCGGTGATGTTTAGCGTCATCCACAGCGCGACGGTGGACGCGGCCACCGCGATCGCGACCGAGGCGGCCACCGTGGCCGTGTCGTAGGAGACCTGCCCCTGGACGTGCATCGCGGCCATGCCGAGGTAGTGCATCGCCGCGACGCCCAGACCCATCACCGTGCCGCCGACCAGCAGGGTGGACAGGCGGCGCGGCCGGTAGCCGACGTAGAGGATGCCGAGGCCGCAGACCGCGATCGCCAGCAGCAGGCTGCACAGTGTCAGCGGCACGTTGTAGAGGATGGTCGAGCCGGTGACGGTGAACCCGAGCATCGCGATGAAGTGCATCGTCCAGATGCCGCAGCCGATCTCGGCGGCGCCGAGCAGCAGCCAGCCGAGCCGCCGGCGCGGCGGCAGGTCCAGGGCGCGGACGGTGCAGCGGAGGCCGAGTGCGGCTCCGAGGCAGGCGACCAGGTAGGACAGGACCGGGTTGATCCAGCCGTAGTGGAAACCGTCGATGGGGGCGGTATGGGGGTGCATGGAGGTACCTGAGCTGACGTTCGTTGGCGGATGCGGACGGGAACGGACCGCGCCGGGGAAGGGGCGGCGCGGGCCTCCCGGGTCCAGGGGTACACGAAGGACTCGAACCCCCGGGGAAGCCGGGTTGAAGGGGAGTGGTCCACCGGTCGGCGGGCCCGGGCACCCGGGCCGCGGCCGCACCCGCTCCGGTCGGTGTGCCGTCACCTCGCTGCTCGAAGGCCCGGATTCGGTGAACCTCGTGGTGCGCCCGGCGTCGAGGGTCACGGGCGGTGCCACGGGAGGTCGGCAGAGCTCCGCCGGGCCTTGCGTGCGGACACATACTAACGACCCCCGCCGGTCAAGGACCTCACGGGGGTTCTTCGGGGATTGTTTCGTGAAGGGTTTCGGGTGGACGGGTCGTCGGCCGTGCTCCGGGGCCAGCCGCACCGGCGTCGGGTCAGTGCGAGGTGGTCCGGCCCAGGCGGGCCGTCAGGAGGTTCGGGTCCTGCCGGGTGACGTACGCGGCGTCCGCGATCCAGACGCGGTCGCCGCGGACGGCGAGGGAGGTGGGGTTCTGCAGGCCGTCCGCGTGGTCGAGCACGATGGTGTGGCTGCCGTTGCCGGTGATCAGCGCGATCTCGCTGCTGCCGTTGAGGGCGGCCAGGATCTGGTCGCCGCGGCCGGTGAAGGCGAAGTCGTCGATGCTGGGCAGGCCGGTGGCGACGACCCGGGCCGGGCCGGCGGTGCCGTCGCCCCGGATCGGGATGCGCAGCAGGGTGCCGTTGTCCAGGTTGGACACCCAGGCGGCGTGGTCGTGGATCTTGATGCCGTTGGCGCCGAGGAAGCCGTTCGGCTGCAGGGCGGTGTCGGTGGCCCACCGGACGGCGGTGCCCCCGCCGGCGGGGATCCGCCAGACGGTGCCGAGGACGGAGTCCGCGGCGTACAGGAAACCGGTGCGCTCGTCCCGGGCGAGGCCGTTGGGCAGGGCGTCGGCGGGCAGGGCGGTGACGCGCTCGGGGGCGCCGCCGGGGGCGAGCCGCCAGATGCCGGTGAGGTCGGCGGTCCCGGTCGCGTAGATGAAGTAGAGGACGCCGTTGTCCGCGCGCACGACGCCGCCGAGGAACGGGGCCGTCAGGGCCGGGGTGGCCGAACCCGGCGCGGGGGCGGGCAGGGTGGCGAGGACGCGGACGGCGCCGTGGCGGTCGATCTCGGCCAGCTCGCGGGAGAAGGCGAAGGTCACCACGGTGTTGCCGTTCGGCAGCACGGTGATGTTCTCCGGCTGCTGGCCCCGGGCGAGGTCGAGGTGGGCGATCGCCGTGGGCGTGCTCAGTGGGGGAGCGGCGGCCCGGGCGGGTGTCACGGCGACGGTCGAGGCCATCGCGGCCAGAGCCACCGCGGAGATCCGGAGGAGGGGAGTGATGCGCATGGTGCGGTTCCTTAACGTTGGGGCCTACGAGGAATCAGGAATCGACGCCACGTGTGGAGTCGTCTCAGCCTAGGGAGGCACCGCCCCGCGTGTTCGCCTTTCGGCGTACGGGGGTTGGCCCTGCCGGGTTCTTCCGGGCAGGGCCGGGCAGGGCCGCGCCGGGCCGGCCCACAAAAACTTAGAAACTCAAGGTTTTGGGCTTCCCGGCGCTCCGGGTGCCTCGTAGACTCCGCTCATGACCAAGCCGAGAGGCCCCTACGCCAAGACCTCCTCGAAGCGGCAGCAGATCATCGAGGCCGCGCTCGCCGCCTACGCCGAGGCGGGCAGCCGCAAGGTGTCGGTGCGCGACATCGCCCAGCGGGTCGGGATGACCGACGCCGGGGTCCTGCACCACTTCGGCGGCCGGGAGGCCCTGCTCACCGCCGTGCTCGCCGCCCGCGACGCCGCCGCGGAGGAGCGCTTCGGAGCGTTCGAGGCCCGCGGCGCGGACGACTTCCTGCAGGTCCTGGCGGCCAACGCGTCGACCCCCGGACTCGTCAAGCTCTTCGTGGACCTCGCCGCGGCCGCCGCCGAGCCGGACCACCCGGCCCACGACTACTTCGGCGAGCGTTACGACCGCTACCGCCGGCGGTTCGCCGAGCAGCTCGTCGAGCAGGCCTCCGCCGGGCCGGTCCCGGACGGGCCGGTTTCGGACGGGCCGGTGCCCGACGCGCGGGCGGGCGCCGTGGACGCGGACCGCGCCGCCGAAGCCGCCTGGGCGGCCCGGATCCTGATCGCCGCGACGGACGGCCTGCAACTCCAGTGGCTGCTCGATCCCCGGATCGACATGGCCGACGACATCCGCCGGCTCGCCGACGTGCTGCTGAACTCCCCGGGGGAGCGCGACCGCCCGGCCGGCTGACCGCAGGCCGCAACAGACCCCCGTCGGCAGTGCGCCTTCCCCTCACCACCCTCCCTCGCCACCCTCCCGCACCGCCCGGGCCCACTGCCCCGCCCCCCCGAGCGGGCCCGTGACGGCACTTCCCCGAGGACACCCATGGACACGGACGTCATCATCGTCGGAGCCGGCCTGGCCGGACTCACCGCCGCCCACGAACTCACCTCCCGGGGGCGCCGGGTGATCCTGGTCGACCAGGAGAACGCCGCCAACCTCGGCGGCCAGGCCTGGTGGTCCTTCGGCGGACTCTTCCTGGTCGACTCGCCCGAACAGCGCCGGATGCGCGTCAAGGACTCCTTCGAGCTCGCCTGGAGCGACTGGCGGGGCAGCGCGCAGTTCGACCGCCAGGAGGACGAGGACAGCTGGGCGGTGCGCTGGGCCCGCGCCTACGTCGAGTTCGCGGCCGGGGAGAAGCGCTCCTGGCTGGCCGGGCACGGGCTGCGCTTCCTGCCCACGGTCGGCTGGGCCGAGCGCGGCGACCTGCGCGCCGACGGGCACGGCAACTCGGTGCCCCGCTTCCACGTCGCGTGGGGTACCGGCACCGGCGTGGTCGAGCCCTTCGCCCGCTACGCCCGGCAGGCCGCCGCCGACGGGCTGCTGACCTTCCGCCACCGCCACCGGGTGGACGAGCTCGTCGTCACCGACGGCGCGGTGACCGGTGTGCGCGGCCGTGTGCTGGCGGCCGACGACTCGGTGCGCGGCGCGGCCTCCAACCGCGAGGAGACGGGCGACTTCGAACTCACAGCCCAGGCCGTCGTGGTGGCCGCCGGTGGTATCGGGGCCAACCACGACCTGGTCCGCGCCCACTGGCCCGCCCGCCTGGGCAGCCCGCCCCGGCGCATGGTCACCGGCGTCCCCGCCTACGTGGACGGCCGGATGCTCGCGATCACCGCCGAGGCCGGGGCCCGGCTGGTCAACAGCGACCGGATGTGGCACTACACCGAGGGCCTGCACAACTGGAACCCCATCTGGCCCGGCCACGGCATCCGGATCCTGCCCGGCCCCTCCTCGATGTGGTTCGACGCGCTCGGCCGCCGCCTGCCCGAGCCCTGCCTGCCCGGCTACGACACCCTGGGCACCCTGCGCCACCTGCGCACCGATCCCGAACTGGCGGGCCACGACCACTCCTGGTTCGTGCTGACCCAGAAGATCATCGAGAAGGAGTTCGCCCTCTCCGGCTCCGAACAGAACCCGGACATCACCGCCGGCGACCGCACGGCCTTCGTGCGCGAGCGCCTGCTGAGCAAGGGTGCGCCCGCCCCGGTCGAGGCGTTCAAGCGGCACGGCGAGGACTTCGTCACCGCCGCGACGCTGGAGGACCTGGTCGCGAGGATGAACGCGCTGACCGAGAGCCCGCTGCTGGACGCGACGATGATGCGCCATCAGATCCAGGCCCGTGACCGGCAGTTGGCAAACCCCTTCAGCAAGGACGCCCAGATCCAGGGCATCCACAACTCCCGCCGCTACCTCGGCGACCGCCTCGGCCGCACCGCCACCCCGCACCGGCTGCTCGACCCGGCCGCGGGCCCGCTGATCGGCGTCAAGCTGCACGTGCTCACGCGCAAGACCCTCGGCGGCATCCAGACCGACCTCGGCTCCCGCGCGCTCGGCGCCGACGGCGCGCCGGTGCCGGGGCTCTACGCGGCCGGTGAGGCGGCCGGGTTCGGTGGCGGTGGCGTCCACGGCTACAACGCCCTGGAGGGCACCTTCCTCGGCGGCTGCCTGTTCTCCGGCCGGGCGGCCGGCCGCGCCGCGGCGGAGGCCACCGCCTGACCGCAGCCCGCACCCGGGTGGTGCCGGTCGCTCTGCGCCGCTTCCCGGGCGCCTCCCGGGGGGCGGCGCGATGGGTTTCCGGCCACCGAGGGGTGTGTTTCCGGCCGGTCGGGTCGGGACTTGCCGGTGTTGTGAGGTCCGGGTTGTCCGGTTCGGTGATCGATGGTTACCTCTGTCCTCGTGACATCGTTGGTATCAGGCAAATCATTCAGAACTGACGTCACGTCGGAAACAGACGGACCGTCAAGAAGCAGTCGACACAAGGGTTCGAGATCGAGCTCTGACGAGGCGTCAGGAAATTCGATCGGCCCCGGGGCGAGCCCGGAGGAGGCCGTCCCGGTCGCGGTGGACGAGCGGGACCGGTGCTTCTTCGACCATCCGCTCGACCATGTGCCCGGGATGGTGCTGGTGGCCGCGATCCTGGACGAGGTCCGGGCGCTGGCACCGCGGCGGGCGGGCGCGGCCGACGGGCGGATGCGGCTGTCGCTGACCTTCGACCGGATGTGTGAGCTGGGCCGGCCGGTGTGGCTGCACAGCGAGCCCGCCCCGGCCGACGACGGACCGGCATGGCGACTGCTGGCCGTGCAGGACGGGACGACCGTCTGCCGGGCCTCGGTCGCGCTCGACGGCGGCGGGCCGGTCGTACCGGCCGAGGCCGTCCGGGCCCTGCTCGCAGGCCCCGGCCGGGAGGGCGGCGCGCCCGCGGACCAGGCCCTGGTCCACCGCCACCTGCCGGAGAACGTCCTGGTGGGCGGCCCGGCGCGGGTCGAGCGGGCGGCCGTGCTGGTGCCCCCGCCGGGACACCGGCTGGCGGGCACCGGGGCGCACACCCCGGCCGCGCTGATCGAGTCGGCCCGGCAGCTGGCGACACTGCTGGGCCACACGGCCCACGGCCGGGACGCGGACGCGCAGATGCTCTGGCTGTCGCTGGAGGCGGACCTGCCGACCGGCCTGCCGACGACGGTGCCGCTGGAGCTGTGGTGGGAGTTCGCACCGGCGCGCGGCCTGCGGTCGGTGTTCCGGTTCGCGGTGGTGGACGTGGAGAGCGGCGAACGGCACGGACGCCTGGAGATCGGCGTCCAGACCCTCAGCCGTGCCGGTTATCTGAAGCGGAGGGCGGCCCGATGAGTACGGTGGAACCGATGGCGGGCGGCGCGGGATCGCCCTGGGCGGTGCGCGCGCCGCGACTCCTGTTCGTCCTCGCGGTCCTCGCGGTCGGCACCGGTCTGGTGGTCCACCTGCGGCACGCGGGCGAGCCGGTGGACCTGGTCGCGGCCGTGCTGGCCGCCTGCTACCTGGGCTGGCTGGCGGTCGAGATCCCGGTGACCTTCCGCAGCTCCGGCGCCGCACCGCGCGAGTCGGCGACCCTGCTGCTCTACGCGGCGGCCCGGATCGCGACGGTCTCCGCGGCCGTGCTCGGCCCGCTGCCCTGGCACGGCTGGTCGCCGCTGCTGCTGGTCCCGGCGGCGGTGTTCGTCGGCGGGGTCGTGCTGCGCCAAGTCGCGATCCACACCCTGGGACGGTTCTACTCCCACCACGTCACCCGCCAGAGCGACCACCAGGTGGTCACCTGGGGCGTCTACCGCTTCATCCGCCACCCCGCCTACGCCGGGATGCTGTCGGCGCACCTCGGGTTCGTCGCGTTCTTCCTGAACCCGCTGAGCGCCGTCCTGCTGGTCGCGCTCTGTGCCGCGATCACCTTCCGGATCCGCACCGAGGAGCGGATGCTGGTGCACATCCCCGGCTACCGCGCCTACGCGGACGGCCACGCCCGCCTCGTGCCGGGGCTGTGGTGAGCGCGCCCGCCCGCCCGGCGCGGGTCCGCCTGCCGGAGACCCCGGACGAACTGCTGACGACCACCCGCTCGGTGCGCCTGCGCCTGGACCCGACGCGCCCGGTGGACCTCGACCAGGTGCGCGCGTGCGTGGAGATCGCGCTGCAGGCGCCCAACGGCGGCAACACCCAGCGCTGGCACTGGCTGGTGGTGACCGACGACGACCTGCGCAAGCGCATCGCGGAGGTCTACCGACGGGTCTTCGAGGTCCGCTACCCGCCGTCCGCCTCCGCCGGGACGTCCGGCGTCGGGGTGACCGACCGGATGCTGACCGGTGGCCGGCACCTGGCCGAGCACCTGCACGAGATGCCGGTCCTGGTGATCCCCTGCCTGGACCTCGGCGGCCGGCCGCTGCCCGAGGGCAACCAGGCGGGCGTGTGGGGCTCGCTGCTGCCGGCCGCCTGGAGCTACATGCTCGCCGCGCGCGCCCGCGGCCTCGGCACGACGTGGACCACGGTGCACCTGGACGCGGAGCGGGAGGTCGCCGACATCCTCGGACTGCCGGACGGCGTGCGCCAGGGGGCGCTGATCCCCACCGCGCACGTGGTGGGGGACGGATTCGGACCGGCGCCGCGCCGGTCCGTCGACAGTGTGCTGCACCTGGACGGCTGGGGCGGCGCGGAATGGGGCGGTGGGTCGGATGACTGAGCTCGTGGTGACCGCGTCGGCCGACGGCGCCGCGCTGGCCGACGCCGCGCGGGTGGGGCACAAGTTCGCCCGTCAGGAGCTGCTGCGGCAGGCCGGGTTCCGGGTGCCGGACTTCTTCTGCCTGCCCGCCGCCGCCTTCGACCGGGCCCTGGACGCGCTGCGCCCCGCACTGCCGCCGCTGCCGGCCGACGGCGCCGCGCGGGACGCCGTCGAGGCCTGGTGCGCGGCGGCCCGCGAAGCGCTGGCCTCCTCGGACCTGCCCCCGGCGCTCGCCGAGCGGGTCCGCAAGGAGTTCGCCGCGATCGCCGGGCCGGAGGGCCTGGTCGCGGTCCGGGCCTGCGTCGTGCCCGCCACCTCGCCGGACGCCACCTCGCCGGACGCCACTTCGCCGCACGCCGATCCGCCGGCCGCCGCCTCGTCGGCCGGCCGCCCGGACGAGGCGATGGGGGAGGACAGCGCCGTCGACCCCTTCGCGGGCATGAGCGACAGCTTCCTCTACGTCGACGAGGACGGCCTGGCCGACGCCGTGGTGCGCTGCTGGGCCTCGGCCTTCAACGCCCAGGCGGTCCGCTACCGCATCCTGCGCGGACTCGACCCGCGCCGGGCCCGGGTCGCGGTCGGCGTGCAGCGGATGGTGCTCGGCACCCGGTCGTTCGTCGCGTTCACCCGCGACCCCCGGGACGGCTCGGCGCGCCGGGTGGTCGCGGCCGCGTACGGCATCGGCGAGGGCGTCGTCCAGGAGAAGGCGGACATCGACCACTTCTTCCAGGACCCGGCCACCGGCGCGGTGAACGCCCGGACCGTGCACAAGCGGTGGTCGATGGGCCTGCCCGAGGGCGCTGCCTCCGGTACGCCGGTCCTGCTGCCGGTCGCCGGGGAGCTGGCGGACGTGCCGGTCCTCGACGACGACCAGGTGCGCGCGGTGGGGGAGTTGGCCGCGCGGGTGGAGGAGCTGTTCGGCGTCCCGCAGGACATCGAGGGCGCCCTCACCGAGGACGGCACCGTCCACCTGCTCCAGGCCCGCCCGATGGTCACCGCGCCCGCCGCCGCCCCGACCGAGGAGCCCGCCGCCCCGGCCGAGGAGCCCGCCCGGGTCTACTGGGGCAACCACAACATCACCGAGAGCTTCCCCGGCGTCTCGGGCGCCCTCACCTACTCCCAGTCCCGCGAGTTCTACCGCCGCTCCTTCGCCGACCTCTACCGGCGGATGGGCGTGCCCGAGTCCTGGGTGCGGGACAACGCGCACCGCCTCGCCCGGATGGTCGGCTATCTGGAGGGCCAGGTCTACTACCGGCTGGACGACTGGCAGGCCCTGCACGGGCAGATGCCGATGTTCGAACTGGTGCGCAAGGGCTGGGAACAGGCGATGGGCATCGCCGGCCCGGCCCGCGCCGAGCGCCGCTGGGCCGCCCCGGCGGTCGCCCGCGCGCTGCCCCGCCTCGCCTGGCGCAGCCTCGCGCACCCCTGGCAGGTTAAGGGCTTCCTGCGCTGGTGGGACCGGCAGATGGCGGAGGCGGAGGCCGTGGGCGACTCGCCCGAGGAGCTGATCGCCTTCTACCGCCGGCTGTGGGAACGCGCCGGCGAGCGCTGGGGCGTCACCCTGGTCAACGCCTTCCTCGCCCTCGTGGTGCTCGGTGCGGGTGGCACCCTGCTGCGCCGTTGGACCGGCGAGGGCCCGCAGGTCCTGGTCGGACTGATGGGCGGCGGGCGCGAGAACCGCTCGCTGGAGGCGGTCCGCGCGGCCATGGGCCTGGCCGAACTGGTCGGCGGGGTGCCCGAGTTGCGAGCCGCCGTGCTCGACGACGCAGCCGACCCCGAGCAGCTCTGGCAGCAGATCGTCTCCGGCCGCCACGGCGTGGCCGTCGCCGACGCCGCCCGGGGCTACCTCGCCCGCTACGGCGACCGCGCGCTGCACGACCTCAAGCTGGAGGAGCCCACCCCCCGCCAGCGCCCGTGGACCGTGCTCGCC
This sequence comes from Kitasatospora sp. NPDC057595, assembly GCF_042800875.1. NCBI lineage: Bacteria > Bacillati > Actinomycetota > Actinomycetes > Kitasatosporales > Streptomycetaceae > Kitasatospora > Kitasatospora sp. NPDC057595. Next base: position 110,178 of record NZ_JBHVGL010000016.1, on the reverse strand, counting down.
CTGATCCGCCCGCTGGTGCGCCAGGGAGCGACCGTCGCCGCCAACCGGGCCGACGAGCAGGCCGCCGCCCGGCGCGCCCGCGAGCGGCTGCGCGAGGTGTGCCCCAACCCGGCGCAGCGCGCCGTCCTGCTCGGCCTCACCTCCCTCGCCCGGGACCTCGCCCGGATCCGCGAGGACACCCGGTTCTGCCGCACCCAGCTGTTCGGCCTCTCCCGGGAGGTGATGTGGCGGCTCGGTGCCGAACTCGCCCGCACCGGCGTCCTGGACGACCGGCTCGACGTCGCCGATCTGACCGTCGAGGAGGTCATCGGCGCCTTCGACGGCACCGGGACCGTCCGCGACCTGCGCGCCCTGGTGGCACTGCGGCGCGCCCAGCGCGAGGAGTGGGCCGGCAACCCGCAGCGGCCCGCCCTGCTGGGCACCCCGGCCGGCCTGCCGCTCGCCCGGGCCCTGCCGCACGCCGTGGCGGTGGACGCGGCCGGGGCCGTCGGCGACGGCCTGCTGCGCGGGATCGGCTCCAGCGGCGGTGTGGTCCGGGGCCGGGCGGCGGTGGTGCTCGACCCGTCCACCGACCCCGACCTCGCCACCGGGCGCATCCTGGTCGCCCGGGAGACCGACCCGGGCTGGCTGTTCCTGATGATGTCCGCCGCCGGCATGGTCGTCGAGCGCGGCACCCTGCTGTCGCACACCGCGATCACCGGCCGGCTGCTGGGCGTGCCCACCGTGGTCGCCGTCCCGCAGGCCACCACCGCGATCCCGGACGGCGCCTGGATCGAGATCGACGGCACCGCCGGGACCGTGCGCCTGCTCCCACCGGCCGAACAGCCCGCCGAACAGCCCGCGGAGCAGACCGCCGAGCAGTCCGCCGAGCAGCCGCCCGGCCCCACCCTCAGCACCGAGAAGGGCGAGACGCCATGACCGACCCGGCCCGCTTCCCGTTCCCGCCCGCCGGCGACGTCCGCCCGCCCGACGCCTACCACGGCCTGCGGCGCACCGGTACCCCGCACCCCGTCCAGCTGTCCAGCGGGCAGCCCGCCCTGCTGGTCACCCGTCACCAGGACGTCACCGCCGTCCTCGGCGACGACCGCTTCAGCCGCGCCGGCTACACCGAGCTGGCCCGCCCGCTGTTCGCCCGCAAGACCGAGTCCGTCCTGCTGGCCACCGCCGACGCGCCCGACCACACCCGCCGCCGCCGGGCGATCCTGCCCGCCTTCACCGCGCGCCGGGTCCGGCTGCTGCGCCCCCGTCTGGAGGCCCTCGCCGAGCAGCTGCTCGACGAACTGACCGGCGGCGCCCCCTCCGGCGAGGCCGACCTGGTCGGCGGCTTCACGGTGCCCTTCCCGATGCGGGTCATCTGCGAGGTGCTCGGCGTCCCGATCGACGACGGCGCGACGCTGCGCGCGGAGGTCGACGTCCTGATGTCCACCTCCGGCCACACCCGCGAGGAAGTGGCCGCCACCCAGGCCCGGATGGACGACTACTTCACCGCCCTCGTCGCGGACAAGCGGCGCGCCGCCGCGGCCGGCACCCCGGCGGACGACCTGCTCACCAGGCTCGCCCTGCGCCCCGACGACGACCCCGGCCAACGGCTGTCCGACCGCGAGGTGGTGGCCCTCGGCTCCGGGATGCTGATGGCCGGCTACGAGACCACCGGCAACTCCTTCGGCATGTGCGTCCTGCTGCTCCTGCGCCACCCCGCGCTGCTCAGGACCCTGCGCGAGCGGCCCGAGCGGATCCCGGCCGCGGTCGAGGAGATGCTCCGCTTCACCTCCCTCAACAACACGGGCGGCGCGCCCCACCTGGTGACCGAGGACACCGAGCTGGGCGGCTGCCCGGTGGCGGCCGGGCGGATCGTCGTCCCACTCACCGACGCCGCCAACCGCGACCCGGCGGTCTTCGCCGACCCGGACGCCTTCGACCCCGACCGCCCGGACGTCGCCGCCCACCTCGCCTTCGGGTACGGCCGCCACCTCTGCCTCGGGGCCGAACTCGCCCGCGCCGAGCTGCGGATCGGTGTCGGCGCGTTGCTGCGCCGCTTCGACGAACTGGAACTCGCCGTCCCGGAGGAGGAGTTGGAGTGGCGTCGGACGATGTTCATCAACGGCGTCCGACGGCTTCCGGTCCGCTGGAGCGCCGCCGCACCGGCCACGAGGCGGCCGGCATGACGCACCGGCCCACCCTCCCGGCCCCCTCCGCTTCGCCCGTCGCGACCGTCGCACCGGCCCCGCTCGCCGCCCGGCTCGCCGCGTTCGTCCGCGGCAGCTTCCCGCTGCCGCTCTCCCTGGTGTTCGCCGCCGCCTGGGCGCTGGGCGCCACCGGTCTGTTCGCCGCCGCCGACGAGCGCGTCACGCACTGGCGGCCCGGCTGGGGCACGGTGACGGCCGCCCTCACCGTCCTGGTCGACCTGCTCCTGCTGCGCGCCGCCGACGACCTGCGCGACCTGCCCTACGACCGGCGCCACAACCCGTCCCGCCCGCTGGCCCGCGGCGCGGTCCTGCCCCGCGACCTGTACGTGCTCGCCGCCGTCGGAGCCGCGCTGCTGCTCCTGCTCAACGCCGGCGACCGCCCCGCCCTGCTGCTGCTCGCCGCCCAGTTCGGCTACACCGCCCTGCTGGTGGGGGCCGAGCTGCGGCTCGGGTGGCCGCGCGGCGACGCGATGGTCACCGGCGTGCTGCTGAGCTCCCCGGTGCAGATCCTGCTCAACCTCTACCTCTACGCCGTGTTCCTGCACGACACCGGCGCGGACCCCGGCACCCTCGGGCGGGAGGCCCGCCATGTGCTCCCGCTGCTCGCGGTGATCATGCTGGCGGCCACCCACCACGAACTGGCCCGCAAGATCGTGCGCACGCCGGGCCCGTACGAGCGCAGCTACGTCCGGGTGTTCGGCCTGCGGACCACCGTCGCGCTGGCGCTCGCCGCCGCCGCCGGGTCCGCCGCCGTGTCCCTGGCGGTGCTGCGCCCCTGGTCGGGCGCAGCGGCCGGCTGGGGCTGGTCGGCGCTGCTGCCGCCGGTGCTCGTCGTGCTCGCCACGCGCCGCTTCACCCGTACCGGGGCGGCGCGCTGGCCCGTCGCGGCGGTGGCCGGCTACCTGCCGGCCGTCTTCGTCTGCCAACTGCTGACCGGCCTGGGGGGCACCTCATGAGGACGGACCACCTGTACATCGCCGGCCTGGCCGCGCACCTGCCCCGGCTTCGGCCGCTCGCCGACGAGGCCGCCGCCGGCCGGCCCGGCGCCGAACAGGCCCTGGCCGACGGCTGGACGAGCGTGTCGGTCGCCGACGACACCCCGGCGCCGGAACTCGCCGCCGAGGCAGGCCGGCTCGCCCTCAAGCGCTCCGGCCTGCGGGCCGAGGACGTCCGGCTGGTGCTGCACGCCGGCACCTACCACCAGGGCCCGGACGGCTGGTACGCCGCCCACTACCTGCAGCAGCACGTGCTCGGCGGCACGGCGCCGGCGATCGGCCTGGACCAGGGATGCACCGCGATGCTGGACGCCGCCCGGCTGGCCCACGGCCACCTGGTCCACGCCCCGCGGCGGTCCGCCGTCCTGGTCACGGCGGCCGACAACTTCGGCGCCCCGGGCATCGACCGGTTCACCTACGCCCACGGCTTCGGCGCCGGCCGCGGCTCGATCCTCGGCGACGCGGGCTGCGCGGTGCTGCTGTCCGCCACCGCCGGACCGCTGCGGATCCGCTCCGTCGCCCAGTCCTCGCTCTCCTCCTGGGAGCGGGTCTACCGGGGGACGGAGGACCTCTTCCCGCCGAGCCCGGCGGGCGGCACCAGGATCCCCATGGGCCTGCGGATGGGCGCCTACGCGGACCGGGTGACCGACCGTGACCTGCGCCTGAGCATGGCCCGCGAGCTCACGCAGGCCCGTACCGACCTCGCCCGCCGGGCGATCGAGGAGGCGGGCGTCACCCCGGCGGACATCACCCGGGTCGCCCATGTCTTCACCGGCCACCCCCGCTACCTGGAGGGCCTGCTGCGCCCGCTGGGCATCGACCCCGGACGCGGCATGCTCGACCTCGGGCGCACGCTCGGTCACCTGGGCGCCTGCGACCAGTTCCTGTCGCTGGCCCACCTGGTGGACACCGGCGAGGTCGGCCCGGGCGACCACGTCCTGCTCCTCGGCAACGGCGCCGGCATCTCGCTGGCGGCGGCCGTCGTCGAGGTCCTGGACCACCCCGCCTGGTAGCCGCCCGCAGCCCGCTGCCCGGGGAGGGCGGAACCGGCCGTTCGTGGGCGGGAATCGGCCGTGGACGCGGCCACGGCCGGTGCTGCGCCCGCGAATGAAGTAGTCATGTACATTGCCGTCTGACCCGGGCGGCCGTAGCAGCGCGGCCCCGCGTCCACCCCGCTCCAGGCCTCCGCACCACGTCACAGCGCCATGTCACCGTACCGGGCCACCGCATCCGCCGAGCGCGGATCCGCGGCGCGGGCCGCCGCCCGAGAGCACGTGCGTACCCAAGGACAGTGTCCCGTTCCGGCGATCGCCCCTGGAGTGTGCCTGTGTCATGGTTCCCACCCGCCGCGGGAGGCCCGCCCGGCTCCCGCACCCGTGCCCGTACCCGCGCACCGCGCGGCCGCTGGACGGCGGCCACCCTCTCCGCCGCCCTGCTGGGCGGACTGCTGCTCGGAGTGCAGCCCGCCTCGGCCCGGCCGGAGCCCGAGCCGCCGTCCGCCGACCGCAAGCCCGCGGCGGCCCAGCAGCCGGCCCGCGACCGGGCCTCCGCCCGGCTCGCGGCCCGGCTCACCGGCAAGCCGGTGGAGGTGCCCACCGAACGCACCGAGACGGCGACGACCTGGGCCAACCCCGATGGCACCCTCACCCTGGAGGTCGCGGCCGGCCCGGTGCGGATGCGCCGCCCGGACGGCGACTGGGCCGACGTCGACGTCAGCTTCGCCAAGCGCCCCGACGGCTCCGTCGCCTCCAAGGCCCACCCGCGCGGGCTCGCCCTGGCCGGGGCGCCGAGCGCCCGGCGGGCCGCCTCCTTCGCCGAGGCCGCCGCCGCCCCGGCCGAGGACCTGCTCACCCTCAGCGCCGGCGGCCGGGGCGTCGCGGTGCAGTGGCGGGGCGGCCTGCCCGAACCCCGTCTGGACGGCGCCCGGGCCACCTACCAGGACGTCCTGCCCGACGCGGACCTCGTCATCGACGCCACCCGCACCGGCTACGAGCAGTCCGTGATCCTCAAGCGGCGCCCCACCGGTCCCGCCGACTACACCCTGCCGATCAAGGCCCCGGGGATCGACGCGCGCCAGAACGAGGACGGCGGCGTGACGTTCGTCGAGTCCGCCACCGGGCGCGAACTCTCCACGATGCCCGCCCCGGTCATGTGGGACGCCACCGTCGACCCGAAGTCCGGTGAGCACACCCACCGGGCAGCGGTGGGCCTGAAGGTCACCCGCTCCGGCGACACCGTCGAACTGCGCCTCAGCCCCGACGCCGCGTTCCTCGCCGACCCGGCGACCCGCTACCCCGTGACGGTCGACCCCTCGGACACCGGGCTGTCCGACGTCTTCGACACCTGGGTCCAGCAGGGCGAGACGACCGACGCGTCCAGCGCCACCGACCTGAAGATCGGCTGGCCGGGCGACTGGGCGGACGTCCCGAAGACCAAACCCCGCATCGCCCGCTCCTTCATCAGCTGGGACATGGCGCCCATCAAGGACGCCCTGGTCTCCAAGGCCACCCTGTCGCTCTACAACTTCCACTCCTGGGACTGCACCAAGCCCGCCGCCTGGGAGGTCTGGGACACCAACAACGCGACGACCGCCAGCCGCTGGACCAACCAGCCGGCCTGGCTGCAGAAGTTCGCGACGTCCACCGAGACCCGCGGCCAGAACTGCGCCAACGGCGCCTACGTCAACGCCGACGTCACCTCGCTGCTCCAGTACTGGGCGGGCCAGTCCACGGTGGGCCGTCAGGGCCTGGGCCTGCGCGCCGCCAACGAGGCCGACACCGCCGGGTGGAAGAAGTTCTACTCCGGGAACGCCGCCGCGAGCCAGATCCCCAAGCTGTCGGTCACCTTCAACTACCGCCCCCGCACCGGCACCGACCAGCAGGCCGGCCCGCCCTTCTTCGCGGACGACGGCGTCTACACCGTCAACACCCTGACCCCCGTCCTGCGCGACACCTTCGCCGACTCCAACAACGACCGGATCAACGGCACCTTCCAGATCGTCGACGCGGCCACCGACCAGCCGGTCGGCGGCTACCTGGTCTCCCCGTGGGGCGCCAGCGGGGAACCGGTGTCCGTGACCGTCCCGGCGGGCCTGCTCCAGGACGGCCGCACCTACCGCTTCCGCTCCAACCCCTACGACGGCACCCACTACAACCTCGCCTGGTCGCCCTGGCGCACCTTCACGGTGGACACCGCCGCGCCCTCCGCGCCGACCGCCGTGACCTCCACCGACTACCCCTCGGCCGCCTGGGTCAAGGGCGTCGGCCAGAGCGGCACCTTCGTGGTCACACCCCCGTCGGCGGACCACCGCTGGCTGGAGTGGACCCTGGACGGCAGCACCTGGAACCGCATCGCCACCGGCGGCACCAACGCGCCCGTCAGCCTGCTGGCCACGCCGACCCACGGCGGCACCAACACCCTCCGGGTGCGCAGCGTGGACCGGGCCGACAACCGCTCCGAGGCCCTGGCCTACGAGTTCCACGCCGGCGCCGGCGGCATCGCCAGGCCCTCCGACAGCCGGCGCACCGCCGCCCGGCTGCCGCTCCAGGCCGAGGCCGACGCCACGCGCTTCGACGCCGTGACCTTCTCCTGGCGGCGCTCGGACGCCGACGCCTGGGCACCCGTCCCGCCCGGCCACGTCAGCGCCGCCGGCACCCCGCTCACCGGCTGGCCGCTCGCGCTCACCGCCGGCCGCAGCCCGGAACTCGCCTGGGACGCCGCCACCACCGTCAGCCCCGACGGCGCGGTGCAGCTGAAGGCCGATTTCACCGGCCCGGGCGGCGCCACCGGCTCCAGCGACCCGCTCAAGGCGATCGTCGACCGCACCGCCGACAACGCCGCCACCGCGGCCGTCGGCCCCGGCACCGTCAACCTGCTGACCGGCGGCTACGCCCTCGGCCGCACCGACGCCTCCTTCTTCGGCACGGCCGTCACCCGCACCGCCTCCTCCCGCGCCCCCCAGGAGGGCGCGGCCCAGGCGGGCCAGGCCGCGATCTTCGGCAAGGAGTGGCTCTCCGGCACCGCCACCGGCCGCAAGGACTCCGGCTACACCGCGATCGGCCGCACCTCGGACACCTCGCTGGACGTCCGGCGCACCGACGGCACGGCGCTGCGCTTCACCGCCGACGGGACGGCCACCGGCTGGGTCCCCGAACCCGGCGCCGCCAACCTCACCCTGACCGGCTCCTTCGCCGCCGGCTTCACCCTGACGGACAGCAACGGCGACACCGCCGAGTTCACCCGCACCGACCCCGCCGCCACCGCCTGGACGCTCACCCGTTCGGCCACCCGGGGGCTCGACAACAGCACCAGCACGATCGTCTCCCAGAACGTCACCGGCCCCGACGGACGGGTCCTCACCCGGCCGCAGCGGGTGGTCGCCCCGACCAGTGCGGTCGCCTCCTCCGTCTGCGCGGCCGACCCGGCCGTCCGCGGCTGCCGCGTCCTGGAGTTCGTCTACGCCGGCGCCACCACCGCGACCGCCGCCGCCCTCGGGGACGTCGCCGGCCAGGTCAGCGCGATCCGCCTGTGGTCCACCGAACCCGGCGCGAGCGCCGCCACCGCCGTCGACGTCAGCCGCTACGCCTACGACACGAACGGCCGGCTCCGGGAGACCTGGGACCCGAGGATCACCCCCGCGCTGAAGACCGCGTACACCTACGACACGGCGGGCCGCGTCACTGGCCTCACCCCGCCCGGCGAGCTCCCCTGGACCTTCGCCTACGGGCGGGCCGGCAACTCGCCGGCCGCCGGTGACGGCATGCTGCTCACCGCCTCCCGCCCGACCCTGGCCCCCGGCTCCGCCGACCAGGTCGACGGCACCGCCACCACGACCCTGGTCTACGACGTGCCGGTCACCGGCGCCGGCGCCCCCTACGACCTGGGCCGCGCCGCCACCGCCTCCTGGGGCCAGCGGGAGACCCCCACCGACGCGACCGCCGTCTTCCCGCCCGACCAGACACCCGCCGCCGGCACCGGGGCGCAGCTCCCCGCGAACGGCTACGGCCGCGCCGACGTGCACTACCTGGACGCCTCCGGCCTGGAGACCGACACCGTCCGGCCCGGCGGGGCCGTCACCGCCACCGACCACGACGCGGCCGGCAACACCGTCCGCCAACTGACCGCCGCCAACCGCGCACTGGCCCTGGGCGCCACCGACCAGGACCGCGCGACCCTGGCCGCCCTCGGGATCGCCGCCCTCGGCAGCGCCGAACGGGCCGACCTGCTCTCCACCACGACGACCTACAGCGCCGACGGCAACCGCGAGCTGGAGGTCCTCGGCCCCCTCCACTACGCCACGCTGGAACGGAAACTGACCGCCGGGACGACCGTCGTCGCCGAAGCCGGCACCCAACTGCCCCTTCGACAGCGGACGGTGAAGGAGTACGACGGCGGCCGGCCCACCGACGGCAGCGCCACCGTGCGCGACCAGGTCACCAAGGAGACCGTCGGCGGACAGCCCCGCATCGACACCGCCCTGCTCGCCGACGCCCGCGCCACGGCCACCGGCTACGACTGGGCCAAGGGCCGGCCCACCACGAGCGTCCAGGACCCCGACGGGGCCCGGCTCACCACCACCACCGGCTACGACACCCAGGGCCGGGTGACCAGCACCGGCCTGCCCGCCTCCACCGGCACCGACGCGGGCACCACGACCACCTCCTACTACACCGCCGACGGCAGCGGCCCCTGCGCCGCCCGGCCCGAGTGGGCGGACCAGGTCTGCTCCGTCGGACCCGCCGGCGACATCACCGGCGGCGGCGCCAACCCCGCCCAACTGCCCCGCCGCACCGTCGAGTACGACCGCTGGGGCCAGACCACGAGCACCGTCGAGACCGCCAACGGCGCCCAGCGGACCACGACCACCGGCTACGACGCCGCCGGCCGCCGCACCAGCTCCACCGTCACCGGCCCGGGCCAGCCGGTCCCGGTCGTGACCACCGGCTACGACGCCGCCACCGGCCGCCAGACCACCACGTCCGCCGCCGGCGCCGGCACCATCACCACCGCCTACGACCGCCTCGGGCGCACCATCGCCTACACCGACGCCGACGGCGCCACCACCACGACCCGCTACGACAAGCTCGACCGGCCGGTCCTCGTCTCCGACTCCGCGCCCTCCACCCTCACCTACACCTACGACACAGCCGTGGAACCGCGCGGCCTGCCCACCGCGGTCGGCGACTCGGTGGCCGGCATCTTCACCGCCCGCTACGACGCGGACGGCACCGTGGTCGGCACCGGACTCCCCGGCGGCTACACCATGCGCCAGACCACCAGCCCGACCGGCACCCCGGTCAGCCGCACCTACACCCGCGACAGCGACGGCGCGACCGTCCTCGGCGACGGCATCAGCACCACCGTGCACGGCCAGTGGGCCACCCACACCGCCACCTTCGCCTCGGCCTCCCAGCAGGTCTTCGGCTACGACACCGTCGGACGCCTCACCCGCACCACCTCGGCCGCCGACGGCGTCTGCACCACCCGGACCTACACCTTCGACCGCAACACCAACCGCACCGCCCGCAGCTCCGTCAACGCGCCCCCCGGCGCCGACTGCGCCACCTCCGGCGGCACCCCGGAGCAGCACGGCTACGACACCGCCGACCGCCTGACCGACCCCGGCTACGTCTACGACGCCTTCGGCCGGACCACGGCCCAGCCCGGCGCCACCACCTCCTACTACGCCAACGACCTCGTCCGCCAGCAGAGCACCGCCACCGACCGGCAGACCTGGACGCTGGACCCGGCGCTGCGCCTGCGGGCCTGGACCGCCGAGGTCAACCCCGGCAGCGGCTGGACCCCCTCGCGCAGCCGGATCAACCACTACGGGTGTGCCTGCGACAGTCCCAGCTGGACCGTCGAGGACACCGCCACCGGCGAGCTCACCCGCCAGGTCGCCACGCCCGCCGGAGGGCTCGGCGCCACTACCGCGAAGACCGGCGGGGTGCAGCTCCAACTCGCCAACCTGCACGGCGACATCGTCGTCGTCCTGCCGCTCGACCAGGGCCGGGCGCCGATCGCGGTGACCTACGACGAGTACGGCAACCGCGCGCCCGGCACCGCCCCGCTGCGGTACGGCTGGCTCGGCTCCCAGCAGCGCTCGGCCGAGACGCCCACCGGGGCCGTGCTCATGGGCGTGCGGCTGTACGACCCGACGCTCGGCCGGTTCCTGACCACCGACCCGGTCCCGGGCGGCAACGCCACCGCCTACGACTACGTGCTCCAGGACCCGAACACCCACTTCGACCTCGACGGCCAGTGGGGGTGGGGCTGGGTGCGCCGGGTCATCGCGTGGTCCAGGCCCTTCCTGATCAGGTGCTGGCGAGGGGGCAGGTTCGCCTGGGAGTATGGATACACCCCGCAGCAGAGGGCCGCCGCCGCGGCCATGGGGTGCCTCCTCTACCAGCTCTGACGATCCCGCGCACGCCGGCCGGCGCCGGGCCCTCCGGGGCCGGGCACCGGCCGGTTCCGCTTCGCCGACGGCCGTTCCGCTCACTCCTGAGAGTGATCTGTGCCGGTTTCCGTATCCACCGGTCGTTACCATTGAGGCTGTGTGACCAGCCGTCAGAACGCAAACGGGGGAGCGGACATGGTCGAAGAATCGGCTGCTGACGTTGTGATCCTCGGCGCCGGCCCGGCCGGCCTCGTGCTCGGCAACCTCCTGCACCGGGCCGGCATCGACTGCGTCGTCCTGGAACGCGCCGACCGCGCCCACCTGCACACCCGGGCCCGGGCCGGCTTCCTCGCCGCGCACACCGTCCGCGTCCTGGACCGCCACGGCCTCGCCGACGGTCTGCACCGCCGCGGCCAACCCCACGCCACCTGCGAGTTCCGCACCGCCGACGGCCGCTTCCGGCTCGACTACGCGCACCTGGGCCGCGGCGAGTGCCACACCGTCTACCCGCAACAGCACCTCGTCGCCGACCTCCTCACCTCCTACCTGGACGCCGGCGGCCGGCTGCACCTCGCCACCGAGGCCCACCGGGTGCTGGACACCGACGGCGAACGCCCGGTGGTCGAGGCGAGCGGCCCGGACGGGCGCCCCGTACGCTGGCGGGCCCGCTACGTCGCCGGCTGCGACGGCCGCCACGGCGCCGCCCGCCGCTCACTGCCGCCCGGCGCCGTCGTCCACCACCACGACCACGGCCTGTCCTGGCTCGGTCTGCTCGCCGCGGCGCCCCCCAGCCTGGACGCCGTCGGCTACGCCGTGCACGAACGCGGCTTCGCCGGCCACATGGCCCGCACCGCGCGGATCACCCGCTACTACCTGCAGTGCGAGCGCGGCACCCCGCCCGATGCCTGGTCCGAGGACCACATCTGGCACGAACTCGACGAACGGATGCGCTCGGCCGAGCACGGCCCGCTGCACCGGGGGAGCATCGTCCAGCGCAGCGTCGTCGACCTGGAGTGCGACGTCGTCGAACCGCTGTGCCACGGCGCGCTGGTGCTCGCGGGCGACGCCGCGAGCCTGATCACCCCCTCGGCCGCCAAGGGCGCCAACCTCGCCGTCCTGGAGGCGGAACTGCTGGCCGCCGCCCTGGTCGACGAACTCGCCCACGGCGACGGCCGCGCGCTGGCCGGCTACTCGGCCCGCTGCCTGGAGCACATCTGGCGCGCCCAGGAGTTCTCGCACTGGATGGTCCGGCTGCTGCACGCCGTGCCCACCCCGCACGGCGGCCCGTCCTCCTTCGACGAGGGACTGCGCCGCGCCCGCCTGTCGGCCCTGCGCACCTCGCGGACCCAGCAGGACTGGTTCGCCGAGAACTACGTCGGCCTCTGACCGCCTCCGACACCACTGATCCGCGCACGCTGATCCGCGGACACCACTGATCCACGCACCGAGGACGTACCGCCATGACCACCGAGGACTACACCTCCCGCCTGCGCGCGACCGCCGACTTCGTCCGCCGTCACGACACCGCCACCCTCCTGCCGCTGCTGCTGCCCGGCCTCGACACCACCGCACTGCGCTCCCTCACCCGCCACCTGCGCTTCGCGCACGCCGCCCTGCTGGTCTTCCCGCCCGACCCGGCGGCGCTGTACGCGGACCTGGCCGCCTGCGGCCTGCCCGCCGACGTGCCGCCGGGCCCCAGTACCGTCGTCCGCGAGCGGCTGGCCGAGCGCCACCACCGCCCGGTGGCCGCGCTCGACGTCACCATCCGGCGCGTCCCCGTGCCCGGCACCGGCCCGACGCCCCGCACCGTCGAGGTGTTCGCACTGCCGGTGCCGCCGGGCTCCGGACTCCGGCCGCTCGCCGACCACGAGCGGACCCACCAGCACGAGGCCCACCTCGCCTTCGAGCTGCCGGACCCCGAGCCGGTCCTGCTGCGCGGCCTCCGCGCCCTGCTCGCCGACCACGGCGCCACCCCCGACGGCGGCGGCCACAACCCCCACGAGAACGGCACCGTCCTCTACTTCACCGCCCCCGCCGGCTCCCGGGCCGGCTACCGCCGCCTGGAGCTGTACGCACCGGGCGACCACCGCGCCGCCCTCGCCGCCCACCTGGCCGCCCCGGCCCCCCGGCCGCCCGCCGAGACCCTGCTGCGCCTGCTGACCGGCGCGTGGACCACCCAGGCGCTCGCCGTCGCCGCCCGCCTGCGCCTGCCCGAGGCCCTGGAACCGGCCGAGGCCCTTCACCCGGACGAGGCCCCGCACCCGGCCGTCCCCGTCGACCCGGCGACCCTCGCCCACCGCACCGGCACCCACCCCCGCGCCCTGGCCACCCTGCTGCGCTACCTCACCATGCTCGGCGTCGTCACCCCCGAGAACGACGGCCACCGCCTCACCGCCGTCGGCGCGCTGCTGCGCGAGGACGCCCCGGGCTCGATGCGCCCGCTGGCCCTGATGTACGGCGGCCCCTTCTACCGCTCCTTCGGCGCCCTCGACCACGCCGTGCGCACCGGCGAGCCCGCCTTCGACCACCTCTACGGCGAGAACCACTTCGACCACTTCGCCCGCGACCCCGAACTCGCCGAGCTCTTCGACCGCTCCATGGCGGCGAGCGCCCGGATGTTCGACCCCGTCCCCGCCCACCCGGCCCTCACCGCCGCCGCCCGGTTGCCGGCCGGCGCCACCGTCGTCGACGTCGCCGGCGGCAACGGCGAACTCCTCGCCCGCGTCCTCACCGCCCACCCGCGACTGCGCGGCATCCTGCTGGAACGCCCGCACGCCGTCGAGGCCGCCCGCCGCACCATGGCCGAGGCCGGCTGTGCCGACCGCTGCGAGTACCGGGCCGGCGACTTCGCCGACGTCCCCGAGGGCGGCGACGTCTACCTCCTCTCCCGGGTGCTGCACGACTGGGACGACCGACGCTGCCGCGCGATCCTGCGCCACTGCGCCCGCGCGATGCCCGCCCACGCCGACCTGCTCGTCCTCGAACGCCTCCTGCCCGCCGACGGCTCCCCGTCGCTCGCCACTGCCTGGGACCTCCACATGCTCTGCAACGTCGGCGGCCGTGAACGCACCGCCGACCACTACGGCGCCCTCCTCGCCGCCGCCGGCCTGGACCTGCTCGCCCACACCCCCCTCCCGCTCGACGCCGCCCTCCTCCACGCCCGCCGGCCCGCCACCCCACCGGGAGCCCGCCCATGACCGACGCCGCCACCGGCACCGGCACCGGTACCGGCCCGACCCGGCCCGGCGGCACCGGACTGATCGTCAGGATCCCGGAGGCCGAGGCCGCCGTCCGCTCCTGGCGCGAGCGCTTCGACCCGTCCGCCCGGGCCGGCGTGCCGGCCCACGTCACGGTGCTGTTCCCGTTCCTGCCGCAGGCCCGGGTCGACGGTCCCGTCTGCGCCGCCGTCGCCGCCGTGCTCGCCGGCCACCCCGCCTTCGAGGTGCGCTTCGCCTCCTGCGGCCGCTTCCCCGGGATCCTGTACCTCGCCCCCGAACCCGACGGTCGGCTGCGCCGCCTCACCGAGGCGATCGCCGCCCGCTGGCCGGAGGCCCCGCCCTTCGGCGGCCGCTTCGCCGACGTCGTCCCGCACCTGACCGTCGCCCACCACGAGGACGAGCGCGTCCTGGCCCGGGCCGAGGCCGAGGTCGCCGCGCTGCTCCCGGTGACCGCCAGGGTCTCCTCGGTCGAACTCGTCGCCCACGACGGCACGGTGTGGCGCACCCGCGCCTCCTTCCCCCTGCCGGGCCGCTGACCGGCCGGCCCCCACCGCGCCGAGCGCACGGTCCAGCAGGGGGGCGGTGGCGGGCGAAAGGCCGGGTGACCAGGAGAATGGTGCGGAAAGACCCCCGGAAGTACAGAGAAAGCGAACCCCCACATGGATCTCGGCGTGCGCTGGAAGCTGCACGGTGACGGGCGTACGCCCGCACCGGGAGCGGTCGTCCGCCCCGACGAACGGCTCTCCTGGCCCCGGACGGCAGGGCTCGGCGCCCAGCACGTGGTGGCCATGTTCGGCGCGAGCTTCGTGGCGCCCGTGCTGATGGGGCTCGACCCCAACCTGGCGATCATGATGTCCGGTGTCTCGACCGTCATCTTCCTGCTGGCGACCCGCGGCCGGGTGCCCAGCTACCTCGGCTGCTCGCTCTCCTTCGTCGGCGTCGCCGCGGTGATCCGGGCCCAGGGCGGCACCAGCGCGACCGTCACCGGCGCCGTGTTCGTGGTGGGTGTGGCGCTGTTCCTGGTGGGCGTGGCGGTCCAGCGCTTCGGCGCGCGGATCATCCACGCCGCGATGCCGCCGATCGTCACCGGCGCCGTCGTCATGCTGATCGGCTTCAACCTCGCGCCCGTCACCGCCTCGACCTACTGGCCGCAGGACCAGTGGACGGCGCTGCTGGTGATGCTGTTCACCGGACTGGCCGTGGTGGCGCTGCGCGGCTTCTGGTCGCGGGTGGCGATCTTCCTCGGCCTGCTCTTCGGCTACGGCATCTCCTGGCTGTTCGACCAGGTCTTCGGGAAGATCCACTCGGTGGACGGGAGCGGGCAGCTCACCGACCACTGGCGGCTGGACCTCTCGGGCGTCGGCAAGGCGGACTGGATCGGCCTGCCCACCTTCCACGGACCCTCCTTCCAGTGGTCCGCGATCCTGGTGGCCCTGCCCGTGGTGATCGCGCTGGTCGCCGAGAACGCCGGCCACGTCAAGGCCGTGGGGGAGATGACCGGCGACAACCTGGACGACAAGCTCGGCACCGCGATCTCCGCGGACGGTGTCGGCTCCATGCTGTCCACCGCCCTCGGCGGCCCGCCGAACACCACCTACTCCGAGAACATCGGCGTCATGGCCGCCACCCGCGTCTACTCCACCGCCGCCTACTGGGCCGCCGCCTTCTTCGCGCTGCTGTTCGGCATCTGCCCAAAGTTCGGCGCCGTGGTGGCCGCGATCCCCGGCGGGGTGCTCGGCGGCATCACCGTCATCCTGTACGGCATGATCGGCCTGCTCGGCGCGCAGATCTGGATCAAGTCCAAGGTGGACCTGCGCAACCCGCTGAACCTGGTGCCGGCCGCCGCCGGCATCATCATCGGCATCGGCAACGTCACCCTGAAGTTCACCGACACCTTCAGCCTCAGCGGCATCGCGCTCGGCACCCTGGTCGTCATCACCGGCTACCACGTGCTGCGGGCGCTGGCCCCCGCGCACCTCAAGACCCAGGAGCCGCTGCTGGACGAGGGGACCTCGTCCTACGACACCGACTCCGAGGAGCCGGGCACCCGCTAGCGACGCCCCCGACGGCCGGGCGGGGAGGGGTTCGCAAGAGCCCCTCCCCGCCCGGCCCGTTCCGTCGTCAGCCGCCGAACCCGCCGCTGAAGCCGCCACCGCACCCGTCGCGGCGATCCCCGTGAATGCGGCCATAGACGCCCCGGGAGGGGACTCCGGCCCGTACGCTACGGGCCATGACGCACATACCCGCGGTCCCCGGGCCGGGTCTGGCCGAGCACCTGCGCGACAAGGGGGCGGCCATGCGCGACGCCGCCCGCCGGCGGCCGGAGAGCTCCGACTGGGACGAGGAGGTCGGCGCGGTCTGCGTGGCCGACGACGCGACCGGAGTCCGCAAGGTCAGGGTGGGGGACTGGTCCTTCATCGGCGACGGCGGGCCCGACATCGGCGGCTTCGGCCTCGGCCCGACCTCGCCGGAGCTGTTTTGCGCGGTGGTCAGCACCTGCCTGACCCACACCATCCTGTGCGTCGCGGCCCTGGAGGACCTCCCGCTGGACCGGGTGGAGGTCCGGGTGAACGCCCGCAACAACGACGCCCGGTTCTTCGGCGTGCCGACCGAGGCGCCCGCCGTGCCGTACGACCTGACGGCCGAGGTCGAGCTGCGGGGCCCGGCCTCGCCGCAGGACCTGGCGGACCTGCTGGCCACCGCGGACGCCCGCTGCCCCATGCTGCGGCTGGTCCGCTCCGAGCACAGCGTCGACGTCCGCCTCTCCCGGGACCCGCACGGCTCGGCCTGACCCGCCGCCGCCCGCCGTGTTCCCCGGGCCGCCCCGGTCGCGTACCGTGCCGGACATGGCGAACTCGTCCTCCCGGCACGACGTCGTGATCGTCGGCGGCGGCCACAACGGGCTGGTGGCGGCGGCCTACCTGGCCCGCGCCGGCCGCCGGGTGCTGCTCCTCGAACGGCTCCCGCGGGTCGGCGGCGCGGCGGTGTCGGCCCCGGCGTTCACCGGCGTGGACGTCCGGCTGTCGCGCTACTCCTACCTGGTGAGCCTGCTGCCGTGCACGGTGGTGCGGGACCTCGGCCTGCGGCTGGAACTGCGGCGGCGCCGGATCGCCTCGTACACCCCCGCCGTCCGCGACGGGAAGCCCACCGGCCTGCTGGTGGACGCGGCCGACGCCGGCCGAACCCGGGCGTCCTTCCGGGCGCTGACCGGGGCGGACCGCGAGTGGGAGGCCTGGCGGCGCTTCCAGGCGATGACCGCCGGCCTCGCCGAACGGGTCTTCCCGACCCTCACCGAACCGCTGCCCACCCGGGCCGAACTGCGCCGCCGGGTCGGCGACGACGCGGCCTGGGCGGCCCTGTTCGAGCGGCCGCTCGGCGAGACGCTCGAAGAGACCTTCGCCGACGACCTGGTGCGCGGTGTGGTCCTCACCGACGCGCTGATCGGCACCTTCACCCACGCCCACGACCCGTCACTGCGGCAGAACCGCTGCTTCCTCTACCACGTGATCGGCAACGGGACCGGCGACTGGGACGTCCCGGTCGGCGGCATGGGCGCGGTGACCGACGCCCTCGCGACGGCCGCCCGGGCGGCCGGGGCCGAACTGCGCACCGGCTGCGAGGTCACCGCCCTCGCCACCGACGGCACCGGCGACGCCGAGGTGACCTACCGCCACCGCGACGGCGAGGCGACGGCGGTCGGCCGCCGGATCCTGGTCAACGCCGCCCCGGCGACCCTGGCCCGGCTGCTGGGCGAGGACCCGGGTCCCGCGCCCGAAGGCGCGCAGCTGAAGGTCAACATGGTGCTGCGCCGACTGCCGCGCCTGCGCGACCCCGCCGCCGACCCCCGCGAGGCGTTCGCCGGCACCTTCCACGTCGCCGAGGGCTACCGGCAGCTGGAGACCGCGTACACCGAGGCGGCGGCGGGCCGGATCCCGTCGGCGCCGCCGTCGGAGCTCTACTGCCACTCCCTCACCGACCCCTCGATCCTGGGCCCGGACGCCGTCCGGCAGGGCCGGCAGACCCTCACCCTGTTCGGCCTGCAGCAGCCCGCCCGGCTGTTCGCCGACCCGGCCGCCAAGGAGCGGGCCCTGGCCGCGAGCCTGGCCCGCCTCGACGAGGCACTGGCCGAGCCGATCGCCGACTGCCTGGCCACCGACGCCGACGGCCGGCCCTGCGTGGAGGCGAAGACGCCGCTCGACCTGGAGCGGGAGATCGGTCTGCCCGGCGGCCACATCTTCCACCGCGACCTCGCGTTCCCGTACGCCACGGAGGAACCGCGCGGCGCCGCCGCCCGCTGGGGAGTGGCGACGGCCCACCCGAACGTCCTGCTCTGCGGCGCGGGAGCGATCCGCGGCGGCGGCGTCAGCGGCATCCCCGGCCACAACGCGGCCCGTGCCGTCCTGGAGGACCTGCCCTTCTAGGGCGGCCCTCCCGGAATCGAAAAAGGGTTGTTCGCTCCAGGCTCGCCCGGAACCGCCGAGGTTGAACGCGGCGGGGTGGCCGGGGCAGGATCCTCCGCCATGAGAGCCCCCTGGAGGACAGCCAAGTCCTTTGCGAAACTGCGGAGTTCACTCGCCGGAACTCCTCGTGGGACAGCCGTTCGAGGGCGAGCGCCCCGGCCGGTCCACCCGCGCGAGGAGGCCGCCGCGTGAGCTCGCCGAGCCCCACCACCCCCACGACGACCACCCCCACGACGACCACGACGACCACCGACGGCGCCGACGACTCCGTGATGATGGAGTGGCAGCCCCCGGGCAGCGACGCGGAGATCATCGACGGCACCAAGACCACCCTGCGGGCCACCGCCCGGGCGCTGCCCCGGCTCCTCGCCCTCGCGCTGCGCCTCGGCCGGCAGGCCGACCGGCCAGCCCTGTTCGTCCTCCTCGGCTGCGCGGCGGCCTCCGCCGTCGCCCAGGCCTTCGGCCTGCTGGCCACCACCGGCATGATCACCCAACTGGTGGCCGGCGCGGGCTCCATCGCGGAGCGCCTGACCCGCTCCCTCCCGTCGGTGGCGTTCCTCGCCGCCATGTCCGGGACCTCCGCCCTGCTGCGCATCACCAGCGAGTGGGCCGCCGAGCGGATCGGGCCGAAGATCGCCCGCGCCGCCGAGCTGGAGCTGATCGACGCCGCGACCCGCGCCGAGCTCGTCGCCTACGACAACCCCAGCTTCCAGGCCGCCTGGGACGCCGGCGACCGCGGCGCGAGCGCCACCCGGGACCTGCTCTCCCAGGCGCGCGACGTGATCGGCTACACCGCCGGCCTGGTCGCGGCCGGGTTCGTGATCGCCACGATCCACCCCGTGCTGCTCCCGCTGCTCGTCCTCGCGGTGATTCCGCAGGCCCTGGCGCGCACGGCGGCCGCCAACGCCTTCTACCGGGCGATGATGTCCACCTTCGGCGCGACCCGCGCGGCCGATGTGCTGCGCTGGTTCCTCTGCGACCGCCGGCTGGCCGCGGAGGTCCGCTCGAACACCATCGCGCCGTTCCTGCTGCGGATCCACCGGCGGGCCGTCGCCAAGGTCACCGAGGCGAGCGACACGGCCGCCCGCCGCGCCGCCGTGCTCGGCCTGTACGGCGCCGCGGCGTCCGGGGTGGGGGCGTGCCTGGTCTGGGGCGGCCTCGCCTGGCTGCTCGCGGACGGCCACGTCACCCTGGCCTCGGCCGGCACCGCGGTGATCGCGCTGCGCTCCGCCGCCGCGGACCTGCACACCGCCGCCAACTACAGCGCCGCCGTCCACCGCACCGGCCTGTACGTGGGGGACTGGCAGAAGTTCATCGCGATGGCCCGGGCCCAGCGCCTGGACCGCGGAGCGCTGGCCCCGCCGGCCGGGACGGCGGTGATCGAGGCCACGGGCGTCACCTTCGGCTACCCGGGATCCGACCGGGTCGCCCTCAAGGGTGT
Organism: Kitasatospora sp. NPDC057595; assembly: GCF_042800875.1. Classification (NCBI taxonomy): domain Bacteria; kingdom Bacillati; phylum Actinomycetota; class Actinomycetes; order Kitasatosporales; family Streptomycetaceae; genus Kitasatospora; species Kitasatospora sp. NPDC057595. The sequence goes on along the minus strand of NZ_JBHVGL010000016.1, from coordinate 90,482 downwards.
GGACTTCCGGGTCCGCCGGGGCGAGATCGTCGCCGTGGTCGGGGTCAACGGGGCGGCGAAGTCCACGCTGATGAAGCTGCTGTGCGGCCTCACCCTGCCCGACGGCGGGACGGTGACCTGGGACGGCGTCGACACCCGGGACCTCGATCCGGACCTGCTGTGGCGCCAGACGGCGCTCGTGCAGCAGGACTTCGCGCACTGGCCGCTCACCGCGCGGCAGAACATCACCCTGGGTCAGCCGCACGAGGCCGGCGACGCCGCGGTGCTGGAGGCGGCCGCCGCCACCGGCGCGGACGAGGTGATCGCCGAGCTCTCCGGCGGCCTGGACACCCTGCTGGCCAAGGAGTTCTGGGGCGGCGCCGAGATCAGCGAGGGGCAGTGGCAGCGGGTGGTCACCGCGGCCGCCTTCCACCGCGCCCGGGCCGGCACCCTGCTGATCCTCGACGAGCCGACCAGCGCGATGGACCCGCGGGCCGAGCACCGGATCTTCACCGGTCTCGCCGAGGTCGCCAGGGACTGCGCGACGGTGCTGGTCACCCACAACCTGGAGAACACCAGGGTGGCGCACCGCATCGTGGTGCTCGACCACGGCCGGGTGATCCAGGAGGGGACGTTCGAGCGGCTGGCTGCCGAGCCGGGGATGTTCGCCGACCTGCGGTCCCTGCAGCACGACCGGGTCCCGACCGTACCCGTCCAGCGCTCGGACACCGCCGGGCCCTGACCGCGAGCGGGCCGGCGAGCGGTCCCCGAGGGCGGGTCCGGCGGCCGGCCCGGTGGTGACCGGGTCGGCCGTCCGGGTGCGGTTCAGACGTGCAGCTGCGCGGCGAGCTTGCCGGCCAGCGCGCGCAGCGGCTCGCCGGTGAGCGCCGCGTCCGGGGTGGCCGCCTTCGTGCCCTGGCTGACCAGCAGCGTCAGGTCGCCCTTGTCCGCGACCGCGATCCGGGCGATCCCGACCGACCCGCGGCCGGGGGTGGTGCCGGTCTGACCGGGGGCGGGCTGGCCGCCCGAGACGGCGACCAGCTGGTCGCCCGTCAGATCGCCGGCCTGCTGGAGGTAGGGCAGGGCCAGGTTGAGCGCGATCCCCTCGGCCGGGGCGGCGAGCACGGCGATCTCCAGCGGGGTCGTCCCGGCGGTGTAGGAACACCACACCTGGACGCTCTCGGGCCGCGCCGGCAGCGATGCCACCGCCGGGCTGGGCGTGACGCCGGACGGAATCGCCCGGGCCTCCTCGCCCGGGACGACCTCGGCCCGCACCGGCCGCCCGCCCGTACCGGCCGCCGGGGTGACACCGCGTTCGATCCCGACCGCCTTCAGCGCCCCGGCCAGGTCCAGGCCGAACGGGCAGGAGGCATCGGGGCCGAGGCCCTGGACCGCCGACTTCACCTTGCCGAAGGAGAGCGCCCCGCCACCCGACGGGGCGTCCGCCGCACCGGACGACGAACAGGCGGCCGTCCCGAGCAGGAGTCCGGCCAGGAGCACCGGGGCGAGCAGGGTCTTGCGGTCAGTTGTCATCCGGTCAGCCTAAGGTGCTCGCTGCGGCCCCGGAAACGGCGGTTCACGGAGCAGGATCGTCGCCCGCGCGCGCGTTCCCGGCGTGGGCGGCACCGGTGCCGTCACCGGGTGCGTCGGGTGCGTCGGAGGCGTTGGGCACGTGGGGCGCGGCGGGCGCGGCGGGGGCTTCGGGGGTGAGGCTCTCCCCGGCGTTCCGGCAGGTGCTGCAGGTGTGCCAATGGGTCCGGGTCCGGGCCCCGCCCAGCTCGCCGGAGCGGTGCGGCGCGAGGGTCATGTCGGAGGTGTCCAGGCCGCACAGGGTGCGGGGGCCGCAGGCTCCGGAGGCCTCGGTGGGGGCGGTGTGCGCGCGGCGCACCGGGATCTCGGGCTCCGCGGGGGTGTGGTCGGGCCCGAGGATCCGGATGTTGGTGGGTGTGTCCGGTTCCAGTACGACGACGATGTCCATCTCCTCAACGTGACCGCAGGACCGGCCCGCCGCACGCGCACGGTGGCATCCGGACCAACCGGTCGTCGCCCGCCCGCGCCCCCCGGTTCCCGCCGACACCGGGGCCGGGCCCGGACGCTCGCGGCGTCCGGGCCCGGCGACGGGCGGTGTGGCGGTCGGCAGGATCAGAACGCGGAGGTGTACGCGGTCAGGAAGCGGGACGCGATCGGAGCGCCCGAGCTGTTGAAGCACAGCGGGTAGAGGTTCACCGTGCCGGCGCTGCGGGCCCAGGGAGTGGCCAGGCCGCAGTAGTCGGGGCCGGGGCCGAAGGCGGTGACCTGCGCGGTGTCCGAGGGCACGGCGATGTTCGGCAGGTTGACGGTGTAGGGGACGGAGCCGGCGAGCGTGTTGACCCCGCCGGAGGAGTTGAAGTTGGTCCCGCCCGGCACGCCGCCGTTGAACCACAGGTAGCCGTAGGACTTGGGCGGCAGCGCCGCCCCGTGCACGGCCCGCTTCTCCGCGTAGCTCAGCGTCCAGCGGGTGTCGTACGGCGCGCCGGCGGCGTTGTAGCAGTTGACGACGACGGTCTGGCCGCTCGCGGAGGGCGCCCAGTCGGCGACCTTGCAGCGCGCGCCGTTGACCGGGTCGACGGCGGTGACCTCGATGTTCCCGACGGGGGTGGCCTGGCCCAGGCCGGGCAGCCAGACCTTCCAGACGCCGGTGCCGCCGTAGCCGACCGCGTTGGTGCCGCCGGTCGAGTTGTACTGGGTGATCACCGCGCCGGTGGTGTTCGCGTAGACGTAGCCGTAGCCGCCGACGGCCGGGGCCGGCACCCCGCTGCTGGTGGTGTAGAGCACGGTGAACCGGGTGTCCTCGGGAGCGCCGCCCGGCCGGTAGCAGCCCACCGAGACGTCCTGCCCGGTGCCGGCGGTGGACCAGCCCCGGACCTGGCACCAGCTGCCGGTGCGGCCGACGGCCGTCACGTGCGCGATGCCGCCGGGGCCGGCGATCAGCGGGAAGTGCACGACGTAGGACCCGGTGCCGAGCTGGTCCACCGTCACCGGGTTGGCGGCCGGCGAGGGCCAGCTGCCCCACTGGCGGCTGGTGTCGGGCACGTAGCCCGGCGTCGGCGGGGTCGGGGTGTCGAGGAACGCGAAGCCCCAGCGGTCGGGCACGGCGGCGTTCGCCGGGCCGGCCACCGGGAGGCTGACGCCCAGCAGGGCGGCCAGCATCGCGAGGACGAGCAGCGGGGCGCGGACCGCGCGCAGGGCGCGGTCGGCGGGGACGGGTCTGACCGGTGGTACGGCGGTGCCGGCGTGCATGGGTGTACTCCTCGGGTGTGCGGAGATCACGGGCGGCCTGCGCGGTGGTGCCCGCACTGCGGTTCCGCTCGTGCCCGGGGTGAGCCGGCGCGCGGCGGCCGACGGGGACGACCGGTCCCTCAGGGAGGGGACCGGCGCCACCCGGCATCGGCCGGCAGTGACGGGGTCGGGGGTCAGGCCCGACGGCGCTCACATCGTAGGGGCGCGCCGGGCGGCGGCACAGGCCCGCGGCACGCGCCGCCCGGCCCTTCGCGCGGGGTCCGGAGGCCGCCCCTCCGGGTGCCTCCCGCCCCGGTCGCCCCGCCCGCCCCCGCACCGGCACCTCCCGCCCCAGGACGTCCGTCCCGCCCCGGCGGGACCCTGACCGGAAACCGTCCTTCCGTCCGGACCGGGTGGTGTCGCGCCGTGGGTCAGAACGGCTGCCGCAGCCAGGAGTCGAGCACCGCGTAGTCGCCGTCGGTCAGCCCCACCCGCGGATCGACCCGGTGCAGCAGCGCCGGCCCCGGATGGTGCGCGGCGACCCAGTCCCGGTCGACCGCGGTGATCTCGTCGTCGACCCAGGCGAACGGCCGCCCGCCGGCCCAGGTGACGAGCGGACGGGTCTTCCAGTGCAGACCGTACGGCTCGTACGGTCCGTCGTTCTCGTCCGCCGCGTACTCCTCCTCGGAGGGCTCCGGCCAGTCCACCACGGTCAGCGGCGGCAGGCCGAGCAGCGGGGCGATGCACAGGTTCGCGGAGTCCATCCACGTGGTCGCCCAGACGACTTCGCACGGCAGCGCGGCCAGCCGGGGTCCGTGCGCGGGATCGATCCTGGCCAGCAGCGGATTCCCGTCGGCCCGCCCGTAGGTGGGGTACGGGCCGGGCCCGCCGAACGGGATGAGCGGCCCGTCGACGTCCAGGAACAGCAGCGCGCACCGCCCGGGTTCAGTCACCCCGCCACCCTACCGATCACCGCCCGTCGGCTCCTCCGTCAGCGGCGGGCTCCACGAACGGGTGAAGCTGCGCCTGCGCCGTTCGGACCCGGAGTGTTGCGGCCGTCCGGGGGACACGGAGTCGCTAGCTTGGGGCTCCCGGTCGCCGGCCCAAGTGCCGTGCCGTGGCCGGGCCTTGCACCGACCTTCCCGGGAGAAGGAGAAACCTGTGATCTCGAAGAGCACGAGGGCCGTCTGGTCCACGGTCGTGACGTTCGCGGCGGCCGCCGCGTTGACCCTCGGCGTGCCGGGCGGCAGCGCCTACGCCATCGACCACGTCCAGTGCGACGGGGGCCGCAACGACTTCCTGAAGATCTGGTCGCACCTCGACGGCCGCGACAGCGTCGACTGCTACGCCAACGGGGGAAGGACGGACTTCGGCGGGTGGTGGGTCGACCGGATCTCCACCGGCAACAACGACCTGACCTACTTCGACGTCAACGGCGACTCGGTGCGGATCGAGCGCTGGCACGACATCACCTTCCCCAACCGCCCGCCGAGGGTCGCCGCCATCCAGATCGGCTGACGCCCCGACGGCCCGTGCCCGGCGACAACCCGCTTGCTGGGCACGGTGATCACGGCCGCCCTCCGTTCCACGGGCTGCCGCCGGTCGCGGGGACGCCGGTAGGGTGGAGCGGTGACTTCTCAACCGGAGGACCTCGCGGCGGCGCTGGGCGAGGGCGACCGCGACACCGCGGTACGGCGCGTGCAGGGGGCGTACGCCGAAGGGCACCTCTCGCACGAGGAGATGGACGATCGCCTCCACCACGTGCTCACCGCCAGGACGCGCGGCGACCTGGTGACCGTCCTGTCCTCGCTCCCGGCGCCGCCGGCGGAGACCACCGCCACGATCGGCGCCGCCGGCGGACGGATCGCGCGGCGCGGCGCGTGGCGGGTGCCGCGGTTCCTCACCGTGGCGTCCGCGTTCGGACGGGTCCACCTGGACCTGTCCCGGGCCGTGATCGAGCACCCGGTGGTCGACATCGAGCTGCAACTCGGCACCGGCAGCGCCAGGATCACGGTGCCCCGCGACGCGGTCGTCGACCTCGACGCTCTGCAGACGGGGTGGAAGGACCTGCGCTACCGGCCTCCGTCGAGCCCCCGCCCGGGCGGTCCGACGATCCGGATCTCCGGGGCCGTGGGGTACGGCCGCGTGAGGATCCGTCACTCATGGCGCTGAACGGACAGAGGGGGCGCTGGAGGACCACCGCGTGTGGCTTCTGCCGACGTGACCGTCGTCCTGGAGGCCCGCCGCGCGCCGGCGACCTGATCGGCCCGGCCGGGCCGATCAGGTGCGCTCCCGGAAGAACCGGGTCGTCGCCGGGGATCGGGAACTGCCCGATGGACACCAGTGGGCGCCCGGTGGCCGGGTCCACCGGCCAGGTGGGCCCGGCCGGCCATACGGGCTGCCCGCCGAACCTGGCCACCGGCTCGGAGATGGGCCGCGCGGTGGTTCCGAGGAGGCGTGGGAGTTCTCCATTGGGCCCCGCTCACCAGGTCACGGGCAGCGACCGCATCCCGTAGATGAACGACTCGGTGCGGAACTCGCGCTCGCCGGCCGGCCGCAGCCCCGGCAGCCGGCGGAACAGCGTCTCCAGGGCGATCTGGAGTTCGGCGCGGGCCAGCGGCTGGCCCAGGCACTGGTGCACGCCGAAGCCGAACGCCAGGTGCCGCCGGGCGTCCCGGTACAGGTCCAGCTCGTCCGTCGCCCGATGGCCGGCGCCGCCGAACACCGCCTGTTCCCGGTTGGCGGTGGAGAGCATCGCCATCACGCCCTCCCCGGCCCGGACGGTGACGCCGCCCAGCTCCACGTCCTCCAGCGCCACCCGGGGCAGGCCGGTGTGCACGATGGTGAGCAGTCGCAACAGCTCCTCCACCGCGCCCGGCAGGGTGGCCGGGTCGGCCAGGCCGGGGATCTGCTCGGGGTTCTCCAGCAGCAGCGCGGTCGACAGCGAGATCATGTTCGCGGTCGTCTCGTGCCCGGCGATCAGCAGCAGCACGCCCATGGCGGCCGCGTCGTCCGGGGTCAGGTCGTCCCGCGCCGCGAGTCGGCTGAGGACGTCGTCCGACGGCTGTGCGCGCTTGCGGGCCGTCAGGTCGCGCAGGTAGCCATGGACCTCCTCCTGGGCCTCCCGGAGCTGCTCCACGGTGCTCTCCTGGTTGAGCATCGTGCGGCTCAGGCTCTGGAAGCGGTTGTGGTCCTCGTACGGCACGCCGAGCAGCAGGCAGATCACCAGCGAGGGCACCGGCAGCGCGAAGTCGGTGACCAGGTCGGCCGTGGTCCGGCCCGCGGTCATCCGGTCCAGTGCCTCGTCCACGATCCGCTGGATCTCCGGGCGCAGCGCCTCCACCCGCTTGACCAGGAATTCCCCGGTGAGCATGCGGCGCTGGCGGGCGTGCTCGGGGTCGTCGAGCCGCAGGAAGTCCGGATTGTCGGTGATCAGCTCGCGAGCGCCGGCGACCAGCAGCGGGAAGGCCGGGTGGCGTATGTCGGCACTGAAGCGGCGGTCGGACAGCACGGTGCGGACCTCGGCGAAGCCGGTGACCAGCCAGCAGAGGTCGCCGTCGGGCAGCTCGGCCCTGGTCACCGGCCCGGTGGCGGCGGCCTCGGAGTACGCGGGCGGCGGGCCGAACGGGCAGCCGCCGGAGTGCCGGGCCGGCAGTGGGAGGACGGGGGTGGTGGGTGCGGTGGTCAAAGCGGGGGTTTCCTCACGTCGCGGGTGTTCTCGTGGGGGTTCGGGACCCGGGAAGGGTCCCGGCGGCCTGCGGGATCGGCGGCGGGGTCCGTCAGGCCCCGGTCCGCGCGGGCTCGTCCCCGGTGACGGTGATCGCCCGGCCCGGGCAGAGCTCGGAGGCGAGTCTGACGTCGTCGAACTGCTCGGGCAGCAAGACGGTCTGACGGAGCCTCACGAGACTGTCACGGTCGTCCTGGTCGAAGACCGCAGGGGCGTTCGTGACGCACATGCCGGAGCTGCAGCAACGGTCCCGGTCGACGCTCACCTGCATGTCGGGCACCTTTCGCCAGGGCGGCGCCGACTGCCTGGCGGCCGCCTCTCGTTGTCACGGTCAACCTAGCCATCGCTGGTCCGTTCACGGAGGGGTGCGGTGGCCGGATCGAGAATGGCTGATTCGGCCCCTGCGTGTGAACCCCGTTGCGGCGCAATGCGTTTCAATCCGCGGTACTTCGCCGGAGGGGTCGGCGGACCCGGCCGCGCGGACGGCCTCACAAGCCTTCGGTGGTAGCCAACTCCCTTGCGGAGGACACTGTTTCGGCCTTGTCGGCGCTCTTGTCCGGCCGGTAGCGCAGCACCCGGGCGAACCGCCGGGCCGGCCCAGCGGGGTAGCGGAGGCTGCCCGGCGGGGTAGCGGGGGCTGCCCCGCCGGGCCGGTCCGGCGGGGCAGCAAGGGCTGCGCTGGAGGCCGTCGAAGGCGACCTCGACCAGTTCCGGCCGGACCAGCACCGTCCGGGCGTCCCGCCCGGTCTTCCGGGCGAGCAACTCGGCGGTCTGCCGGGCGAGGAGGTCGGGGCGGTGGCGTTCGAGGACGGGGCGGGTGGGGTCGAAGGTGAGGCCCTGGGCGGTCAGGTCGAGAACGCATGCCGAAGCGCCCCCGTCCGCGATGGCCGGGGGCGCTTCGTCCAGGGGTCGGGACCGGGGTTGTCCCGGGGCGACCGCCGCAGTGGGACCTGCGCGTGCGGTGCGGCTACCGGACTGCGCGCAGCGCGTTGACGATGCCGAAGCCGTAGAAGCCGTTGACGCGCCTGCCGCCCGCGCAGGCGGCGTCCACGACGCCGTCGCCGTTCCCGTCGTACGGGTCGGCCGGGCATCCGGGGTTGTCGGCCTGGGCCTTGAGCAGTGCCTGCAACTGCTCCGGTGTCGCCTGCGGGTGGGCGGACTTGAGCAGTGCGGCCACACCTGAGGCGTGCGGAGTGGCCATGGACGTGCCCTGCTCGTAGCCGTACTGGTTGCCCGGCAGCGTCGACAGGACGCCCGGGTGTCCGGACGGCGCGTCCGAGGGCTGGTACCGGTCGCCGCCCGGCGCCGCGACGTCGATCACACCGAGGCCGTAGTTGGAGTAGTACGACTTCGTGTTCTTGGCGCTGGTCGCGCTGACCGTGACGACGCCGGGCAGTTGCGCGGGCAGGTCCAAGCACCTGTGCGGGTCGATCGTCCGGTCGGCCGGGGTGGAGTCGTTGGGGCTGCGACCGTCGGCGATGGCGTCGGAGGCCAGGTCGTGGTTGGAGTTGCCGGCCCCGGCGATGTTGAGGGTGCCCTTGCGCTGAGCGTAGAGCTGGGCGCGGTTGACCGCGTCGACGATGGCCTTCTGGTCGGGGTCGTCCAGGCAGTTGTACTGCCACGGGTCCACGTAGTAGCTGTTGTTGGTGATCTGCACATCGTGGTCGGCGGCGAACACGAAGGCGCAGACGACGCTCTCGGCGTATATCAGCTGGCGCGGGGTGGGCTGGGCGACCGTGATGCCGGCGACCCTGACCCCGGGCGCCACGCCCGCGATGCCGATGCCGTTGCGGGCCGCGGCTATCGAGCCCGCCACGTGCGTGCCGTGGAAGTAGGCCGGGTCCGCCGGCCGCCAGGAGCCGTAGGTGGTGTCGGCCTTGCCGCCGGCGCAGTTCGCGGACTGCGAGGGCGAGAAGTTCGCGGAGAGGTCCGGGTGGGTGTCGTCGACGCCGGTGTCTATCACGGCGACCGTGACGTCCCTGCTGCCGGGGTTGATCCGCGCGGCTTTGTCCGCGCCGATCGTCCGCAGGGCCCACTGCTCGGCCTCCAGGGGTTCGGTTCCGCCGCCGGACGCCTTCGCGAGCTTCGCGGCCTCTGCTTCCGTCAGGTACTGGACCGGACCCTCGCCGGTCGCCCCCACCGTGCTCAGCGGCGAGGTCCGGGTGGCGCCCGCCGACTGCACTCCGCGTACCGCGCGCAGCCGCTCGCCGAAGTCGGGGTTCGCCGAGTGGGCGACGATGACGCCGATCCTGTCGTAGCTGACGACGATGGTGCCGCCGGCCGAGGTGACGGCCTGCTGGACCGCTGCGATCGTGCGACGGTCGGTCGCGGTGTTGACGACGTAGGACAGGGGCTGCGCGTCCTCGGCCTGCGCGGTGGGCCGAACCTGCGGCGCTGCCGAGGCCGCCGTGGGGAGGAATCCGAGCGAGGCGGTCAGCGACAGCACGATCGGTACGGCCGGGCCGAGCCGCAGTAAGGCACGTCGTCGAGCCATGGGGTCTCCACATCATCCGGGGTGCAGGACCCGCCCGAGGGCAGAGTGACGCCAGGGCAGGTGTATGACGGGTGGTACAGGAACGAAGCTATCCCGCCCTCTCGCCGACCAGCAATGGCCCGGTCTCCGTTCTCCGTCCGCGACTTGCCCGGCCTCGTGGGTACGGCCGCCGGGCGTACGGATGCCGAGAACGGCTTGCGACGGCTGCCGGGCGGGGCTGACCCTCCGGGCTGCCGTGCGCGACGGCCCCCTGACCGCCATAGGACGAGGGCCCGTCCTCAGACCCCCACCCGGCGGGCGGGGGTTTGAGGACGGGCCCTCGGACTGCCGGCCTCCCGCTACCCGGTCGGCACGGTGCTCCTCGCCCGCGTCGTCCGCAAGGAGCGGATCCGCCCGGTCCAGCACCTCGGCGTGCTCCTGGCCCGGGGCAGCGTCCTGCTGCTCGCGTGGACCTGATCCCGGGGCCCTCCGTTGCCCCGGGGCCGAGCCTTCGGTCCGAGCTCGGTGAACCGGCGTCAGGTGCGGGTGGTGGCAAGGGTGGGCAGGGCGAGGTGGTCGGCGAGGGTGGCGGTGGTGTAGGCGGTGCGGAAGGCGCCGCGGCGTTGGAGTTCGGGGACGAGTCCGCGGGTGATCGCCAGCAGGTCGTGCGGGAGGCGGGCGGGGCGCAGCCGGAAGCCGTCCAGGCGCAGGCCGTCGGCTTCGACGGTGCGCCAGGAGAGCAGGAGGTCGGCGAGTTCGGCGGGCGTGCCGGCGAAGACCTCGGCGTCGGAGGTGAGCGGGGCGCCGTCGAGCTCGTCCAGCCGGTCCTTGTGGCGGGCGGCCTCGCCCGGGCGGTCGTCGAGGAGGACCACCAGGTCGGCGAGGACCTTGAGCGGGCGGTCGGCGGGTCGGGCGACGGCGGTGGCGGCGGCCGCGACCGCGGCGAGGACGGCCGCCGTGTCGTCGGGGGAGTGCGGGGTGACGTAGGCGACGTCGCCGCCCTTGGCCGCCAGTTCGTACGGGATGCGGGCGTGGGCGAGGACGGTGACCGGGAGGGCGTGCCCGCGCTCGGCCCAGAGCCGGCGGACGGTGGCCAGGACCTCGGCGGCGTCGTCGAAGATCGGGGCGAGGCGGGCGGAGATGGTGTCGGGCGAGGCGAGGTCGGCCGGCGTCAGGGTGGCCGGGGCGGGGCGGCCGAAGTGGGCGGCGTCGTCGGAGCGGGCGGAGACCTGCGGACGCCAGCCGGCCCGGCCGGGGGCGGCGTGGTCGAGGGTGGCGAGGGCGGCGGCCAGGTGGAGCGGCTCGGTGTGGGTGACGTTGGTGGTGGGCACCAGGCCGATCCGGGAGGTCAGCGGGGCGACCCGGCCGGCGATCAGGACGGCGTCGAGCCGGCCGCGCACCTGGTCGGTGCGGTTGTCGGGCCCTTGCAGGCCCACGGACTGCACGGCGAGGGCGTCCTCGAAGGTGACCAGGTCGAGCAGGCCCCGCTCGGCCTCGGTCACCAGGTCGGCCCAGTATCCGGCGGTGAACAGCTCGCCGGGGCGGGCGCCCTCGGCGCGCCAGGCGGCCGGGTGCCAGCCGGCGCCGTCCAGGGCGACGGCGAGGTGCAGCGGGGGGAGGCCGCCGCCGGATCGGGGTGCGGAGGGGCTGGTCATGCGGTGGCCTCCCGGCTCGGTCGGCGGGCCTGGGCGAGCCCGAGGTGGTCGCGGAGGGTGGGGCCCGGGTACTCGGTGCGGTGCAGGCCCTCCGCCTGGAGCAGCGGCACCACCCGGTCGACGAACGCGTCCAGCGTGTCCAGCGTGTCGGGGGCCGGGCGCGGGGTGAGCAGGAAGCCGTCCGAGCCGCCGCCGCGGACGTACGCGGCGAGCGTGGCGGCGACCTGGTCGGGTGTGCCCGCGACGTCGGCGGCGGGGACGTCCGTGGCGGGGACGTCGGCGCCGGGGGCGTCGGCGAGTGCGGGGGTGACGGCGGTGAGCACCCTCAGGTCCCGGGGGGACCGGCCGTGGGCGGCGAGCCGGTCGGCGAGGTCGCGGCGCAGCTCCCGGGCCTCGGCGAGGCCGGTGTACGGGACGACCAGCACGTCGGCGTCGGCGGCCGCCGAGGCCAGGTCCTGCGGGGCGGTGACGGTCCGGACGACGACCGGGTGGCCCTGCGGTGCGCGCGGCGTGGTGAAGCGGCCGGAGAGGTCGAAGTGCGTTCCCCGGTGGGCGAAGGCGCCCGCGCCGGGTCGCACGAAGGCGCCGTCGGCCTGGTCGGCCGGGACGTCGTCCTCCGCCCAGCTGTCCCACAGCGTCCGGGCGGCGCGCAGGAACTCGGCGGCGTGGGCGTCCCGGTCGGCCTCCGGCGGCGGGCTGCCGTGCCGGAGGCCGCCCGCGGCGGCGGCGCCGTCCGGGCCGGTCGTCACGCTCCAGGCCGCGCGGCCCTCGCTGAGGTGGTCGAGCGAGGCCAGCCGCCGGGCCAGTTCGTAGGGCTGATGGGCGGCCGGGCCGAGGCCGGCGGCGAGTCCGAGCCGCGTGGTGGCGGCGGCCAGGGCGCTCAGGGCGGTCAGGACCTCGGGCCCGGGCGGCGCGGTTTCGGTGAGGAGCAGGAAGTCGAACCTGCCCCGCTCGGCGGCCCGGGCCAGCCGGGCCAGCCGGTCGAGTCGGGAGAGCCGGTCGAGCGGGGCGGGTGTGATGGGCCCGCCGACGCCGGGCGGGCGTACGGCGAGATGGAGTTGCTGCACGGACACGACGACGATCGCCTCCTGTCGGCCGCCCGTCCGCCGCGCGTTCGTCCGCGCGGCCGGGCCGGTTCATCCTGCGCGGCGGCGCACCGCCCGGGCAACGGTCGCAATGAAGTGTTCATGCGCGGAAACCGGGTGCCATGAAGCGCCAGCCGAAGACGGGATTCGGTCATAAGAAGGCTGGATTCGGTATCTGGCTTCAAAAGGCAGGGTGGAATTAGGAATTCCGCCTCAATCGATGCCAGCATGTGAGGTGTGAAGCGTGAAATGTCACATGGCTTCACGCCGTCGTCCCTACCCATGAACGGGAATCACCCGATGAACCGGCTCCTCGCCACCCTCGCCACCAGCGCCGTCCTGATCGCCGCCGGGGCCACCGGCGCCGCCGCCCAGGGCGTCACCGCCGACACCTCCCCGGCCGGCCCGGGCACGTGCGTCACCGGATACCGGGGCGTGGTGGTCAACGACATCTGCGTCACCATCAGCGGCGACCAGGTCACCTTCTACGGCCAGACCTCGCCCGGCAGCCTCGGCTGGACCGCCCGCACGGTCCCCTACCGGCTGACCGCCTCGCTGGTCGGCGGTGGCACGCTCGGCACCATCACGCCCAGCGTCCTGGTGGACCGCAGCGGCGTCGCGGTGGGCCGGCTCACCGTCACCGTGCCGTGCGGGTCGAGCGCCACGGCCTCGCTGGAGACCACCGAGTGGGGCTGGCCGCCCGCCACCGCCACCATCACCGTGCCGTCCGGCTGCTGACCCGGACAGCCCCGGCACGGCGAACGGCCCTGCCCGCTCGCCCGGGCAGGGCCGTTCGTCCATCCATGATCAGCCGGTCCCCGGCCGCCGCCGCCCGCACGCGGCAGCTCCGGGGACCGGCGCGTTCGGTGCGCCTGCGGTGGACCGTCAGTGCACCCAGTGCGAGGGACCGGAGCGGCTCAGCCGGGCCAGCCGGACCAGGGCCAGCGGATGGTTCCCGGCCTTGCGGGGGGACGGGGAGATCCGGACGGTGGACCCGGCCGGGTCCGGGCCGTCCGTCGCCGGGACGGCGGTCGCGCTGGGCGCGTGGTGACGTGCACTCATCTCGTGGATCCCTCCAGGTCGGGGAGCGGCTGCCCCGCTCGCTCGCCGGTGACCACCAGGGAACCCGTCCGGACGGGCCGGATCAATGCGGGTGACTACCTATCGCTCCGCGGGAACGATGAGGGCACCCTCCCGGATCAGCCGGGACCGCCGTCCGCCGCGTCCTCGGCGTCGGCCCGGGCCAGCGCCTGAGCCGTCCCGGCCCGGCTGGTGCCCAGCTTGTGCAGCACGTTCGCCACATGATGCTCCACCGTGCGCGGTGACAGGAAGAGCGCCTGGGCGATGTCCTGGTTGGCGGTGCCCTGCGCGAGCAGCTCCGCGACCTGCCGCTCGCGCGGCGACAGCTGCTTGCCGTAACCCCGGCGCCCCGGCGAGCCGATCCCGCCGAGATCCAGGTCCCGGCGCAGCTTGCGGCACCTGGCGGTGTCGGTGGTCGCCCCCAGGTCGAGGTAGACCCGCTCGGCGGCCGCCATCCGCTCCGCCGCCCGGGCCCGGTCGACGGCGGCCAGCGCGGCGGCGATCCGCTCGTCCGCCCGCGCCGCCTCGTACGGCCGCCCGATGTCCTGCCAGCGGTCGCGGGCCCGGGTGAACGCGTCCACCGCGCACGGCTCGCCGGCCGCCGCCAGCAGCAGCCCCCGGGCCTGGTCCAGCGCCGCCGACACGGCGGGCGCGCCCCGGTCGGCGAGCGCCTCGGCCGCCTCCTCGGTGACGGCCTCGGCCTCGTCCCGCCCGCCCGTCGCCAGCAGCGCCGCCACCGCGACCGGCAGCAGCTCGGCGGTGCGCGCCCACGCGCCGGCCTGTCGCGCGGTGGCCAGCGCCGGGCCGACCGTCGCGGCGGCCCCGGCGCTGTCGCCCTCCAGCAGCTGCAGGCCCCCGAGCCCGGCGGCGGCCCGCAGCGCGACGGTCACCTGCGACTCGCGCTGCCCGAACCGGGCGGCGATCGCGAACTCCTCCCGGGCCAGCGCCAGCCGGCCCCGGCCCGCCGCGAGCCGCCCGAACAGCAGCGAGCGCTCGGCCCCGGCCATCGCCAGGTCGTCGAACTCCGCCCCCAGCGCGGCGAAGCGCTGCTCCACCCCGTCCCAGCGCCCGGCCAGCATGTCCAGCCGGATCAGTGCCAGCCGGCTGTAGCACTCCAGGTACGGGATGCCCGTCAGCCGGGCCAGCCGCCGGCTCTCCGTCAGCAGGTCCGCGGCCCGCGTGTCGTAGCCGAGCTCGATGGCGATCTCGCCCGTGTTGTACAGCGCCCTGGTGGTCTGCCGCATCACCTCGGGGCTCTCGGAGGCGCGCGGCAGGTCGTCCAGCCGGGCCCAGACCGCCGGGTCGCCGGCCCGGGCCTGGAAGGTCAGCGAGGTGGCCCGGACCGCGGCGGCCACGTCCTCGTCGGGGTGGTCCGCCAGCAGCCGGTCCGCCCGGGCGAGCCACTCCCAGGCGTGCCGGCCCGCGCCGTCGCGCTCGTCCATGGCGATCGCGACCATGGCCCGGGCCGCCCGGACGGGGCGCTCCTCCAGCTCGTCCAGCGACTCGCGGATCCGGCCGAAGCCGGCCCGGTTGCCGCTGTGCACGGCCGTCAGGAAGCCGAGCGCGAGCCGGATCTCGCCGCGGTCGGCGACCGGCAGCCGGGGGTCGGCGACCATGCCGCTGAGCACCTGCACGCTGGCCGCCGGGTCGACGTCGTCGGCCGCGAGCCGGGCCAGCGCCAGGGCGGCCCGGCCGCGCCGGGGCGGGTCGAGGTCGGGCTCGTCCAGCAGGCCGCGCAGCATCCGCCGGGCGCCGCCCGGGTCGCCCAGCGCGACGGCCTGGTCGGCGGCGGCCTGCGCGAGGTCCTGCCAGGCCGCGCGGTCGCCCATGGCCAGGGTGTGCTCGGCGATCCGGGCGAGCGGCCGGGGCTCGAGGGTCTCCAGCGCGGCGACCGCCCGCCGGTGCAGCACCCGGCGCCCGGGCCCGGGGATCCGCCGCAGGGCGACCCGGCCGACCGCCGGGTGGCGGAAGGCGTACCGGTCGGGTGAGGTCTCCTCCAGGACGGCCGTGTGCAGCGCCTCGGCCAGGCCCCGCGCACCGGTTGCGGCGTCCAGCCCGGCGACGGCGGTGAGCAGGTCCTCGTCGGCGGGCACCGCGAGCACGGCGGCGGCGGCCACGACGGCCGCGCCGTCCGCGCCGAGCCGGGCGAGGCGCCAGGCCGCGGCGTCGACCATCCCGCGCGGGACCTCGGCGTTCGTCAGCGCGGCCGTCAGGTCGGCCGCCCGCCGGGGCAGCGGGCGGTCCGTCAGGGCCCGCAGGTCCTCCGCGACGGCCAGCGGCAGGCCCCGGCCGCGCTCGTGCAGCACCCGGGCGACCTCGGCGGTGGCCGCCGGGCCGAGCGCGGCGCGGGCCAGCTCCGCGACCTCCGTCAGGTCCAGCGGGCCCAGCCGCACCAGGCCGACGGCGGGTGCGCCGCCGTGGGCGGCGGTGGGCGGCGGCGTGCCGGGCGGCAGGTCCTCGGGGCGGTAGGTGACCACCAGGGCGAGCCGGGGCGGCAGGTCGCGGGCCAGCCGCAGCAGGAGGTCGAGGGTCGCGTCGTCGGCCCACTGCACGTCCTCGACCACCAGCACCGGATCGTCCAGCGCCGCCAGCAGCGCCCGCACGCCCTGGGCCAGCAGCCGCCGGGCGGACAGCAGTTCGCCGCCCTCGGGCGGCGCGGGGGGCAGCCGGTCGGCGAGGTCCGGCAGCACCCGGCGCAGCGCCCCGGTGCTGGGCGGCAGCGCGTCGGGCGGGGGCAGCAGCCCGGCGGCGTCCCGCAGGGCGTCCACGACGGGGCCGAAGGGCTCCGGCTCGCGCAGCGGGTGGCAGCGGCCGACGAGCACGGCGCGTTCCTTCGCGCCGGGGGCCGTCCTGGCGCGGGCCGTCCTGCCGGGGGCCGTCGTGTTCACTGCCCGCAGCGCCTCGGCGACCAGTCGTGACTTGCCGGCGCCGGCCTCGCCCTCGACGAGCAGCACGGCCGGCGGGTGCGCCAGCCCCTCGGTCAGCCGGGCGAGCTCCCGGACCCGTCCGACGAAGGCGCGCCCCTCGGGCGCGTCCGGTACCGGTGGCCGGTTCATCGGCACCGGGCCCGGCCGGGAGCGGAGGGAAGCTGTACGGGCATGCCTCCATGATGCCCGCGCCCGGCCCGCCCGCGTCGGGCGGGGTCCGGGGCACGGGGCCGCGGACCCCGCCTCAGACCGCGCCGTAGGCCACCGGACCGGCGTCGGGGAGCGGCGCCGGGGCGCCCGCAGTGGCGAGGTGCCGGCGGCCGGGGGCGTCGCGCAGCTGACCGGGGAGGTCCCGGACCTGACCGGGGAGGTCCAGCAGCGGACCGGTCGGGCGGACCACCCGGCCCGGTGCCTCGACGACCTCGCAGCCCGCCCTGGCGAGGCGCCGGACGGTGTCCGCCGCCGTTCGGTCGTCGAGCGAGAACACGAACGGGCCCGGTACCAGCACCACGTCCAGCCAGCCGCGTTCGGCGGCCGTCAGCAGGCTCGCCAGGGCCGGCAGCGGGCCGCGGGTGCCCAGACCGTGGTCGGCGTAGACGTCCGGGTAGGGCAGCCCGAGGCGCTGGGCCAGCTGTTCCATGGCGCAGCGCACGTAGTCGGCCTCGTGCGGGTCGTACGGGCGGCACCGCAGGTACATCGCGGACCGCCGGACCGGCCGGTACACCGGTTCGTGGGGGTCGTGCATGCCGTTCACCTGGCCTTGCTCGCTGTGACGGGTGGGGGAGTGCGGCGGCGGGCCGGTGTCCAGCGGACCTCCGGAACGGTGCGGGGATCAATGGGGGCCACTACCCATTGCCGCGGTGGGGGGTGGGCGTCGGACACCGGAGCCTCGGGTGCCGGAGCCTCGGACACAGGAGATCGTGCGGATCCCGGCGGCCGGGGCCAAGGGTGGGACGGGGGCGCCCCGTGGTGCGGGTGGTGAGCGCCGGGCTCCCGTGCGCGGGTTTGCCGGCGGGGTTCTCCGGCCGGACCCCTCCGGCCTGCGGTTTTCCCCGGCCGCCACCCGTTCCGCCGGGGGCCCCGCAGGCCCCGGCCGCCACCTGTCCGCCGTACTGCTCGCGGTCCTGCGGTCGTGGACGAAGCGCTGAGCGCCCCCGGTTCGCTTCGCACACGCCCCGAGCGCCCCCGCGGTACCCGGCCGCCGGTGGGGCGGCCGGGTACCGCACGGGGTCGGGATCAGGGCGCGGGCACGGTGTCGGTGAAGGTCGTCCCGGCGGCGCGGTAGGCGGCGACGGCGGCACCGACCTGGGCGGGCGTCAGCACCCGGTCCTTGACGTGCAGTACGTAGTCCACCTGCTCCTCGTAGCTGCGGGCCGCGGTGCCGGTCTGGCCCGCGAGGTCGGTGAGCCACTGGTTGAAGGCGATCACCATCGGCCGCTCGGGGAGGTAGCGGGTGTCGTGGCGGGCGAACTCGACCCCGTCGACGTAGTACACGATGCCGCTGTCGTCGATGGTCAGGGCGAGGTCGTGCCAGCCGGCGAAGGAGGCCCGGGAGACGGTGTACTGGTTGTCGTTGCCCTGGGGGCCGTAGGTCTCCCACGAGGTGGCGAAGAAGATGTTCGAGGGCTCGCCCCAGCCGCCGTTGGGGAGGTACTCGAAGTCGTACTCGGAGTAGTCGTCGGCGTTGGGGGCCTTGAGGTCGTTGATCGTGAAGAAGCTCTGGACCAGGTGGTCGCCGTCGGGGCCGCTCACCGGGGCGTCGGAGAAGCGGACCCGGGCGGCGTAGGTGCCGTAGCGGAACTTCATGGCCTGGCTGTGGAACTCGCTCTGCCGGGTGGACTCGGCGGTCCCGGCGGTGGACGTCCGCAGGGTCATCACCGAGTTGCCGGCCTCCTTGGCGAAGGTGACGTTCTCGGGCGCCCAGGTGGCACCGGCCACACCGGGCCCGCCGCCGCCGGAGCGCGCGTTCCAGCCGTGGGCGGCGAGCGCCGGGTCGTCGTGGCCGGTGTAGTCGAAGTCGTCGAAGAGCACCGGGCCGGCCGGGACGGGCGGCTTGGTGGGGGCGGTGCCCCAGACCTGGACCCCGGCGACGGTGGCGGTGACCTTGGCCCAGTTCGCGTACCCGCTCTGCGCGGCGCCGAAGGAGTAGTCGTCGCCCTGGTCCATGACCTGCCAGTCGGTGCGGTGGACGCGCAGCTGCAGGTCTCCGCTGTCGGCCCCGGGGGCCAGTGTGCCGGCGCCCGCGGTGAAGCCGATCTCCAGGTAGCGGTCGGCGGCCGCGCCCGGCTCGCTGATGGTGCCGATGGTGCCGGTGACGTTGGCGCAGCCCCGGACGGCCCAGTCGCACGCGAAGCGGTACGCGGCGAAGGGGGAGTCGGAGCGGAAGTAGTAGCGCAGCTTGACCTGGTCCAGGGCGACCGGCGCGGAGCCGGTGTTGACGACCTTCAGCCACGGCGAGGCCTGGGCGGTGCCGCTGCCGCCGTTGCGGTACTGCACGGCGAGCGGCTCGCCGGCGGCCGCCGCCGGCAGGGCGCCGAGCAGCGCGGCGCCGAGCCCGGCGGCGACGGCGGTGGCGAGCGTCGCGCGCAGGCGGGGGAGCCGGCGGCTGGTGCGTGCGGTCATGGGGTTCCTCTCCTGGTGTGGGGGTGGGCGCGCGGCACCGGCGGAGGGGAGCCCGGGTTCACCTCGGCTGTGGTGGGGGAGGAGGTGGCGGGCCGCGCGATCAGAAAGTGGCATGGACCAATTTGGCGGTCAACCCGAACCGGGACGATCGGCCGGAACGCGGGTGTCTGCCGCGGGGAGTGGCTGATAGTGCCTGTTGACGGCGGTGGGCGGGCCGTGCGGAGCCCGGTCCCGTGCCGGGTGGCGGCCCCATCCTGCCCGCCGGGTACGGCGTTTGAGGATGCGAGGGCCGGGGAACGGGAGTTCGACGGCGCGCCGGACAAGCCGGCGACCGCGCCCCCCGTCCTCTCCCCGTCCCCCGTCGCCGGGGGACCGCTCCGAAGGGCCCGCACCGTTGACTACCCCGTCGCACCGGCAGCCGCCCTCCCCGGCCGACGCCGGACCGCCCGCCGGCCGGGTCGATCCCGCCCTGGCCGACCGCCTCACCGACGCGGTGCTGCTGGCCGGCCTGCCGGTCGCCTTCGGCGACCAGGGGCCCGGCGTGCGCATCCGCCCCGCGCGCCCCGTCGACGACCGTGACCGGTGCCAGGGCGTGGCCGCCCTGGACTGGCTGCCGTCCCCGCGCCTGACCGGCGCCGCCGCCATGGCGGAACCGGGCCAGGCGGCCGGCCCGGCCCAGGACCTGGTGGCGACGGCCATGGAGAACGCGCTCGCCGAGTTCCTGCCGGCCTTCGGGCTGGAGACCGGCCGGGACCGGGTCGGCCGGGAGCTGCGGGTCGACGGCCGGGCCGCGGTCGACGGTGCCCTGCGGGTGCCGCCCGGCGTCCTGGTGGCCCGGCCCGCCGGGCCGACCCCGGTCGAACTCGGCCTTCCGGCGGGCGTCGTCGGCACCGTCCGCCGCAGCGCGGCCCTCGCCGGCCTGCCGCTCGCCCCGCACCTCGGCGCCACCGGCGTCACCCTCGCCCGCTGCGTGCCGACCGGCGGCACGGGCGACCGGGACGGGGCGGCGGACCTGGGCTGGAACCCGTCCCGCGGGCTCGCCGACCTGGCCGACAGCGACCTGCCGGAGGCGGCCCGGGCCGCCACCGCCCGGACGGCGGTCAACGGGGCGATGCGGCACGCCCTCGGCATGGCGCTGCGCGCCTGCGGCGCCGAGCTGCGCTGGCTGCATTCCCACCAGTTGCTGCGGGTCTACGGCGAGTCGGCGCCGGCGATCCGCCACTGACCGGCGGCCGGGCCGGTCCTCGGCACCCGGCCGCCGCGCCCGTGGACGGCCGTCACGGTGACGGCGCTCGAACCCCACCCCGGCGACCCCGGCCGACCGCGCTGACCACGGGCGCAACTCGACAGCGGTGACCGCCGATTGACCGGACGTCAAACTGGTCCAGACCATTGACGGTGGGCGTCGCGCTCCCTACGGTATGGGCATTCACCTGGCGCAGGCATGCCAAGATCCACCCGGCTGGCGCACCCCCACGCGCGCCTCCTGCGTCGGGCACAACTCTCCATCCCCCCACGGAGGAGCATCATGCGCAAACGCCACATCGTCGGCGCCGCCCTGGCCGCGGTCGCCGTCCCGCTCGCGATGGCCGTCCCGGCCAACTCGCACGGGTTCATCAACCTCCCGCCGAGCCGTTCGGCCCTGTGCGGCGCGGGTGTCGTCCAGAACTGCGGCGACATCCAGTGGGAGCCGCAGAGCGTCGAGGGCCCGAAGGGCTTCCCGTCCGGCGGCCCCGCCGACGGCACCATCTGCGCCGGCGCCGACGCCCGCTGGGCGCCGCTGGACAACCCGCGCAACGGGAACTGGCCGACCACCAAGGTGACGGCCGGCGGCCAGCAGACCTTCACCTGGGAGATCGAGGCCCGGCACTCGACCACCAACTTCCGCTACTTCCTGACCAAGCAGGGCTACGACCCGACCCAGAAGATCACCCGGGCCAGCCTGGACCTGACGCCGTTCCTGACGGTTCCCTACAACCGCCGCCAGCCCGACGCCGTCACCAAGCACACCGCGACCCTCCCCACGGGCCGCACCGGGCACCACGTGGTCGTCGCGGTCTGGGACGTCGCGGACACCGCGAACGCGTTCTACTCCTGCACCGACGTGCTCTTCTGATCGTCGGTCATCCCGTAGGGCCTCCGGTCACCCCGTAGGACCGTGACCGTCGGTCACCCCGTACGAGCGTCGGGCCGGCCCCCCGGGGGGGGGGGGCCCCCCCCGACGGCACTGCCGGGGACGCCGGGGCTCAGCCCTCGGTCCAGCCGTGGCCCTTCGCGCACTGCAGCATGGCGTTGCGCACCTTCAGGACCTGCTCGCCGGTGAGCGACGGCGCGTGCTCCAGCAGCAGCTCCGTCACCTCCAGCAGGAGCTCCGCCGAGGTCAGGACGTCGCACTCCGCGTCGTCGCCCTCGGCCGCCGCCACCCGGGCCGCGGGCACCGCCGGGCCGGCCGGCCGGCCCGGCGCCCCCTTGGGCAGGCGCACCGAGGAGGCCTTCAGCCCCCGGTCGCCCTCCTCCATCTCGAACTCCACCACCAGACCCGAGTGCACCAGGGACTCGGGCATCAGCATGTCGTTGACGTGCAGGAAGACGTCCTCCCCGCCGTGGTCCGGAGCGATGAACCCGTACCCGCGCACACTGTCGTACCGCACCACTCGACCGGTGACCACACACACCCCCAAGGACAACAACCCGGGCCCCCTGCCCGACACCTGACGTAGAGGATAGAGGAAGCGGCGCCGGGCGCACGCCGTCGACCGGAACACCGCTTCGACGGCACCGGGGACGCCACGGTCTCACGGCGCGACGGACTCGATCGCGGCCCGCAGCCGGCCCAGCACGCCGGCGAGTTCCGCGCGCGGGGGAGTGGCCAGGGCGAGGCGCAGGGCGGCGGGGCGGTACGGGCCGGTGGCGAAGGCGTCCGCCGTCGACACCAGGATGCCCTCCTCGGCGAGCACCGCGGCGACGTGGTCCGGGCGCTGGTGCGGCTGCAGCCCCAGCCACAGCAGGTGGGAGGCGGGGTGCGCCCGGACGTCCAGGCCGGCCAGCGCGGCGCGCGCGACGCCCTGGCGCTCGGCGGCGTCGGCCCGGCGCTCGCGCTCCAGCCGGGCCACCGTGCCGTCGGCCAGCCAGCCGGTGGCGACCGCGGTGACCAGCCCGGGCGCTCCCCAGGCGGCGGTGCGCAGACCGCTCGTCACCGGCCGCAGCCAGGCGTCGGGCACGACGGCGAAGCCGAACCGCAGGCCGGGGGCGACGTTCTTGGACAGCCCGGCGACGTAGCAGGTGCGCTCGGGGGCGAGGGCCCGCAGCGGGGGAGGCGGCGCGGTCTCCAGGAAGGCGTAGGTGCCGTCCTCGATCAGCAGGACCTCGTGGCGGCGGGCGAGGGCGATCAGGCGCTCGCGCCGCCCGCCGTCGAGGACCCAGCCGAGCGGGTTGTGCACGGTGGGCATGGTGTAGACGGCGCGCACCGGGCGGGCCCGGCACAGCCGCTCCAGCGCGTCCAGGTCCGGGCCGGCCGGGGTGACCGGCACCGGGGCGAGCTCCAGACCGCGGTCGGCGGCGAGCAGTCTGATCCCCGGGTAGCTGAGCGCGTCGACCGCCAGCACGTCGCCGGGGCGGGTGACCGCGCGCAGCACGCAGTCCAGCGCCTGCTGCGCCCCGCCGGCGAGCAGCACGTTGCGCGGGGCGGTGTCGATGCCGCGCTCCAGCAGGTAGGTGGCCACGGCGGCCCGGTCGTGCCGGTGGCCGCCGGGCGGGTGCTGGCGCAGCAGCGCGGTGACGTCGCCGGAGGCGGCGAGCGTGCGCAGGGCCTGCCGCAGGTCGTCGTCCTGGCCGGGGGAGAGCGGCTGGTTGAACGACAGGTCGGCGACCCTGGGCACCGGGAGGGCGCGGGAGGGTTCGAGGCCGTCGTAGCCGGAGCGGACCCGGACGAAGGTGCCCCGGCCCTGTTCGCCGACCACCAGTCCGGCGGCGGACAGTTCGGCGTAGACCCGGGTGGCGGTGGCCGGGGCGACGCCGCGCTGGTGGGCGAGCGCGCGGTGGGTCGGCAGCCGGGTGCCGGCCGGCAGCGCGCCGGAGCGGATCGCGGCGGCGTACTCGTCGACGATGGCCTTGTAGGCGGGCGGTCGCATGCGGGCACCTGTCGCTGGAACGGAGGGGGGAGGGGAGCGGGAGGGGAGCCGGCCGGTGAAGTGTATCCAGGACAATTCCTGGATTGCCCTGCCTTCCCGCTCCTAGCCTCGGCGACGAACCCGGCCAGCGGAAACGGAGTACGGGCATGACCGTGCGCAGCACCCGCGACGGCGACGTCGCCGTCCTGACCATCGACCGCGAGAGCAAGCTCAACGCGCTCGACTACCCGACCATCGACGCGCTGCTCGCGCGGCTCGACGCGATCGAGCGCGACGACGCCGTGCGGGCGGTGATCCTCACCGGCGCCGGCGACCGCGCCTTCAGCGCGGGCGCGGACATCCCCTCGCTGGCGGGCAGCATCGCCCGCTCCGCGGACGGGCCCGAGACGGCGCTGCGCGAGATCGTTCGGCGCGGGCACGCGCTGACCCGGCGCGTCGAGGAGTTCCCCAAGCCGGTCATCGCCGCCGTCAACGGCCTCGCCTACGGCGGCGGGTGCGAGCTCACCGAGGCCGCGCCGCTGGCCCTGGCCGCCGAGCACGCGACCTTCGCCAAGCCGGAGATCACCCTCGGCTTCCCGCCGCCCTTCGGCGGCTCGCAGCGGCTGCCGCGCCATGTCGGGCGCAAGCGCGCGCTGGAGCTGATCCTCACCGGCGACCCGGTCCCGGCCGCCCGCGCGGCCGAGATCGGCCTGGTCAACGCCGTGGTGCCGGCCGGTGAGCTGCTCGACGCGGCCCGCGGGCTGGCGGCCCGGATCACCCGGCACGCGCCGACCGCGGTGACCGCCTGCCTGCGGGCGGTGACCCGGGGCATCAACCTGCCGATCGAGGAGGGCCTGGCCGTCGAGGCCGCCTGGTTCGCCGCCACCGTCCCCACCGAGGGCGTGCGCGACGGCCTGCGCCGCTTCCTGGACCGCTCCGCCGCCCGGCGCCGAGACGGCGGGCGCTGAGACGGCGGGCGCCGCACGCGGGCGGCGCACGCGGGGGCGCGTTCCGCGCCGAGTCCGCCGAGTCCGCCGAGTCCGCCGAGTCCGCCGAGGCGGTCCGTGAACGGCGGGAACAGGCCAGGTCGCGCTCCCTGGCCCGGCTCCGCCCCGGCGACCCGCGCTGCCGCTCCCACCCGCCCGTTCCGGTGCTCCGCCGGAACGGGCGGGCCCCGGCGCGTTCCGCGCGCCGCGCGCCGCCACCGGGAAACACAAGCCCTCCGGCCTCCCACCGCCGCGCACCGGAACGTCCGATTATCGATCCCACAGGGAAGAGCAACTGATCGTGCGTCAGTTGAGGGGGCGAGCGGATCGCTCCCCGCGCGATCCGAGGACGACCGACCCGAGAACGACCAGGAGACCGTTGTGCGCATTCTCTTCACCGGCCCGGCCGCACCGAGCCACCTCTTCCCGATGGTGCCGACCGCCCAGGCCGTCCGGGCCGCCGGGCACGAGGTGCTGTTCGCCAGTCCGCGGCCGATGGAGGAACTCCGACAGGCCGGGTTCCCGATCGTCGAGATCGGCGACGGGCGGACCGTACGGGAGGCCTTCGAGGAGGTCGCCGGCAGCCAGGCGCACTACGCGCAGCCGGACCTCACCCAGGAGGAGATCATGGAGGTCGGCGCCGCCGCCTTCGCGCTCGCGTCGCGCTCCACCGTGGACGACCTGCTGGCCGTGGCCGCCGGCTGGGACGCCCAGCTGATCGTCCACGACTCCTGTCTGGCCTCCGCCCAGCTGGTCGCGGCCAAGCTCGGCATCCCGGCGGCGCTGCAGAACTTCGGCCTCAGCTCCGGCCTCGACATGGCCGCCCGGCTGGCCGCCCGCTTCACCGACGTCTACGAGAAGCACGGCGTGGCCGGGCCCGCCGCCTCCACCCCGCTGAACATCGTGCCGGCCTCGCTCGGCGGCGACCCGGGCGGCCTGCGGATGCGCTACGTCCCGTACAACGGCGGCGGCGTCGTCCCCGCCGCGCTGCTGCACCGCGGTGTGCGGCCGCGGGTCGCCGTCACCCTCGGCACGGTGATCGCCGGGATAGACGGGCTGGACGCCATCGCGCCGCTGGTCGCGGCCGCCGCCGGGGCCGACGCCGAGTTCCTGCTCGCCGTCGGCGACGCCGACCTCGCCGACCTGGGCGGCCTGCCGGCCAACGTCCACCCGCTGCCGTGGGTGCCGCTCGCCGAACTGCTGCGGGTGTGCGACGCGGTCGTCCACCACGGCGGCTCCGGCAGCACCCTCACCGGGATGCAGGCCGGTCTGCCGCAACTCCTGCTGCCCCAGGGCGCGGACAACTTCACGGTGGCCGAGACCCTGGTCGCGAGCGGGGCCGCGCTGAGCTCCTCCTCCGCGGACGTCGACACCGCGCTGCTCACCCGACTCGTCACCGACCCGGTCCTGCGGGAGGGAGCCGAGCGGCTGCGCGCCGAGAACGACGCCCTGCCGAGCCCGGCGGCCGTCGTCCCCGCCATCGAGGCGCTCGTCACCGCCCGCCCCTGACCCCTGGTCCGGGTGACGCCCCGGCCCGCCCGTGCGGCGGACCGGGGCGTCCGCGCGCCGGGACCGGGCCCGTGAGCCGCGGTACCGCGGCTCCGCCGATCGAACCCCCGCGCGAAATTCGCTCCCGTGTGTCGGCGCCCGGCCCTAGGGTGCTCCCAACACGACCCGGGAGATGAATCCGTGAGCCAAACGTTTCGCGTCGACCTGCGCGGAATAGTCGATCTGCTGAGCCATCACCTCTACACCAGCCCGCAGGTGTACGTCCGCGAACTGCTGCAGAACGCCGTCGACGCCGTCACCGCCGTGCGCGCGCACGACGCGGCCGCCGCCCCGCACACCGCCCGGATCGCCATCTCCTCCGGCGAGGCGACCGGCGACGGTTCGCTGACGATCAGCGACAACGGCATCGGGCTGAGCGAGGCCCAGGTGCACGAACTGCTCGCGACCATCGGCCGCAGCTCCAAGCGTGACGAGCTCGGCTTCGCCCGGCACGAGTTCATGGGCCAGTTCGGCATCGGACTGCTCTCCTGCTTCATGGTCTCCGACGCCATCGAGGTGGACACCCGCCGCGGCGACGGCCCCACCGTCCGGTGGCACGGCCGCTCCGACGGCGGCTACACGCTGGCCCCGGCCCCCGCCGACCAGCAGCGCCCCGAGCCCGGCACCACCGTCACCCTGCGTCCGCGCCCCGGCAGCGAGCACCTGCTGACCCGCCGCGCCGTCACCGAACTGGTCGCCCACTACGGCGCCCGGCTGCCGTACCCGGTCACCGTCGATGGCGAGCCGGTGACCGGCGGACCGGCCCCCTGGGACCGCCCCGGGGACGAGAACGCCGCCGAGCGCCGCGCCCGCCTGGAGGCGTACTGCGAGGAGGTGTTCGGCTTCGCGCCCTTCGACGTCATCGACATCGCCGCGGCCGAGGCCGGCCTGCGCGGCGTCGCCTTCGTGCTGCCGATGCCGGCCAACCCGGCCGTCCCGGCGGCGCACCGCGTCTACCTCAAGCAGATGCTGCTCTCCGAGGGCGCCGAACGGCTGCTGCCCGAATGGGCGTTCTTCGTGCGCTGCGTCGTGGACACCACCGAACTGCGGCCCACCGCCAGCCGCGAGGCGCTCTACGAGGACTCGCTGCTGGAGGCGACCCGGGAGGCCCTGGGCGACCGGCTGCGCGGCTGGCTGGTGCGCCTCAGCGTCCAGGAGCCGGCCCGGCTGCGCTCCTTCCTGCGGGTGCACCACCTGGGCGTCAAGGCGCTCGCCCTGCACGACGACGATATGCTCGGACTGGTCACCGAGTTCTGGCCGATGGAGACCAACGTCGGCCCGCTGACCCTGGCCGAGTTCACCGCCCGCTACGGACGGCTGCGCTACACCCCGCTGCTGGACGAGTTCCGCCAGCTGGCGCCGGTCGCCGCCGCCCAGGGACTCGCCGTCGTCAACGCCGGCTACGTCTACGACGCCGAACTGATCGACCGGTTCGCCACCGTGGACCGCTCGCTGGAGACCGAGCAGCTGCGCGCCGCCGACCTCACCACCCACCTGGCGCGGCTGGAACCGGCCGACGAGCGGGCACTCGCGCCCTTCCTCGCCGCCGCCGACCCGGTCCTCGCCCGGCTCGGCTGCGACCTGCTGGTGCGCTCCTTCGAACCCTCCGGCCTGCCCGCCCTCTACCTGCTCGACGACGACACCGCCTTCCAGCTGGACGTGCGCGGCGCCCGCGAGCAGGTGGACGAGACCTGGGCGGCGATCCTCGGCAGCTTCCAGAGCCACGGCGAACCCCGGCCCCGGCTGGTCCTCAACCACCGCAACCCGCTGGCCCGGCAGGTCCTCTCGCTCGCCGAGCCGGAGCTGCGCGCGATGTGCCTGGAGGGCCTCTACGTCCAGGCGCTGCTGCTCGGCCACCACCCGCTGCGGCCCGCCGACACCGCGGCCCTCAACCAGTCCTTCCTCGGCCTGATCGGCCGGGCCGTCGCCGGAGGCGCAGCGTGAGCCGGACCGAACAGGAACTGCGCGAACTCCTCCGCAGCACCCACGGCATGCCCGACGGGGCCCCGAAGTTCGCCGCCCTGGAGGAGGTGATCCGCCACGCCGACGCCCTCGGGCTCACCGAGTTCGCCTTCGAGGCACGGATGCAGGCCACCAACGTGTTCCAGCACAGCTGGGCGCCCGCCAAGGCCCTCCTCACCTTCTCCTGGTGCCTGGCGGCCTACGACCGCGAGCCGGAGCGCTTCCAGAGCGGTTACGAACACGACCTTCTCTGGCAGTTCAAGTGGATGGTCTCCACCGTCCAGGAGTTCCCCGAGATCCCGCTGCGGCGGACGGCCGACCTGCTCGACGACATGGAACGGCGCTACCGGCGCGGCGGCCACAGCATGCACGCCGTCCACCAGCACCGCGGACTGCTGGCCGAGGCCGTCGGCGACCTCGCCGGCGCCCAGGAGCACTACGAACGGATGGCGCTCACCCGGCGCGACGGCCTCTCGGACTGCTCCGGCTGCGTCCCGAGCAGCCAGGTGCGCACGCTGGTGGCGCTCGGCCGGGACGAGGAGGCGATCCGGATCGGCGAGCCGGCCCGCCGCTCGGGCTGCACCGAGCAGCCGCAGTGGATCAACTCCGAACTGCTGCTGCCCTACCTGCGGACCGGTCGCGCCGAGCAGGCCGCCGAGGCGCACCGCGTCGCGTACCGGCGGATCCGGGACAGCGCGCACAACCTCGACACGCTGGCCCCGAACGTGCTGTTCTGCGTGTGGAGCGGCGACCCGGGGCGCGGGCTCGACCTGATCGAACGCCACCTGTCCTGGCTGGACCGGGCGCGGACCCCGATGGCCGAGATGGACTTCGCCGCGGCGGCCGTCGCGGTGCTGTCGGCGGTGGAGGCGGGCGGCGACGGCGAACTGCTGCTGCGCTTCCCCACCGTCGACGGCCGGCGCCGCCCGGACACCCCGGTCACCGTGCTCGCCGCCGAACTGCGCGAGCGCGCCCTCGGCGTGGCGGCCCGGTTCGACGAGCGCAACGGCAACACCGTCGAGAGCACCCGGATCCGCGAGTGGATGGTCGCCGGACCGATCGGTGAGCCCGCCCCGCCGGCGGGCTCCGGCCGGGACCCGCGCTCGCGCAGCGGCGAGCGCGTCCACCGCCTCACCGACCGGGTCGCCACCCTCGTCGCGGCCGGCGACCGGGCCGCCGCCGCCCGCACCCGCGTCGAGCTCACCGAGACCCTGCTCGGCGCCGACCGCTTCGCCGAGGCGGCCGCGGCCGCCGAGGAGGCGGTGCGCGAACTCGACCGGTACGGAACGCCCGAGGAGGCGGCCGCCTGCCGCTGGCTGCTCGCCCGGATCGGCAAGGAGACCGGCGACCACGCCGACGCCGCCGAGCGGCTGCGCCAGCTCCTGGACGACACGGACGACGCCGTGCGGCCGGCCTCGCTGCCGTCCCGGCCCGAACTGGAGGCCGACCTCGGCGACCTGCTCGGCTACGGCGCCGACTCGGCCGCCCGCTACCTCGCCGCGGCGCGGAGCTTCGCCGCCGCCGGCCGGCGGACCGAGGGCCTCCGCGCGCTGGTCCAGGCGATGTGGCGCCACCCCTACAGCGAAACGGAGACGGAGACCGGCACCCTGCGGGACATCCTGACCGAGGCCCGCACCACCCTCGACGCGATCCTCACCGAGGACCTCCCGACCCCCGCCGCCGTGCCCACCAGGGAGGTCGTGGCCATCCTGCGCGGCTACGTCGACCAGATCCGCGCGGTCGGCCGTCACCGCGAGGCCGCCGACCGGCTCACCACCGCCCGCACCCTCCTGGAACACCACCGCGCCACCGGCCCGGCCGAGAGCGACGACCTCACCGACGAACTCGGCGCCGTCCTGACCGAGCTGGGCGAGGAGCACCTGCGCCTCAACGCCCCGGCCGCCGCCGAGGAGGCCGCCCGCGCCGCCCTCGCCACCGCGGACCACCCCTGGGACCCGGCACTGCTCCTGGTCCGCGCCCTGCGCCTGCGCGGCGCCACCGAGGAGGCGGCCGCCCTGATGACCGCCCACGAGATCACCGAGGACGACGTCCTGGAGGCCGAGGAGTACTGACGAGGGCGTTGCGTTCGGCCGCGCATGGCGGACCGTCAGGTCGCCGTGAGGTCAAGGTGGCCTGACGCCGTGCTCCGGTCATGGCGAACGCGGGACGACGCCCGCTCAGCGGCAGGGGAGGAGGGCGAAGGTGTAGCCGCGGGACTTGAGGGTGCCCAGGATGGCGGGGAGGGCGGCGACGGTCTGGCCGCGGTCGCCGCCGCCGTCGTGGAGGAGGATGACGGAGCCGGGCTTGACGGCGTCGAGGACGCGGCGCTCGATGGCGGCGCGGCCGGGGCGGGACCAGTCCTGGGGGTCGACGCTCCACAGCTGGACGCTCTTGCCCAGGCCCGCGGCGGCCGAGCGGACGGTGCCGTTCACGCCGCCGTAGGGCGGGCGCAGGCACGACGGGGTGGTGCCGGTCTGCGCCCGGATGCGTGCGTCGGTGGCCGACACCTGGTACTGGAAGGCGGACTTGGAGAGCTTGCGCAGGTCCGGGTGGGACCAGCTGTGGTTCTGCACGCTGTGCCCCTGGGCGCCGACCTGCCGGGTGACCTCCGGGTTGGCGGCGACGTTCTGGCCGATCTCGAAGAAGGTGGCGCGAACGCCGTACTGGGACAGCAGCGAGAGCACCTGCGGGGTGTAGCGGGGGCTCGGGCCGTCGTCGAAGGTGAGGTAGACGACCTTGGCCGCGGCGGTCTGCGCCGGGGCGGCCTGGGCCGGGACGGCCGGCAGGGCGACGACGACGGTGGCGGCGGCGACCAGGGTTCCGACGGCGAACCGGGCGGCCCGGCGCCCCCGGGGCCGGTCCGTTGCGCGGGGCGAAGACACGGGTCCTCCCAACGGCCGCGGCACGGGAACGAACCCGGTGCCCGCCCCCTGCCCGGCACAGGCGCCCAATGTAGCGCTCCGTCCCCGCACCGTCCCGGGGCCGGGGCGCCCGGGGGTCGTACTTCGGCCAGCTCGCGCGGGGCGCGGGCCGCGGTCAGCGCGCGAAGGCGGTGAGCACGTCGGCGAACTCCACCAGCGGTTCCTCGGCCAGGAGTTCGGGGAAGCGGGCGAGCAGGCCGGCCACGTAGGGGGCGGCGAAGTGGGCCTCGCGGGCCGCGTGGTCGGCGTACCGCTCCACCACCAGGAACCGGTCGCCGTCCTGACGGCCGACCGTGTACGCCAGCGCGCCCGGCTCGCGCAGGGTCGACTCGGCGACCTCGCGCAGGGCCGCGTCCAGGGTGTCCGCCTGCTCCGGTCGCGCCCGCAGGATCGCCAGCACCATCGTCATGGGAGTTCCTTCCTCGTCGGTAGGGGGCCAGCCTGGCCGCCGTCCGGGAGCGGCCGATAGTAGAAATGCGACAGGCCCCGTCCGAGCAGGTCGCCCGGCCGCTCGCCGGTGAGCCGGCGGAACTCGCGGACGAAGTGGCTCTGGTCGTAGTAGCCGGCCGCCAACGCCGCGGGCAGGTAGTCGCGTCGGTCCTCCCGCAGGAGGTGCCGGGCGAGGCGCTGGAACCGCGCGAGGCGCTGGAACTCCTTCGGCCCGGCCCCCACCGCCGCCGGGAACGCCCGCTGCAACCGGCGCTCGCCGACCCCTGCCGTCTCGGCGAGCCGGTCGATCCGCAGCCCGGCCGGCCGGCGGTAGACGCGCCCGACGGCGGCGTCCAGCCAGGCCTCCGGACGGCGGTGCTCGGCGAGCAGCCCGGTGAGGAACCCGTCCAGGGCCGCGATCCGCTCCGCCGCGCCGGTGGCCGTCCGGACCCGGTCGACCAGCCGCCGGCCGGCCGCGCCCCAGAGGTCCTCGGCGTCCACCACCCGGTCGGCCAGCTCGTCGAGCCCGACCGGGACCAGGTGGCGCAGCGCACCCGCCCGGAACCGCACCGCCATGAAGCCGCCCGCCGCGCCGTGCCGGTCCAACCGCCAGGCGGTGCGGCGCAGACAGACGAGGTGCGCGCCCGGCAGCGGTGTCGGCGCCCCGGTGGTGTCGGGTGCGCGCAGCGCCACCCCGCCCGCCCAGTGCACCCACAGCTCGGCCCCGGTCCCCGGCAGCAGCCGGGGCAGCGCGCCCGCGCCGCCCTCGGACCACCAGTACCGTTCGACGAACGCCCGCAGTCCGGGCGCGGGCGGCGTGTGGCCGAAACACGGACGGACCGTCACTTCGGCGCTCGCCGGGGGTGGTGGAGTCATGACGGAGATGCTAGAAGGCGCCACCGCGCTCTTCCCCGTGTGGTCAAGCACCCCGCGGAGCCTATGCGGCGCGGCAGCAGGGCGCTAAGCTGCGGACTTCTGAGCCAGTACCTGACAGGCCGTGCCACGGCCGGTGCCCCGGGCCGCCCCTCACCCGGATCCCATCGGATGTGACATGTCCCGTCCCCGTTCGGTGCTGGGAACTCTGTTGGATCCGAAGGAGGGGCAGGATGGAGTCGTTTTCCGCACGGGTGGTGCGCTCGTCCAGACAGCGCGCCGAAGTGTTCGCCGACGCCTACCGGCGCGTGGCCCCCGGCGTTCTGCGCGTCAGCGTCGGGGTGTTGTACCTCTGGTTCGGGCTGCCGAAGTTCTTCCCCGGTACCAGCCCCGCCGAGGACCTCGCCACCCGCTGCATGAGCCTGATGACCTTCGACGCCGTCCCGCCCGACGTCTCGCGCTTCCTGCTGGCGCTGATGGAGGTCGCCATCGGGCTCGGTCTGGTCACCGGACTTCTGCGCCGACTCACCCTCACCGTGTTCTTCGTCCACATGACCGGGGTGTTCGCCACCCTCGTCCTGTTGCCGAACGACGTGTGGGCCCACGGCGTCCCGCCGGTGCCGACGCTGGAGGGGCAGTACATCCTGAAGAACATCGTGCTGATCGCGGCCTGTCTGACCGTCGCCACCCGCGAGCGGCGCGTGCCGGCGGCCCGTCAGGACCCGGCGGTGGAGCCGGCGGTGGACCGGGCGGTGGCCGAGGCGCCGCGGATCCCCCGTTCCCGGGCCGTGCGTTGACGAACCCGCGTACGATCGGAGGTCATGGTTGACTTCTATCCTCCGACCGCCCCCTACGACCGCGGGTTCCTCGACACCGGAGACGGCAACCGCCTCTACTACGAACAGCTCGGCAACCCGGATGGCAAGCCCGCCGTGCAGATCCACGGCGGTCCGGGGGCGGGCACCCCGGACCGTCCGACGAGGGCGTGGGACCCGGACGCCTACCGGGTGATCCGCTTCGACCAGCGCAACTGCGGCCGCAGCACCCCGCACGCCGGCGACCCGGCGGCGGACATGCGGCTGAACACCACGCAGCACCTCATCGACGACATCGAGCGGCTGCGCCAACACCTCGGCATCGAACGGTGGTTGGTGAACGGCGCCTCCTGGGGTTCGGCGCTCTCCGTCGCCTACGCGCAGCAACACCCCGAGCGGGTGACCGAGGTGGTGATCGCGGCCGTGTTCACCGCCCGCCGCTCGGAAATCGACTGGCTCTACCGGGGCGCCGGGCAGTTCCACCCGGAGGCCTGGGACCGCTTCCGCGACGGCGTCCCCGAGGACGAGCGTGACGGCGACCTGCTCGCCGCCTACGCCCGGCTGATGGAGCATCCGGACCGGGCCGTCCGCGAACGCGCCGCCGCGCAGTGGCTGGCCTGGGAGGACGCCGTCGTCTCCGACGAGCCCAACGGCGTGCCCGGCATGTACAGCCGCCAGGAGACCGACGCCCGGATCGCCTTCGTGCGGATCTGCGCCCATGTCTTCGGCCACGGCGCGTGGCTGGAGGAAGGGCAGCTCATCCGCGATGCCCCCAAGCTGGCCGGCATCCCGGCGGTGCTGGTGCACGGCCGGCACGACATGGGCTGCCCGGTGCAGACGGCCTGGGAGCTGGCCAAGGCCTGGCCGGGAGCCCGCCTGCACATCATCGAGGACTCCGGCCACGCCGGCAGCGAACTCATGGGCCGCACCATTCGCGAGGCCATCGAGGAGTTCAAGACCCGGTGAACGCCACCCGTGCCACCGTGACCCGGACGGCGACCGTGCTCGCCACCCTGGCGCTCCTGGTCTCCGTCTCCGAGTGCTCGCTGCTCAAACGCGAGGGGGTGGAGCGGGCGGGCGGCCCCGTGGGTGCCGAGGGTCCGGCCGAACCGCCGCCGGCCCCCTCGCCGCCGGTGGTCGACACCCGAACGGTGGCGGACTGGCCGGACCGTCCGGTGACCGGGGAGTCCGCGCTGCCGCCGCTCAGGGCCCGGGTGATCGAGCCCGGCTACACCGGCGAGACCTTCCTGAAGCGTCTCGCCGCAGGCCGGGGCATCACGCTGAAGGAACGGGAGAAGGTCGACTTCCCGGGGCCGCCCGTCTGGCATGCGGCGGGGGAGAAGGCGGACGGCGGGGTGGTGGAGTGGATCGCCGCCGTGTGGTCCTTCGACGGCGAGTTGGAGAGGGTGACCTGCTCCGTGACGGCCACGGCGGTCGACCGCATCGCGTTCCTGCGGCAATGCGCGGGTGCGGACCGTCCGGCTGGGACCCCGGCGGAGGTCCGGGCCTGGCTGGACGGCATGGTGCCCCGGGTGGACGAGCTCTTCGCGACGGGACCGGGTCTCACCGTCACCAGTCCGCTGCTGCGGCGCGGCGCGACGGCGGCCTTCCTGCGGAAGTGGCACAGAGAGGACCGGGGCGGCGACACCTACGAACTGCACCTGTTCGGCACCGGGGCCGGCAACTGACCGGGCGGGCGGCCGCGTCGTTGGCGCGGCCGCCCACCCGCTCAGCGCGCCGGCGGCTGCTCCGGCAGTCGCACGACGGCGGTTCCGGCCTGGGACTCGCCGAAGCCCCAGCCCGCCACCAGGGAGCAGCCGACCGCCTCCAGGATGTCGCTCCACGGCCAGCCGTCGGCGCCGGAGTAGAAGCCGCCCTCGCTGCGCGCGTCGTTCGGGGAGAGGCAGAGCATCCGCAGGTGGTCACGGAGCGCGGGGTGGGTGAGCGTGCTGAGCCGCTCCTCCCAGGGCTCGGCGGCGGAGCGGGCGCGGCTCATGTCGCCGACCGACACCAGGTGTTCGGGGCCGCGCTCGGTGAACGTGGCGGCCCGCAGGGCGTCGGTGAGCGTGCCGTCGGTGGCGACGCGCAGCAGCACGGTCAGCCAGGTGTTCAGCTTCTCGGCGTTCCTGCCGGTCAGATCGACCTCGTGGCGGGCCAGGAGCGGGCCCAGGTCGGCGCCGTGCACCAGCGCCTCGTCGAACTCGTCGACGACGGCGACGGTCCGCAGGTCGGCGACGAAGGCGTCGTCGAACGGCCGGGGGCCCTTGTGGCCGTCCTCGCCCCACGGTCCCGTTCCCGCCAGGAGGTCGGCGTCGAAGCGGAACAGCGATCCGCCCAGGTCGAACCGCCAGGTCCAGGGGGAGAAGGGGTACTCGCCGTCCGGATCCGGCAGCTGCCTCGGTTCCCGGCCCGACAGTGCGTCAGAAGTCGTCCAGGGGCTCGGGAACAGGAACTCGTCGAGGGAGTCCGAGGCGTAGTAGACCCCGTACCCGGTGGCGGGTCCGACGGCCGGATCGACGGCCGGGCTTCCGTCGAGCAGGATCGCGAAGGCACTGGCCAGCGCGGCGTCCCACGCGCCGGGGTCGGTCGCCGGAGCCGTCTCGGGCGTCGTCATGGGCACTCCTTCATGTCGCGTCGCACGGGCGGACACAAGGTACCGGCCGCCGCTGACAGGACGGATGGCATGGGCGGCGGGCGGCGCCCGGGAACGCCGCAGCGCCCCGGCCGCCGTCCCTGTTCAGCGGGACGGCGGCCGGGGCGCTGCGGGCTCGTCAGGCCCGGTGGTACGGCGACGGGGTGGCGACCTCGCCGCCGAGCGCGGTGGCCGCGTGGCGGGCCCAGTACGGGTTGCGCAGCAGCTCGCGGCCGATCAGGACGGCGTCGGCGCGGCCGTCGGTGAGGATCTGCTGGGCCTGGGCCGGCTCGGTGATCAGGCCGACGGTCGCCACCGGCAGGTCGGTCTCCTGGCGGACCGCTTCGGCGAACGGGACCTGGAAGCCGGGGGCGGCCTCGATCCGGGCGTCGGGCACCAGGCCGCCGGTGGAGACGTCGAGCAGGTCGACGCCGTGCGAGAGCAGTTCCTTGGCGAGGCGGACGGTCTCCGCCGAGGTCCAGCCCTCGCGCCCGTCCTCGGGGTTCTCGGTGAGCCAGTCGGTCGCGGAGATGCGGAAGAAGACCGGCAGGTCCTCGGGCCACACCGCGCGGACGGCGTCCACGACCTCCAGCGCGAAGCGGGTCCGGCCCTCGAAGGAGCCGCCGTACGCGTCGGTGCGGCGGTTGCTGAACGGGGAGAGGAACTCGTGGACGAGGTAGCCGTGCGCGCCGTGGATCTCGACGACCTGGAAGCCGGCGTCGAGCGCGCGCCGGGCGGCGTCGGCGAACTGGCCGACGATCTCCGCGATCTGCTCGACGGTCAGCTCCTCCGGCGTGACCCGGGCGTCGTCGAACGGGAGGGCGCTGGGGGCGAGCGGCGTCCAGCCGTGCGCCTCGTCCGGGTGGATCGCGCGGCCGCGGTCGACCCAGGTCCGCTCGGTGGACGCCTTGCGCCCGGCATGGCCGAGCTGGATCGCGGGCACGGTGCCCTGCGCCTTGAGGAAGGCGGTGATCCGGCGGAAGGCCTCGGTCTGGGTGTCGTTCCACAGGCCGAGGTCGTAGGGCGAGATCCGGCCCTCGGGGCTGACGGCGGTGGCCTCGGTGATGATCAGCCCGGTGCCGCCGGCGGCGCGTGCGGCCTGGTGGGTGAAGTGCCAGTCGTGCGGAACGCCCGCCAGCTCGCCGTCCGGCGCGGCGCTGTACTGGCACATCGGCGGCATCCAGATCCGGTTCGGGATGGTGAGCGACCGCAGGGTGAAGGGGCTGAAGAGGCTGGTGCTCATGTCGGACTCTCCTGGTCAGGACGGAGGGCGGAGCGCAGACGGAACCCGCGAGTGATTGCAGCCGCAATCTCTGCTGGAACAATAATTGCATGCGCGCCCTAAATGCAAGCGGTGTCCGCCGCCCCCGGTAGGGCGCGCGCTCGGAAAACCGGTGGACAGTCGCAGGCCGTCGGCCTAGCTTGGCGACCATCGGCAACGGTGATGACTGCGGGGGTGTTGCGGGATGAGCGTTCGGACCGGCGCGGCGGACTGGCGGAAGCCGCGAACAGTTGCCATGACCTCATCCAGCCGAAGGGCCCCCCGAAGTGGATCTTCCACGTAGTTTCGTCATCCGCGAGAGCAGTCACCGCATCCACGACCCGTTCACCAGCGAGAAGCTGGCCATGCTCGGGCAGGCGCTCCGGCTGTCGCCCGGCGCGAGCGTGCTCGACCTGGCCTGCGGGTCGGGGGAGCTGTTGTGCACCTGGGCCCGGGACCACCGGATCACCGGGGCCGGAGTGGACATCAGTACGGCGTTCATCGACCGGGCGCGGACCCGCGCCGCCGAAGTCGGTGTCACCGATCGCGTGCGCTTCGTCCACGGGGACGCCTCCGGCCATGTGGCCGACGAGCCCGTGGACGTCGCCGCCTGCGTCGGTGCCACCTGGATCGGCGGTGGCGTCCCCGGCACGGTCCGGCTCCTGCGGCAGAGCCTCAAGCCGGACGGGATCATGCTCATCGGCGAGCCGTTCTGGCGGCGCCGGCCGGCTGACCAGGCCATCGTGACTGGCTGCCACGTCGAGCGCGTCGACGACTTGCTTCCGCTGCCCGGGCTCGTCGAACAGTTCGGCGCGCTCGGCTACGACGTCGTGGAGATGGTCCTCGCCGACCAGGACAGCTGGGACCGCTACCGGGCCGCGCAGTGGCTGAACGTCCGCCGCTGGCTCGACGCCCACCCCGAGGACGAACTCGCCGCCGAACTGCGTGCGGAGCTCCACGCCGGTCCGGCGCGTTACGTGCGCTACGAACGCGAGTACGTCGGCTGGGGCGTCTTCGCGCTCATGCGTCGCTGACCGACGGCCGAGGACGACGGCCGGGGCGGGGGTCCGGCCCGTACGGCGCGGGGCGGGCCGCCGTCCGCCCCGCGCCGGTCCGTGCTCAGGAGGCGGTCCGCACCGGGGGCCGGATGCCGCGGAACTCCCAGTCGCCGCCGAGGGCGGTGGAGAGGACCTCCTCGCTGGCCGTCACCTGGGCCCCGACGTCGGTGCGGATCGGGGTGGGGCCGGTGACCACGTGGTTGCGCAGCCGGCCGAGGCCCTCGGCCTCGACCTCGACGATGTCCCCGGGCCGGACCGGCCGGGAGTTGGCGGGGGTGCCGGAGAGCAGGACGTCGCCGGGGTGCAGGGTGATGGTGCGGGCGATGTCGGCGACCAGGTAGTGCATGTCCCACTCCATCTCGTCCGTGGAACCGTCCTGGACGAGCACGCCGTTGACGTAGGTGCGCAGGTACTTGCCGCGGAAGTCCCAGTCGGTGACCAGGCCCGGTCCGAGCGGGCCGAGGGTGTCGGAGCCCTTGACCCGGAGCATCGAGCCGGCGTCGGTGTCCCGGAAGTCGTGCAGGCCGAAGTCGTTGGCGACGGTGTAGCCGGCGATGTATGCGCCGGCCTCTGCGGGGGCGATGTTGCGGCAGGTGCGGCCGATCACGATCGCCACCTCGCCCTCGTAGTTGAGGTAGTGGCAGCCCTCGGGGCGCACGACCGCTCCGCCGTGGGCGTTGAGGGCGGAGACCGGCTTGTGGAAGTAGGTCGGGGCCGGGGTGAGCCGGATCCCGAACTCCTCGACGCGGCTGCGGTGGTTGAGGTGGACGGCGACGATCTTGCCCGGGACGACCGGCGGCAGGTGCCGGGCGGCGTCGGCGGCGACGCGGCGGCCGTCGCCGGCCACCAGCTCCTCGCCCTCGCGGCGCACCTCGACGGCCGCGCCGTCGAGGAGGATCCGGCGGTACTCAGGCATGGGCGGTCTCCTCGTACGGGTCGGCCTCGTGCGGGTCGACGTGGTGGTGCGGGTCGTGCCGGTGGGCGGCGGCGCCGGCGGGCGGCGCGGTCCAGCCCGCTGTCGGGCGGTCGAACCAGAGCAGCGCCTGCCCGGTGCCGACCGAGTTCTCGTACTCCCCGTACTGCCGCGCGGGCGCGGTGCAGCGCTGCTCGCCGAGGGCGCCGGCCAGCATCAGGTAGTGGCCGAAGCGGGCCTCGGGCTTGAACCGCTGGAAGTCGTCCATGGTGTCGAGCACCCGGTCGTGCCGGCCCTCGCGGAACCAGGTGATCCGCTGCTCGTCGGCGGCCCTCGCCTCGGGGGTGAAGATGTGCGCGGGGTCGCCGGACTCGTGGTCGCGCAGTTGGCGCAGCGGCCAGAAGGTGTGCGAGAGCGCCCCCGAGGCGATCACCAGGACCCTGCGGTCGACGGCCGCGATGCCGTCGGCGAGCGCCCGGCCGAGCCGCAGGTGGTCCTCGGCGTCGCCGGTCTGGCAGACGCCGATGCTCAGCCAGCGCTTGTCGGCCAGCCCCTCGCCGAGGTACTTCCAGAGGTTGATCGTGGCGTAGTGGACGGGCAGGCAGGGGTCGTCGATCGGGGTGATCCAGGTGCCGTGGCGGTCGGCGAACCGGGCGACCGCGTGGGCGAGTTCCTGGTCCCCGGGGTAGTCGTAGAGCATCCGCCGCATGCCGCGCGGCAGCTCCTCGGAGGTGAACAGCCCGGCCCGGCGCTGCTGGGCGGCGATCACGAACTCGACGGTGGTGGCCCAGTGCGAGTCGAGGACGACGACGGTGTCGTAGTCCAGCGTCTCGAAGACGTCCCGGCGCAGCTCGCGCAGGCCGGTGACCAGGGTGAAATCCCGGCCCTCGTTGAGCTCGCGCCGGGTGGCCTCGGGCAGCACGATGGTGGGCACGTGGGCGAGCAGCCCGGCGCCGACGATCTCACCCACGGTCCGCCCACCCCCTCGGCGCGGTGACGGTGTTGCGGACGTCGGCGTAGAAGTCGAAGCTCCAGTCGCCGCCCTCGCGGCCGATCCCGGACTCGCGCGAGCCGCCGAACGGGGCGCGCAGGTCGCGGACGAAGAAGCAGTTCACCCAGACGGTGCCGGCCACCAGCCGGTCGGCGACCCGGTCGGCGCGCTCCCGGTCACCGGTGGCGAGGGTGGCGGCGAGGCCGAAGCGGGTGCCGTTGGCCAGGGCCACCGCCTCCTCCTCGGTGTCGAAGGTCTGCAGGGTGAGCACCGGGCCGAACACCTCCTCCTGGACGATCTCGGAGTCCTGGTGGACGTCGGTCAGCAGGGTGGGCCGGTAGTGGAGGCCGCCCAGCTCCTCGTTGGGCCCGCCGCCGAACACCGCGCGGGCGCCGGTGGCCAGGGCCCGCCGTACGAAGCCGTCGATCCGCTCCAGCTGGCGCGGGTGGATGTTGGGGCCGAGGTCGGTGGACTCCGCGCGCGGGTCGCCCTGGCGCAGCGCGGCGGCGCGGGCGGTGAGCCGGGCGGTGAACTCCTCGGCCACCGAGGCCTCGACGAGCAGCCGGGTGGCGGCCAGGCAGACCTGTCCGGCGTTGTCGAACTGCTCGACGGCGAGCTCCGCGGCGAGGTCGAGGTCGGCGTCGGCGAAGACCAGCAGCGGGGACTTGCCGCCGAGTTCCAGGCTGACCGGGGTGAGGTTGCGTCCGGCGGCCTCGGCGATCCGCCGGGCGGTGGGGACGGAGCCGGTGAAGCTGATCCGCCGTACGCCGGGGTGGGCGGTGAGCGGAGCGCCGACCTCGGCGCCCAGGCCCTGGACGACGTTGAGGACGCCGTCGGGCAGTCCGGCCGAGGCAGCGATGTCGGCGAGCAGCGAGGCGGTGAGCGGGGACCACTCGGCGGGCTTGAGGACGACGGTGTTGCCGGCCGCGAGGGCGGGGGCGACCTTCCAGGTGGCGAGCATCAGCGGGGCGTTCCAGGGCGTGATCAGGACGCTCGGTCCGGCCGGGTCCCAACTGACCCGGTTGGCGTGGCCGCGGGTGTCCAGTCCGGGGTGGCCGAGGGCGAGCAGCCGGTCGGCGAAGAACCGGAAGTTGTGGGCGACCCGGGGCATCACGCCGCGCCGGTGGGAGCGGAGCAGGGCGCCGTTGTCGGCGGTCTCGACGGCGGCGAGGTCCTCCAGCCGGGCCTCGACGCCGTCGGCGATCGCGTGCAGCAGCCGGGCGCGTTCGGCGGGGGCGGTGGCGGCCCAGCCGGGGAAGGCGGCGGTGGCGGCGGCGACCGCGGCGTCGGCCTCGGCGGCGGTGCCCCGGGCGATCCGGGCCAGTTCGGCGCCGTCGATCGGGGAGTGGTCGGCGAAGGTGTCGGCGGAGGCGACGCGGCGTCCGCCGATCCAGTGGCGGGTGTCCACGGGGACCCCGGCCACCGTCGCGAGGTGGGGCGGCGGCGCGTCGGCGGCGGCCGCAGGGTGGACGGACATGCGCGCCCTCCTGATTCTCGTTTGGCTCCAAACAACGTAGGGCCCGGGATCCGTGGAGGTCAACCCTTGGAAGCGGCCGGGTCCTTGGTTATCGTTTGCCTCCAAATGACACCTGGGTGGCCTTCGCGCCACCGCGAGTTCGACCGGAGGCACCGTGACGGGCGCACCCCACGACGACGACACCCACGAAGGATGGCGGCGGCGCGCCCGCGCACTCGCCCTCCCGACCGCCCACCTCATCGGCGGCGCCCCGGAACCGGGCGGCGGCGCCACCTTCCCGGTGGTCTCCCCGCGTGACGGCCGCCTGCTGGCCGAGGTCGCCGCCGGCGGGCGGGCCGAGGCGGACGCTGCCGTCGCCGCCGCCCGGCGGGCCTTC
This sequence comes from Kitasatospora sp. NPDC057595, assembly GCF_042800875.1. Lineage (NCBI taxonomy): Bacteria > Bacillati > Actinomycetota > Actinomycetes > Kitasatosporales > Streptomycetaceae > Kitasatospora > Kitasatospora sp. NPDC057595. The sequence continues at coordinate 49,325 of NZ_JBHVGL010000016.1, read as the reverse complement.
GACCACGGCCCCTGGCCCCGGCTCGCCCCCGTCGAACGCGGCCGCGCGCTCCAACGGCTCGCCGACCTGGTCGAGCGGCACCGCGACGAACTCGCCCTGCTGATCAGCCTGGAGATGGGCAAGCCGGTCACCGAGGCGCGCGACATCGAACTGCGCGCCGTCGCCGCCACCTTCCGCTGGTACGGCGAACTCGCCGGCAAGCTCACCGACGAGGCCCCGCACACCCCCGGCGACGCCCTGGCACTGGTCACCCGGGAGCCGGTCGGCGTCGTGGCGGCCGTGGTGCCCTGGAACTTCCCGCTCACCATGGCCGCCTGGAAGGCCGCGCCCGCCCTCGCCGCCGGCTGCACCGTCGTCCTCAAGCCCGCCGAGCAGTCCCCGTTGTCCGCGCTGCGCCTGGGCGCGCTGGCCGTCGAGGCCGGACTGCCCGACGGCGTGCTCAACGTGCTGGCCGGACAGGGCCCGGAGGCCGGGCGCGCGCTCGGGCGCCACCCGGACGTCGACGCGCTCGCCTTCACCGGCTCCACCGAGGTCGGGCGGCACTTCCTGCGTTACGCCGCCGACTCCAACCTCAAGCGGGTCTGGCTCGAACTCGGCGGCAAGTCCCCGAACATCGTGCTGCCCGACGCCCCCGACCTGGACCGGGCGGCGGCCACCGCCGCCTGGGGCATCTTCTTCAACCAGGGCGAGATGTGCACCGCTCCGTCCCGGCTGCTGGTCCACCGGGGGGTCGCCGACCGGGTGGTGGACGCCGTGGTCGAGCGCGCCCGCACCCTGCGGATCGGCGACCCGCTGGACCCGGCCACCGAGATGGGCCCGCTGGTGACCGCCGCCCACCGCGAGCGCGTCCTCGGACACATCGAGGCCGCCCACCGGGACGGCGCCCGGCTGCGGGCCGGCGGCCGGGCGGTGCTCCCCGACAGCGGCGGGTCCTACCTGGAGCCGACGGTCTTCGACCGGGTCGGCCCGCGGATGCGGCTCGCCCACGAGGAGGTGTTCGGCCCGGTGCTCGCCGTCCAGGTCTTCGACACCCCCGAGGAGGCCGTCCGGATCGCCAACGACAGCGTCTACGGGCTGGCCGCCGGCCTGTGGACGGCCGACCTGTCCACCGCGCACCGGATGTCGCGGGCGCTGCGGGCGGGTACCGTCTGGGTCAACTGCTACGAGGAGGGCGGACTCGAAGTGCCCTTCGGCGGCGTCCGGCAGTCCGGGCACGGGCGCGACAAGTCCGCGCACGCGCTGGACAAGTACACCGACCTCAAGACCACCTGGATCCGGCTGTGAGCGCGCCCAGGCCGCTGATCGCGCTGCCCGCCCGCTTCTCGGCCTCCGTCTCGGCGCTGCGGTACGCCGCCGTGGTGGCCGCCGAGGCGCTTGCCGAGGCCGTCTACCGGGCCGGCGGCGAGCCGTTCGTGATGCTGCCCGCCGGACCGGGCGCGCCCGGGGCCGCCGGCGCCGAGGAGGTCGCCGAACGGCTCGCGCGCTGCTCCGGACTGCTGCTGCCCGGCGGCGGGGACCTCGATCCGGTGCACTACGGCGAGGACTCCCGGCACCCCGACGTCTACGACCTGCACGCCGGTCAGGACGCCTTCGACCTCGCGCTCGCCGGGTACGCCCTGCTCGCCGGACTGCCGACGCTCGCGGTCTGCCGGGGTCTGCAGGTCGTCAACACCGTGCTCGGGGGCACCCTGGAGCAGGACATGGGCGGCCCCGGGCTCGACCACCGGCACGTGGTGCACCCGCTGACGCCGCTCGACGGCAGCCTGCTGGCACGGTTGGCCGGCCCGGGGGACCGGGTGGTCTCCTGCTACCACCACCAGCGGGTGGCCCGGCTCGGTCACGGCCTGCGGGTGACGGCGCGGGCCGCCGACGGCACCGTGGAGGCGGTCGAACTCGTCGAACCGGCCGGCTGGTTCCTCGGTGTGCAGTGGCACCCGGAGGACACGGCGGCCACCGACCCGGCCCAGCAGGCGGTGTTCGACGCCCTGGTGGAGGCCGCGGCCGCCGAGGGCCGCCGGGGCTGAGCGCACGACGTGAGGGCCCCGTCCACCGGTGGACGGGGCCCTCACGCCTTCCGGAGCGTCAGGCGTCGCGCCGGCGGCGGCCGCCGGGGCGCGGCGGCGGGGGAGCGTCGGCGGTCAGCTCGGCGCGGCGGGCCTCGCCGTCCTGCTCCAGGGTGCCGACGACCCGGCGCAGCAGACCGGCCAGCTGCTCGCACTCCTCGTCGGAGAGCGCGCCGGCCACGAAGGCCTCCTCATGGTTGAACCGCGGGAACAGCCCGGCCATCAGCTCCTCGCCGGCCGCGGTGAGCCGCAGCAGCACCATCCGGCCGTCCGAGGGGTGGCCGACCCGCTCGACGAGTCCGCGCGATTCGAGGGTCCGGGCGACGCCGGTCAGCGTGCCCTTGGAGATGCCCGCCTCCTCGGCGACGTAGCGGGTCTCCATCTCGCCCCAGATCCAGACCACCCAGAGCACCACGAAGGATGTCCAGGTCAGCTGGGCGCCGCGCAGGACGGAGTTCTCCAGGTGCTGGCGGACGGCCGCCGCCGCGCGGTGGATGTTGCCGACGGCGGCCATCTGCGCGCGCAGCAGCGGTACCTGCCCCAGCTTGGCCTGGACGGCGAGCTCGGTCTCCTCGATGGTGCGGTTGGTCACCGGTGGTCCCCTCCCCGCGGCCGGGCCGCGGTCGTGTCGTGGGGCCGAATCTAGCGCGCCGGGCACTCCATTTGCACCCGTACGATTCCTCGGCGCCCGCGCGCGGGCCCGCGGCCGAACCCCGGTCCCGGGCCCGCGCGGGGGCTCAGCCGCCGGTGGGTGACTCCAGTACCCGCCCGCCGTTCCAGACCACCCCGACCTGCCGGTAGTAGGCGCCGATCGGCTCCTCGATCCGCAGCGCGGCCAGCTCCTCGGTGGGCGCCTCGAACAGCTCCAGCTCGGCCGTGCCGCGCCAGGCCGGCCCGGCCTCGAAGGCGGCGGCGCCGCTCTCCACCAGCTCGTCCAGGGTCAGGGTGCCGGGCCGGTCGATGGCGGGCAGCTGCCGGTGGTGGGCCATCGGGTGCCCGTTGACGAAGCCGTTGGTCGCGGACTCCTCCCGCAGCGTCACCACCGCCTGGGCGAGCCGGCGGTCGGCCGCCGCCAGGGTGGCGCCGAACCGGGCGCCGGGGGCGAGCCGGGGCGCCGGGCCGTAGGGGTGCGGGCGGGTCTGGTGGATCGAGCCGAGCTTCTTCGGGTAGCCCTGGTGCAGTCCGCGCGCGATCGCGAAGTCCTTGTCCACCCAGATGTAGACGCAGCGCGAGTAGGTGCGGCCCCGGTAGGAGCAGCGCACCACGGCGAAGCACTCCTTGTACTGGGCGCGGACCGGGTCGAGCAGCTCGGCGCGGTCGGCGGCGCAGGACTGCCAGTCGGCCCAGATCAGCGCGACGGCGCCGGGGTCCTCCTCGGCGGGTTCCAGTGGGGCGGGCAGCAGTTCGGCGACCCGGGCGGGGTCGGTGCGGTACTCGACCGTCAGCAGGTCGCCCGAGTAGTGCCAGGGCGGGGCGGGGACGAGCGAGGAGCGGCCGGTGGCCGTCCTGGGGTGAAAGAAGCCGTGCACGGTGGCCACGGCACCTCCTGGATCGCGGGGGCCGGGGAGAGCGGCGGGCGGCGGTCCGGAGCGGCGCCGCGCGGTCTCTCGTTTGGGGCCATACGATATGCCCTGGCGGGCGGACTGTCACCCCGTCCGGCCGGATCGCGCGGATCGGCCCGAGGGGCTTGTTCCGCGGTGCCGGTCGGGCCTATTGTTTGATCCCAAACGAGAGTCCCGGGCCGGAGCCGACCGTTCGCCCGCCCGGACCGCGGTGAACTCCCCACCCCCACGCCCGCCTCACGAGGAGGCCCGTCGTGACCGACCCGGTCGCCACCCCCCAAGCACCCGCCACGCAGGACCCCGAGGCGGTCGCCGCCGCGCTGAGGGCCCGCGGCATCGACGTCGTCCGGGTCGGCTACCCGGACCTCATGGGCACCGACCGGGGCCGCGACGTCCTGGTCGACGCGCTGCCCGCCGCCGTCCGCCACGGACTCACCTTCTGCCGCGCGATCTACCACACCGGACCGCTCGGCGAGGTCGTCCCGGTCGAGGGCGGCCTCGACGCCGGCCTGCCCGACATCACCGTCCACCCCGACCTCGCCACGCTCGTCGAACTCCCCTGGGAGCCCGGCGTCGCCTGGTGCCTCGCCCGCATCACCGACCCGAGCACCGGCCGCCCGTGCCCCGAGTCCCCCCGCGAGGTCCTGCACGCCGTCACCGAGCGCCTCGCCGGACTCGGCCTGACCGCCGTCGTCGGACCGGAACTGGAGTACTTCCTCTGCGAGCCCGACCCGGCCGCCCCCAGCGGCTGGCGCCCGTACGCGGGCGCGCCCGGCAACGTCTACGTGGCCGGCCGCCGTGGCGACCCGGACGGCCACCTGCTGCGCACCCTGCGCCTGCTCGCCGCGCTCGGCATCGGCACCACCATGGGCAACCACGAGTTCTCCGGCGGCCAGTTCGAGATCAACCTCACCCACTCCGAGGCCCTCGACGCCGCCGACCGGGCCTTCCGCTTCAAGGCCGCGGTCAAGGAGATCGCCCGCACCGAGGGCCGGCTGGCCACCTTCATGGCCAAGCCGTTCAACGCCGAGGGCGGCTCCGGCTTCCACCTGCACGTCTCCTGCCTCGACGCCGACGGGCACAACACCTTCGCCGACCCCGGCGCGCCCGACGGTCTGTCCGCCACCGCCCGGCACGCCATCGGCGGCGTCCTGCGGCACGCCCCGGCGCTCGCCGCGCTGCTCAACCCCACGGTCAACTCCTACAAGCGGTTCGGGCCGGACACCCTGGCGCCCTGGCTGATCGACTGGGGCCTGGACAACCGCAGCGCGATGGTGCGCATCCCTCCGGAGCGCGGCGGGTCGACCCGGCTGGAGGTCCGCCTGGGCGACGCCGGCGCCAACCCCTACCTCGCCGTGGCCGGCCTGGTCGCCGCCCTCGCGCTCGGCGTCGAGGAGGCCGTCGAGCCGCCCGCGCCGCTGGAGGGCTACGGCTACGACGCCGCCAAGGCGCCGGTGCTGCCCGGCTCGCTGGGCGCGGCGCTGGACGCGCTGGAGGCGGACACGGCGCTCTGCGAGGCGCTGGGCAAGGGCTTCACCTCGGCCTTCCTCGCCTTCAAGCGCGCCGAGTTGGAGCGCTTCGCCCGCCACGTCACCGACTGGGAGTTCCGCGAGTACGGCTACCACCTCTGAGCACCCGCCCACCGGCCCCGCCACCCCGACCCGGGCGGCGGGGCCTTCCCGCTGCCGGGCCCCTTGCCGGGCCCTTTGCCCGGGGCCGGGGACGACGACGCCGCCCCGGGCCGGCGGGCCCGGGGCGGCGCGAGGAGGTCAGGAGGGATCAGCGCTCCGCGGCGGGCACCGGCGCGGGCGCCGGGATGATGCCCAGCCCGTCCGCGCCGACCTGCACCGCCGACTCGTCCAGCGTCGCCGAGACCACCGGCTGCGCCTTGCCGTCGAGGTCCAGCACCGGCACCGCCTCCTTGTACCAGGACTCGATGACCGCGTTGCCCCAGAAGTCCCGGCGCCGGTCGTCGTGCACGTTCCAGCGGTAGGTCTCGTGGTCCGGGTCCCCGGTGTAGTAGTCGGAGGTGTAGATCTCCACCCGGTGGCCGTCCGGGTCGCGCAGGTACAGGTAGAAGGCGTTGGACACGCCGTGCCGCCCGGGCCCGCGCTCGATGTGGTGCTCGGCGCGCAGCGAGCCGAAGATGTCGGCCGTCCGCAGCACCTGGTGCGCCTCGGGGGCGAACACCCCGACGTGGTGCAGCCGCGGCCCGGCGCCGCTGGTGAAGGCGACGTCGTGCACGGTCTGCTTGCGGAACATCCAGGCCGCGTACAGCTCGTGCTCGTCGCCCTCGATGGTCTCCGAGCAGCCGAAGCCGAGCGAGCGGTAGTGCTCGTAGGCGGCCGGGATGTCCGGCACCACGATGTTGAAGTGGTCCATCCGCGCCACCTCGGCGCCGCGCCGCAGGTCGTAGCGCTGGATGAGGCGTTCGGCCCGGTCGATCGCGTGGAAGAACTCGACCGGGAAGCCGAGCGGGTCCACCACCCGCACCGCGTCGCCGACGCCGCGCGTGCCGGTGCCGGCCGGCACCCGGCGCACCGGGCAGCCGAGCGCGGTGAAGAACTCCTCGGCGCGGTCCACGTCCTCGGGGGTGCGCACCCGGTAGGCGAGGTGGTCCAGGGCGGGCGCGTCGCCCACCCGCAGCACCAGGCTGTGGTGGGTCAGCTCGTCGGTGCCGCGCAGGTACAGCGCGCGCTCGTCCTCGTACTGGACGTGGAAGCCCAGCATGTCGACCCAGAACCAGCGGGCCCGGGGCAGGTCGGTGACGACCAGCTGGGCGTAGGCGGACCGTACGACGTCCGGCGGGGTGGGCATCGGCGTGACCTCCATCTGCGTGACTCCCATGGGCGGGTTCAGTGCTGCTCGTCGGCGCCGAAGCGCGGCGTGTGGACGTCCCCGAGCATCACGTGGACGATCTTGGACTCGGTGTAGAAGTCGATGCTGTGCGCACCGCCCTCGCGGCCGAGGCCGCTGGCCTTCACCCCGCCGAACGGCGTGCGCAGGTCGCGGACGTTGTGCGAGTTGATCCAGACCATGCCGGACTCCACCGCGTGGGCGACCCGGTGACCCCGCTTGAGGTCGGATGTCCACACGTATGCGGCCAGACCGTATGCGGTGGCATTGGCCAGGTCAATGGCCTCCCGCTCGTCGTCGAACGGCGCGACGGCCACCACCGGGCCGAAGATCTCCTCCTGGAAGATCCGGGCGTCGCGCGGCACGTCCGCGAAGACGGTCGGCTGAAGGTAGTTGCCCTCCGGCAGGTGCGCCGGGCGGTCGCCGCCGGCCACCAGCCGCGCCTCGGCCTTCCCGGCCTCGACGTAGTCCAGCACCCGCCGGTAGTGCACGGGGTGGACCAGCGCGCCGACCTCGGTCGCCGGGTCGCCCGGCAGTCCGACCCGGACCCGCTCGGCCCGCTCGGCCAGCCGGCGGGTGAACTCCTCGTACAGCGGCCGCTCCACCAGCACCCGGGAGCCGGCCGTGCAGCGCTCGCCGTTGAGCGAGAAGACGCCGAACACCACCGAGTCCAGCGCCGCCTCGACGTCGGCGTCCGCGAAGACCACCACCGGGGACTTGCCGCCCAGCTCCATGGAGACCGTCTTCAGCCGGTCCGCCGAGCAGCGCACGATGTGCCGCCCGGTGGCGGTGGAGCCGGTGAAGGAGAGGATCGGCACCTCCGGGTGGTCCACCAGCGCCTGCCCGGCCTCGGTGCCCAGGCCGTGCACGATGTTGACCACGCCGGCCGGCAGGCCCGCGTCGGTGAGGATGGCCGGCCACAGGCTCGCCGAGAGCGGCGTCCACTCGGCGGGCTTGAGCACCAGGGTGCAGCCGGAGGCGATGGCCGGCGCCAGCTTCCAGCTCTCCAGCATGAACGGGGTGTTCCACGGGGTGATCAGCCCGGCCACGCCGACGGGGGTGCGCACCACGTAGTTGAGCTGCTGGGTGCCGACCCGGAACGCCTCCTCGCCGAGGGCGACGACGACGTCGGCGAAGTAGCGGAAGTTCTCGGCGGCGCGCCGGGCCTGGCCGCGGGCCTGGGTGATCGGCAGGCCGGTGTCGAAGGACTCGAACGCGGCCAGCTCCTCCTCGCGGGCCTCGACCGCGTCGGCGATCCGGTTGAGCACGGTGGCCCGCTCCCGGTTGCCGAGCGCCGACCAGGCGGGGAAGGCGGCCCGGGCGGCGGCCACCGCCCGGTCGACGTCCGCCGCGCCGCCCGCCGCGAGGGTGGCGTAGGCGGTGTTGGAGACCGGGTCGGCGACGTCGAGGACGCGGCCGTCGGCGGACGGCACGCGCTCGCCGCCGATCCAGTGCGGGATCTCGCCGGGCAGCCCGGCCGGACGGGCCGGGGCGCCGGCCGGGTCGGCGGCGGCCTGCGGGGCCGCCTCGGTGGTGGTGGTCATCTCGTCTCCTGCTCTCGTGGGGGGCGGGGCGGTGGAGCCCGCGGTCACAGCTGCTGGGTGAGGTCGCCGCCGGCGGCGAGCAGCGCGCGGATCCGCTCCAGGCCGGCGTCGGTCGGCGCGGTGAGCGGCGGTCGGACGTGGTCGGAGGCGATCCGGCCCTGCCGGGCCAGCACCCACTTCGCGGGGGCCGGGTTGGTCTCCACGAACAGCAGGTCGACCAGCGGGTGGAGGCGGTAGTGCAGTTCACGGGCGCCGGCGTGGTCGCCCTGCTCCCACAGCTCGTACATCCGGGCCACGGCGGTGGGCGCCAGGTTGGCGACGGCGCTGATGAAGCCGGCCCCGCCGAGGGCCATCAGCGGCAGGCAGAGCAGCTCGATGCCGGACCAGACGAGCAGTTCGGAGCCGCAGGCGTGGATCACCCGGGAGAAGTGCTCGAAGTCCTTGGTGGTCTCCTTGACGCCGACGACGTTGTCGAAGTCGGTGAACAGCCGGCGCACGGTCTCCGGCTCGATGTCCACGGCGGTGCGCGAGGGCACGTTGTAGACGACCAGCGGCAGGTCCGGGAACTCCCGGGCCACCGTGGCGTACCAGCGGTACAGCGCCTCCTGGGTGGGCCGGGCGTAGTAGGGGGTGATCACCAGGGCCGCGTCGGCGCCGAGTTCGGCCGCGGCGGCGGTGAGTTCGAGGGTCTCGTCGAGCTTGGCGGAGCCGGTGCCGGGCAGGAAGGGCACCCGGTCGGCGATCTCCTCGGCGGCGGTGCGCATCGCGGCGATCCGCTCGGCGACGCTCTGCGCGCTCGGCTCGCCGGTGGAGCCGCCCAGCGAGATGCCGTGCGAGCCGGAGTCGAGCTGCCAGCGCACCAGGGCGCGCAGCGAGTCGTGGTCGACGGCGCCGTCGTCGGCGAAGGGGGTGACCACGGGGGCGAGGGAGCCGCGGATCACGGACGGGTCGCTTCGGAACTTCATCGGGTCTCCGTGGGGGAGTGGGGGGAGGGGAGGAAGGGCGGAGGGTCAGTCGCCCTGGCGCTCGCGCTCGTAGCGGGCGCGCCAGTGCGCGTTCATCGGGTAGAGGCCGTCGATGCCGGCGCCGCCGTCCACCTGCCGCAGCACGAAGCGCTCCTCGTCCTCCTGGGCGGCGGCGTCCCGGGCGACCTCGGCGGCCAGCGCGGGCGGGATCACCACGACGCCCTCGGCGTCGCCGACCAGCACGTCGCCGGGCATCACCAGCACCCCGCCGCAGTCCACCGGCACCTGGGAGTCCATCGGAACGTGCCGGCGGCCGAGCACGGCGGCGTGCGGCCCGGCGTAGTAGGAGGGCAGGTCGAGGCCGGCGAAGGAGGGGCTGTCGCGCAGGCAGCCGTCGGTGACCACGCCGGCCGCACCGCGGCGCAGCGCGCGCAGTGCCAGGATGTCGCCGAGGGTGCCGGAGCCGTGCTCGCCGCGCGCGCCGATCACCAGCACCTCGCCGGGCAGCAGCTCCTCGACGGTGCGCTTCTGGGCGTTCATCCCGCCGCCGATCTCGGCGAAGACGTCCTCGCGCAGCGGCAGGTAGCGCAGGGTGCGGGCGGTGCCGACCATCCGCAGGTCGGGGCGGGCCGGGCGGACGCCCTCGATGAAGTGGTGGTCGATGCCGCGCTTGCGCAGCTGGGCGGAGAGGGTGGCGGTGGAGACGGTGCGCAGCAGGGCGGCGGTCCGCTCGTCCAGCCCGGCGGTGGCGGCTGCGGCCTGCCCGGCGGCGGGTGCGGACGGCCGGACGGAGCCGTACGCGGCCTGCCGGGCCTCCTCGGTGGCCCGGGGCAGTGCGCCGTACTCGATGACGCCGCTCTCCTCGGCGACCACCTCGCTGCGCAGCCGGCCGCTCTCCTCCAGTTCGACCTCGACCACGTCGCCGGGCTGGACCACGGTGGAGCCGGCCGGGGTGCCGATCAGCAGCACGTCGCCCGGCTCCAGGGTGGTCGAGCGGGACAGGTCGGCGATCAACAGGTCGACGGGGAAGAGGAGTTCCTCGGTGGAGGCGTCCTGGACGAGCCGGCCGTTGACCCAGCTGCGCAGCCGCAGCCGGGTGGGGTCGACGCCGGTCAGCAGTGCCGGGCCGACGGGGGTGTAGCCGTCGCGGCCCTTGGCCCGCAGATTGGCGCCGAGGTCGGCGTGCTTGAGGTCGTAGACGCCGAAGTCGTTGGCGGCGGCGTAGCCGGCCACGTGCTCCAGGGCCTGTTCGCGGGTGACCCGGTGCGCCCGCTTGCCGATGACCACCGCGATCTCGCCCTCGAAGGCGAGCAGTTCGCACCCGGCCGGGCGGACGACGGGCCGGCCGCTCCAGGAGAGCGAGGAGGGGGGCTTCAGGAAGTAGGAGGGGGCGTCGGGGGTCCGCCCGCGCTCGGCCGCTCGGCTGCGGTAGTTGAGGTGCACCGCGATGATCTTTCCCGGCGACAGTCCGAGGGGGTGTGCCACATTGCCCTCCTAGAATCGTATACGGCATCATGCACGATAGCGGACGTGATCGACGCTGGCCATGGTTGATCGGATGTGAATTCGCACATGATCCGCAGGCGCGACCGACCCGGTCGAAGCGATGGCAGGGCGGGTGGGCGTGCAGTACTATCAAAAATCGTATGCGAAAACAGGGGAGAGGTGCAGTGCTCATGAACCGGAGCGACGACCTGGCGGTGCGGATCATCACGCCGGAGGAGGGCGACGGAGGTGGCGTCGGAGGCGAGCCGCCCGTCGTCCTGCTGCACGGCTTCGCCTCCGACGGCGAGACCGACTGGATCGCACCCGGCACCGCCGCCGCGATCGCCGCCACCGGCCGCACCGTGCTGGTGCCGGACCTGCCCGGCCACGGCGCCTCGCCGGACCCGGCCGACGCCGCCGGGGCCGGCGCGGACGCCCTGACCGCCCGGCTGCTGGCGGCCCTGGACGCCGCCGGGGTGGGGGAGTTCGACCTCGTCGGCTACTCCCTCGGTGCCCGGCTCGCCTGGGAGTTCCCGGCGGCCGCACCCGGGCGGGTGGGCCGGGTGGTGCTCGGCGGGCTCAGCCCCTTCGAGCCGTTCGCCGGAGTCGACGTCGAGGCGCTGCACCGCGCGGTGGCCGACGGCACGGAGCCCGCCGACCCCCTCACCGGCATGATCGCCGGCCTGGTCCGCTCCCGCGGCGAACGCGCCGCCGCCCTCGTCCGCTGCGTCGAGGGCCTGCGCAACACCCCCTTCACACCCGGGCGTTGGGCCGGACGGACCGCCCCGGTGGTGGTCGTCGGCGCGGACGATGTGATGACGCGGGGCATCGAGAGTATCGTTGCTCCCCTTGACGGGGCGGAGCTGGTGACCGTTCCCGGCGACCACCTGGGGGCCTTGGCCGGTGCGGAGTTCCGCGGCGTCGTGCTGAAGGCCCTCGCCCGGTGACCGCCGGGGGCGCGCGGACCGCCCGGCGGTCCGCCACGGGGGCGAAGGCCGTGCTGAGGAAGGATGAGGGAACGGCGTTGGGTTCCGCGAAGGACCGAACCAGCGGTGGCGGGTCGAAGGCCGAGCAGAGCTACGAGTTGCTCCGCTCGCGCATCCTCGACGGCACGTACGGCCCGGGCTACCGCCTGGTGATGAACCAGCTCGCGCAGGAGACCGGGGTCAGCACCATCCCGCTGCGCGAGGCGCTGCGCCGGCTGCAGTCGGACGGCCTGGTCGAGGTGGTGCGCAACATCGGTGCCCGGGTGGCGGTCTTCGAGGCCGTCCAGGTCGAGCACTCGCTGCAGATCCTGGCCCGGCTGGAGGGGTACGCGACGGCCGTCTGCGCACCGCTGCTGACGCCGGACCAGATCGCCGCCTCACGGGAGATCAACGCCCGGATGGTGGCCGCGCTGGACGAGTTCGACCCGGCCGCGTTCACCGCGCTCAACCGCACCTTCCACTTCTCGATCTACCAGCACTGCCCGGACGCGCACCTGCGCTCCCTGCTGGAGGAGGAGTGGGCCCGGCTGGACCACATGCGCCGCTCCACCTTCACCTATGTGCCGGGCCGGGCCCGGCGCTCGGTGGTGGAGCACGAGCAGATCCTCGACCTGATCGAGCAGGGCGCCGACGCGGCCGAGATCGAGCGGGTGGCCTGCGCCCACAAGGCGGCCACCGCCGACGCGCTGCACCAGGCCAAGCCGTCCGGTTGAGCCGTCCGACCGAGCCCTTCCGTACGGCCCGAAGGGGCGGGAGTCCACGAGGACTCCCGCCCCTTCCGGGTTCCCGGGGGTCAGACCAGCAGCTGGCCGCCGTCCACCTGCACCACCGCGCCGGTGATGTGCCGGGCCTGTGCCGAGGCGAGGAACAGCACCAGCGGCGTCAGGTCGCCGGTGTCGGCGATCCGGCCGAGCGGGATCCGCGCCTCCCAGGCGCCGCGCGCCGCCGCGTCGTCCATCAGCGGCGCCGTCATCGGCGTGTGCACCGGCCCGGGGGCCACCCCGTTGACCCGGATGCCGTGCCCGGCCAGCTCCAGGGCGGCGGTGCGGGTGAGCGCGTCCACCGCGGCCTTGGTGGCCTCGTAGTGGCCGAGCCCCGGGGTGGGCTGGCGGGCGCCGATCGAGCTGATGTTGACGATCGCCCCGCCCCGGCCGCTGTCCACCATCTGCCGGCCGACGACCTGGGTGACGGTGAAGGTGCCGCGCAGGTTCACCGAGACGACCAGGTCGAAGACCTCGGCCGGCAGGTCGATCAGCGCACCGCCGCCGCCCGCCAGGCCCGCGTTGTTGACCAGCACCTCGACGGGGCCGAACCGCTCGGTGGCCTCGGCCAGCGCCGCGCTCACGCTCGCCCGGTCGGTGACGTCCATGGTGACGGCCAGCGCGCGGGCGCCGATCTCCCCGGCCACGGCGTCGGCCGCCGCCCGGTTGAGGTCGGCGACCACCACCCGGTCCCCGGCCGCCGCGAAGGCCTCGGCGACCGCCCGGCCGATGCCGCTGGCCGCCCCGGTGACCAGGACGACCCGGCCCCCGGTGCCCGTGCTCTCCTCGGTGCTCATCGGGCCTCCGCGATGATGATGCGCGGGCTGCCGGGCAGTGCGCGGGTCTCGACGGGCTCCCAGCCCGCCTCGCGCAGCCAGCCGCGGACCTCGTCCTCCGGGTAGACGGTGGTGCCGTCGATCACCAGGTACTCGCCGGCGTGCAGGGCGTCGATGGCGCGCTGCTTGTCGTCGGAGTCCAGGAAGAAGTCCAGCAGCACCAGCCTGGCCCCCTCGGCGGCCGCCGCGCGTGCCCGGCGGGCGATGGCGAGGTTCTGCCCGGCGTCGAAGCGGTGCGCCACGTGCTCCAGCAGCACCAGGTCGAAGCCGCCGGGGACGTCCCCGGCGACCGCGTCGCCCTCGACGATGTCCACCCGGTCGGCGACCCCGGCCGCCGCCAGCACGTCGCGGGCGTGGCCGACCAGCTCGCCGGCCGAGAAGAAGGTGCCCTTGAGGCCGGGGGCGGCGGTGAGCGCCTCGGCCAGGAAGGAGCCGGACAGGCCGCCGAGGTCCAGCACCCGCTCGTGCGCGGTGAAGTCGTAGTGCTCGGCCAGCTGGCGGGCGTGCAGCGCGTTGTAGGTCATCACGCCGCCGAGGAAGGTGGTCATCCGCTCGCCGCCGAAGTCGAGCTGCTGGGGCTCGGCGGTGCGGCTGGTGTCGCCGAAGCCCAGCCAGTGGCCGTAGCTGATCTCGTCGAGGAAGGTGAGGAACGGCCGCAGGTCGATCTGGCCCTCGGCGCCGGTGAGGTACGTGGCGGTGCCGGGCGAGTTGGCGTAGCGTCCGTCGGTGCGCTCCAGCAGGCCGAGGCCGGCCATCGCGTCGGCCAGGATGCGGCTGGTGCGCTCGGGCAGGCCGGTGCGCTCGGCGATCTGCGGCACGTCCAGCGGGCCGTCGGCCAGTGCGGCGAACAGGTTCGCGTCGGCGGCGGCGAACAGCTGCTTGGCGGCCATGTAGCCGACGGCCACCTCGACGATCGGGGCCGGGTCCGCGGAACGGGGGGATTCCGGGCGAAGGGACATCGCGTCCTCCTTGACGGTCAAAGAATATGCCGGATGCTATACGATCGCCTTCCCGGCGGCCAGAGCCGGACCACTCGGATCCTCAGGAGGTTGGCGTGGAGTTCTCGGAAAGCGTGTCCCCGGACGGCGGCCCGCAGGCGGTGCCCCGGCGCAGGCTCGGCGCGGGCGGCCCCGAGGTGCCGGTGTTCGGCCTCGGCTCGTGGAACACCTGGGACCGGATGACCACCGACGAGGCGGCCGACCTGGTCGCCCGCGCCGTCGCGCGCGGGGTGAACCTGTTCGACGTCGCCCACTACGACTTCGGCCCGCACGCGGAGAACGCGGTCACCGACATCCTCTTCGGAGAGGCCGTGCGCAATGCGGGCCTGTCCCGCGCGGACTACCTGCTCTGCGGCAAGCTGTGGCTCTGGGACTACCCGAAGGCCTCCTTCGCCGAGCAGCTGGAGGTCTCGCTGGCCCGGGTCGGCACCGACCGCGCCGACTTCGTGGTGGTCGGCGACTACCTCGGCAGGCTGGACGTCCCGGCGGTGGTCACCGACGTCGCCGAGCAGGTGCGGGCCGGGCGCTTCACCGCCTGGGGCGTCAACAACTGGTCGGCGGACGACCTGGCCGAGGCCTTCCGGTTCGCCCGGGCCGAGGGGCTGGTCGCGCCGTCCTTCGCCCAGCTCAAGTACAGCCTGGCCCGCCGCTCGGTGCCCGAGGGCGAGCCCTACGGGCGGCTGTTCGAGGAGTTCGGGCTCGGCCTCCAGGCCTCGGACGTCTTCGAGGGCGGCATCCTGGCCGGCAAGCTGCACCCCCAGCGCAAGATCGGGGCCGACCCGGGCGGCATCCGCGAGCGGATCCGGGAGTCCTACCCGCAGGTGCGACGCATCGCCGAGGGCTTCGACGCCACCCCCGCCCAGCTCGCCCTCGCCTTCACCCTCACCCACCGGGCCGCCGCGAGCGTGCTGTTCGGCGCCAGCAGCCTGCAGCAGTTCGAGGCCAACCTCGGCGCGCTGGAGCTGCTGGAGCGTCACGGGGAGGAACTGCGCGCGGCGGTCGCCGGCCTCTGGCTGGACCGCGACGTCGTGCACCCCGGGGCCTCCTGGGGCACCGACGCGCCGACGGGCTGAGCGTGGACCGGCCCGGACCTCCCGCGCGGGAGGTCCGGGCCGCCGGGTCAGAGCTCGTGCACCACCCGGCCGTCCAGCACGGTCATCGCCACCGGCACCTCGGGCAGCGCGGCCGGGGCGACCTCCCGCAGGTCCGCGTCCAGCAGGCACAGGTCGGCCGCCATCCCGGCCTCCAGCGTGCCCTTCCAGTGTTCGGCGCCGTCCTGCCGCGCCGGGGCCGCGGTGTACGCGTACAGCGCCTCTGTCAGGGCGATCCGCTGGTCGCGGCCGGTGGCCTCCACTGTCCGGGTGGCGGCCGCGGCAGCGCCGGCCCGCCAGTCCGGGGCGAGCACCGGCGCGTCCGAGCTGAGGCAGAGCGGCACGCCCGCCGCCAGCGCGTCGCGCACCGGCCAGGCGTGCGCCAGCGCGTCGGTGCCGAGCGCCCCGGCGAGCATCGCGGCGGTCGCGGCGGCGATGCCCGGCTGGGTGTTCAGGCCCACCCCGGCGGCGGCCATCGCGGCGAGCGTCGCCGGGTGCAGCACGTCGCCGTGGATGAGGTAGTGCCGCCCGTCCCGGCCGTCCGCCGCGCGGGCCTCGGCGAAGGCCTCGGTGACCACCCGGGTGGTGCGGCTGCCGGTGGCGTGCACCCCGACCTGGTGGCCGGCCGCGTGCGCGGCCCGGATCATCGCGCGCAGGTTCGCCTCCCGCTCGCCCGCGTCCGCGCCGTCCACCAGCAGGTCGCCGTGGCCGCCGTCGGCGTACGGCTCCTCGCTCCAGGCGCTGCCCATCGGCGGGATGCCGTCGGCGAAGATCTTCACCCCGGCCACCCGGAACCAGCCGGGCACCTCGGCGGGCGCGGCGAACCCGGTCAGTCCGCGGTGCAGGTCGGCGGCGCTGCTCGCGCCGTCCAGCAGGCCGAACAGTAGCAGTGCGGTGACCCGCGCCCGCAGTCGTCCCTCGGCGGCCAGTTCGGCGTACTCGGCCAGCACGGCGGAGGAGAAGCAGCCGGTCGGCCCGCCGTCCTCGCCGGGTCCGAGGCCGGGCTCGGTGTAGCTGGTGATGCCGAGCGAGGAGAGCAGCTCGCCGGTGCGCAGGATCGCCCGGCGCCGCTCGGCGGAGCTGGTCAGCGCGGCCAGCGCCGGTCCCTCGCCCGCGTGGTCGTGGCGGTGCCCGTCGTCGCCGAAGCCGCCGTCCGGCGCCGCCGCCAGCTGCGCCATCAGCGTGTCCGGCCACATCGTGCCCAGCCATGCGCCGTGCAGGTGCGAGTCGTTGATCCCGGGCAGCAGGGAGCGCCCGCGCAGCTCCACCACCCTGGTGCCGGGCCCGATCAGCGGGGCCACCTCGGCGTCGGTGCCGACCCGGACGACGGTGCCCCCGCGCACCGCCAGCGCCTCGCCGACCGTGCGGGCGCCGTCCATCGTGTGCACGCGGCCACCCTGCATGACCAGGTCAGCTGTGGTGATTCCGGCCTGGAATCCGTTGCGCATCATCTTGCTCCCAGCTCTGGACACCGTGGATTGTGACTGCTTAACGTACATGGAATCAGATACGATTTTCGAGTGCCGAACCCCCAGCGGCACCCGGGCAATCGGAGGTAAACGATGCCCCTGCACCCCGAGGCACAGCTGATCATCGACCGGGCCGGTGCGGCGGAGCAGCCCGCCCAGCCCGTCGAACTCGATGCAGCGACCATGCGCGAGCAGTTCCGCACCACCTGGATCATGCCGGAGACCCTGCCCGCCGTCGGTTCGGTGGCCGACACCACCGTCCCCGGCCCGGCCGGCGACATCCCCGTGCGGATCTACACCCCCGACGGCGAGGGCCCCTTCGCCGCCTTCATCTGGCTGCACGGCGGCGGCTGGACCATCGGCTGTCTCGACGAGAACGAGTACTCCTGCCGAGCCGTGTGCGCCGCCGCGGGCGCGGTGGTCGTCTCCGTCGACTACCGGCTCGCCCCCGAGCACCGCTACCCGGCCGCCGCCGACGACTGCTACGCCGTCCTCACCTGGCTGCACGAGAACGCCGCCACGATCGGCGTCGACCCGCAGCGCCTCGCCATCGGCGGCGAGAGCGCCGGCGGCAACCTCGCCGCCGTCACCAGCCTGCGCGCCCGCGACCAGGCCGGACCCCGGATATCCCTCCAGGTACTGGTCTCCCCGGTGGTCGCCCACCCCGACGAGGGCCGGGTCTCCTACCGCGACTACGCCGAGGGCTACTTCCTGTCCAAGGACAGCATGGACTGGTTCTTCACCCAGTACCCGCGCGAGGCCGCCGACCTCGCCGACCCCTACCTGCTCCCGCTGCGCGCCCGCGACCTGTCCGGACTGCCCCGCGCGCTGGTCCTGGAGGCCGAGTACGACGTGCTGCGCGACGAGGGCGAGGAGTACGCCCGCGCGCTCGCCGCCGCCGGCGTGGAGACCTCGCTGGTGCGGTTCGACGGCCTCATCCACGGCTTCTTCGGCCTGCTCGCCACCGACCTCACCGACGCCCCCCGGGCCCACGCCCTGGTCGCCGACGCCATCCGCGCCGCCTGCGGAGCCGAACGATGACACCCGCGCTCGCCCTGCGCGACGTCCGCATCAGCCGCGCCGAGGCCCCCGTGGTCCACGGGGTGAGCCTGGACGTCGCCCCCGCCTCGGTCACCGTCCTGCTCGGGGCCAACGGCGCCGGCAAGACCACCCTGATGGACGGCATCGCCGGCCTGGTGCGCTGCACCTCCGGCACCGTCACCCTCGACGGCACGCCCCTGGACAAGCTGTCCACCTATCGCCGCGCCACCGCCGGCCTCGCCTACGTCGAACAGTCCCGCAGCGTCTTCCGCACCCTGACGGTCGAACAGAACCTGCTGGTCGCCCAGCGGGACGGCGCCGACCTCGACACCGCCTACCGGCTCTTCCCCGAGCTGGACAAGCGCCGCGGCCTCCAGGCCGGCCACCTCTCCGGCGGCGAGCAGCAGATGCTCGTCCTCGGCCGCGCCCTGGTCTCCCGGCCGAAGACCGTCCTGATCGACGAGATGTCCTCCGGCCTCGCGCCGGTGGTCGTCCACCGGCTGATGAAGGCCGTCGCCGACCTCGTCGACCTCGGCATCGCGGTGCTCCTCATCGAGCAGTTCGCCCACCTCGCGCTGGAGATCGGCGAGCGGGCCTACGTCCTCAGCAAGGGCCGGCTCGCCTACGACGGCCCCTGCGCCGAACTGCGCGGCGACGCCGACCGGCTGCACGACTTCTACTTCGGCGCGACCCCGCAGCCCGTCGGCGCGGCGGTCGCGGACCACGGCCCGGGCAGCGGCCCGGCGGAGAGCGGGGGAGCATGAGCCTCACCGAAAGACTCGCCGGCGACCGGCGGGCGCTGCTCACCGGCCTCGGCGCCGCCGTCGCCGCCTGCGTCCTGGTCCCGACCCTGCTCCCGGCCTACTGGGTCTACCTGGCGATCACCGCCGTTGTCAGCGCCGTGATCATGCAGAGCTACGGTGTGATCGTCGGCCGGGTCGGCGTGATGTCGCTGTGCCAGATGTCCTTCGCCTCGATCGGCGCCTGGGTGGTACTGCGGCTCAACGTCGCCGACGCCCCCGGCGGCTTCCTGGTCTGGCTGGTGCTCGGCGGCCTGGCCGCCGTCCCGGTCGGTGTCGCGATCGGCCTGCCCGCGCTGCGCATCCGGGGCGTCAACCTGGCCGTGGTCACCTTCGGCTTCGCGGTCTCCGCCGACATCGTGCTGAACGCCAACCAGATGCCGGGCATGGCCGAGCTCAGGACCCTGGAGCGGCCCGCCCTGTTCGAGGAGGACGGCGCCTACTTCGTCCTGGTCGTCATCGTCTTCACGCTGATCGCGCTGGGCCTCGCCCTGCTCAACCGCACCCGGCTCGGGATGTCCTGGACCGAACTGCGGCACTCCGAGCGGGCCGCCGCCGCGCACGGCGTCTCGGTCGCCCGCAGCAAGCTCGCCGCGTTCGCGATCAGCGCCTTCGTCGCGGGCGTCGGCGGCGGCCTGATGGCCGGCCAGCTGGGCCTGGTCGTCCCCGGCAACTTCGCCATGATGCAGTCGCTCGCGCTGTTCGCGGTCGCCATCATGATCGGCCCGCACAACCCCGAGGGCGCCGTGATGGGCGGCATCTTCGGCGCGGTGATGGCGACCGTCCTGGAGAAGCTGGACCTGCCGCAGGACCTCGGCGGCATGCTGTTCGGCGTCGGCGCCGTGTTCGCGCTGCGCAGCGGCGTCAGCCAGACCGACTTCACCCGCTCCCGCAAGCGCGAGCGCGCCGCCCGCGCCTTCCTGAAGGAGCACGAGGCCACCGCCGCCGACCGCCCGGCCGTGCCCGAACCGCCCGCCGCCCCCGCCACCGTCGCCACCGGCGAGCCGGCCCTGACCGTCAGCGGACTGACCGTCCGCTACGGCCCGGTGACCGCGCTCGACGGCGTCGACCTCACCGTCCCCCGGGGCGCGGTGGTCGGCCTGATCGGCCCCAACGGCGCCGGCAAGTCCACCTTCATCGCCGCCGTCACCGGCTTCGTCGGCGGGTACCAGGGAAGCGTGGCGCTCGCCGGCACCCCGCTCGACAGGCTCAGCCCCAGCGCCCGCGCCACCCGCGGCCTGCGCCGCACCTTCCAGACCACCACCATCGCCCCGGAGCTCACCCAGTACGAGTACCTCACGATCGGCGCCGGCCGCCACCTGTCCACCGAGGAGGCCGACGAACTGCTCGACTTCTTCGGCTGCCCGCCCGGCCGCCTGCCGGTCTCCCTGGTCGACGCCGGCGCCCGCCGCCTGCTGGACGTCGCCGCCGCCGTCGCGGCCCGCCCCGCCGTCGCGCTGCTCGACGAGCCCGCCGCCGGCCAGTCCGCCGCCGAATCGCTCGCCCTCGGCCGCCGGCTCGCCCAGGTGCCCGCCCGCTACGGCGTCTCCGTCCTGCTCGTCGAGCACGACATGGACCTCGTCCAGGCCGCCTGCTCCGAGGTCACCGTCCTGGACTTCGGCCACGTCATCGCCGGCGGCCCGACCGCCGAGGTGCTCGCCGACCCCACCGTGATGGCCGCCTACCTCGGCACCGCGGACGTCCCGGTCGGCTGACCGGCCCCGCACGGCCCCGCCCCTCCCGCACACCCCCACACCCACCCTCGCGCGGGACCGCGTTGTACCCCTGTTCCGGCGCGCCCCCACAGAACGGAATGAGTGCACCATGACGCACGCCCGGCCGCTCGCCGCCCTCGCCGCCGCCACCGCACTGGCCCTCGGCGCCACCGCCTGCGACGGCTCCGGCTCCGGCTCGGAGTCCGGCCCGATCAAGGTCGGCTCGATCAACGGCATCACCGGACTCTTCCAGACCCCCGAGGTCCCCCAGGCCGTCAAGGCCGTCTTCGACGAGGTCAACGCCGCCGGCGGCATCAACGGCCGCAAGCTGGAACTCGTCAGCATGGACGACGCGATGAACCCGCAGCGCTCCACCGAGGCCGCCGTCGACCTGGTCAAGTCCAAGAAGGTGGTGGCCCTGGTCGGCTCCTCCAGCGCCGTCGACTGCGGCCTCAACCGCGCCGCCTACGGCAAGGAGAAGATCGTCTCGATCCCGGCCGTCGGCGTCGACCCGGCCTGCTTCACCAGCCCCAACATCGCCCCGGTCAACCCCGGCCCGTTCAACCTGCTCACCGCCAACCTCTACTACGCCTCCGAGGTGCTCAAGCACGACAAGGTCTGCCTGGACTACACCGTGCTGCCCGGCAGCGGCGGCGGCATCGAGGACGCGATCAAGAAGTGGACCGAGCTGACCGGCAAGCAGCTCGCCCACAAGGAGCTCGCCATCGCTGAGGGCGATCCGACCAAGTACCTGGTCGCCGACAAGGGCGCCGGCTGTCAGGCCGTGCTCTACAACGGCATCGTCGGGCCCTACTTCGCGCAGGCGAAGACGCAGGGCATGGACGACGTCGACTTCATCGTCGGCGCCAACAGCTACACCGACGCCAACGCCCAGGCCATCCCGGCCGGCCTCAAGGTCTACGCCGGCACCGAGTGGCAGCCGTACACCGACACCACCCTGCCCGGCAACGAGCGCTGGTCCCGGCTGGTCGACAAGAACAAGATCCAGAAGACCGCCTTCAGCCAGGGCGGCGTGATGGCCGCCGACCTCTTCGTGCAGGTCCTCAAGGGCATCTCCGGGACGATCGACCGGGAGTCCGTCACCAAGGCCTTCAAGACCATGCAGCCCGTCGACTACCCGATGGTCGGCACCCCCTGGGTGTTCGGCGAGGGCGACGCCCACAACCCCGTCCAGGGCAGCCGCTTCGTCCAGGCCGTCGACGGCACCTGGAAGGTCCTGCCCGAGGGCTTCGTCGTCCCCGGCAAGAAGTGACCCCGACCCCGCAGGACCCCCGGCGGACCCCAGGAGGCGTCCCATGCTCAACTCCACGCTCGCCGGCCTGACCGGTGGCGGCGTCTACGCCCTGCTCGGCCTGTGCGTCGTCCTGACCTACCGGCTCGTCGCCACCGTCAACTTCGCGATGGCCGCCGTCGGCGCGATCGGTGCCTTCGTCATGGTCAGCCTCACCGACGAGGGCGTGAGCCTCTGGCTGGCCCTGCCCGCCGGGGTGCTCGCCGGGGCGGCGCTGTCCGCCCTGCTCGGCACCGTGCTGGTGCGCTGGTTCGCCGGCCACTCGCAGAACACCAAGGCGGCCGTCACCGTCGCCGTCTACGTCGCCGTGATGGCCGCCGGACTGCGGCTGTTCGGCTCCACCACCACCGGCGCGCACACCTTCCCGAGCCCCTTCGAGAAGCCGGTGCTCACCCTCGGCGGGGTGGTGATCCCGCAGTCCGTGCTGGTCACCATCGCCTTCGCCGCGCTGATCACCGTCGGCGTCGGCCTGCTGCTCGGCCGCACCCGGCTCGGTCTGCGCCTGCAGGCGCTCTCCGAGCAGCCCGCCACCGCCGAGGTGGTCGGGATCCCGGTGGCGAAGCTGGCGGTCGCGGTGTGGGCCGCCATCGGCGCCGTCACCACGCTGGTGGTGGTGCTGGCCGCCCCGCGCCTGGGCGGGGACTTCTCCACCCTCGGAAAGCTCATCAACACCGCGCTGGCGGTCGCCATGCTCGGCGCCTTCCGCAGCCTGCCGCTGACCCTGCTCGGCGGCCTCGTCCTCGGCTGCCTGGAGGGCCTGTCCGCCTCCGTCGAGGCGATCCAGAAGTACCAGGGCGTGGTGCCCTTCCTGGTCATCGTGGTGCTGCTCTGGTGGCGCAGCCGCAACGAGGTCTGGGACACCGCCCACAGCAGATGACCGGACCGGGCACCCGCCCGGACCGTGGACCAGGGGAACGAAGGAGACGAAGGACCATGACGCTTCCGACCGGCACCAGGGCCGCCGTGCTGCACGCCCACGGCGAGCCGCTGGTGATCGAGGAGCTGCCGCTGCCCCGGCGGATCGAACCGGGCGCCGCCCTGGTGCGCGTCGACTGCGCCACGCTGTGCGCCACCGACGTCCACCTGTGGAGCGGGGCGATGTCGCTGCCCGGGATGCTGCCGCTGGTCCTCGGCCACGAGACGGCCGGCACCGTGGTCGCGGTGGGGGAGGGCACCGTGGACGCGCTCGGCCGCCCGGTCGCGGTCGGCCGCCGGATCGGCTGGTCGGAGTCCACCTGCGGGTACTGCTACGGCTGCACCGTGCTGCGCACCCCGGTGGCCTGCGAGGACCGCGGCTACGGCTTCCGCCAGCGCGCCGACCGCCACCCCTATGCCACCGCCGGGCTCGCCGAGTACAACTACGTCGTCCCGAACGCGCAGAAGTACCTGCTGCCCGACGAGGTCGAGTCCACCTGGGCCGCCGCGGCCGGCTGCGCCGTCAAGACCGTGCTGCACGCCTTCGACCGGGCCGGCGGCACCCGCCCCGGCTCCTCGGTGGTGATCCAGGGCGCGGGCGCGCTCGGCATCGTCGCCACCGCCGTCGCCAAGGCGGGCGGCGCCGGTCCGGTGATCACCATCGGTGCGCCGGACAGCCGCCTGGAACTCGCCGCCGAGTTCGGCGCCGACCTGACGCTGGGTCTGGCCGACGGCCCCGAGGCCCGCCGCGAGGCGGTGCTCGCCGCCACCGGCGGACGCGGCGCCGACCTGGTGATCGACCTCGCGGGCGCGCCCGGCGTCGGCGCCGAGGCGGTGGACCTGGCCGCCTGGGGCGGGCGGTTCGTGGTCGTCGGCACCACCGGCCCGGCCCTCCAGGAGCTGCCGCTGGGCACCGTCATGGGCAAGGAGCTGACCGTGCTCGGCTCGCTCAACGGCGACGTCGGCGACTACCACCGGGCCGTGGAGTTCCTGGCCGCCTTCCGCTCGCACTTCGACTGGGACGCGCTGTTCAGCGACCCGGTCGGGCTGAGCGGCGCGAGCGGGGCCATCGAGGCGATGGCCCGCCTGGAGCAGACCAAGGCCGTCGTGCACCCCTGGCTGCCCTGACCCAGGCCCGCTCCGCGCCGGCGGCCCTCCGCCGCCGGCGCCCCGATCCGCCCGGCGCCCCGGGGCGTCCCCTCATGTCCCTGTGTCCCGCCCCGGGGCGCCGGGTGCCACCTTCGAGCACCCGACCGCCCGCCCCCTCCGTCATCCCCCGACCCCGTGAGGACCATCATGACCGTCGTCCCCCGCCGCCGGCTCGGCACCGCCGGACCCGAGGTGTCCGCGCTGTCCCTCGGCTCCTGGCACACCTACGACCGGATGGACTTCGGCGACGCCGTCGCCATGGTCCGCCACGCCGTGGACCTCGGCATCAACCTGTTCGACGTGGCCGTCTACGGCATCCCCGGCCACCCGCCGGTCTTCACCGACGTGCTGTTCTCCGCCATCGTGCGGGCCGGCGGCCTCGCCCGCGAGGACTACCTGCTCTCCGCCAAGCTCTGGCTGGAGCCCTACCCGCAGCTCTCGCTGCGCGACCAACTGGCCAACGCCCTGTTCCGGGCCGGCGTCGAGCACGCCGACCTCGCCGTGCTCGGCGACATCCGTCGCGAGGACCTCGACCTGCGCGCGATCGCCGAGGAGCTGGCGGAGCTGGAGAAGGAGGGCCTGATCGGCTGCTGGGGCGTCAACAACTGGTCCGCCACAGCGATCCGTACCATCCGCGAGCACGCCCGCGCCGCCGGCTCGCCCGGCCCGCAGCTCGCCCAGCTCAAGTACAGCCCCTGCCGCCGCGCCGTCCCCGACGGCGAGCCCTTCGCCGAGCTGTTCGCCGAGGGCCTCTCGCTCCAGGCCTCGGACATCCTGGAGGGCGGCATCCTGGCCGGGCGCACCAGCCCCGCACGCGAGATCGGCCGTGACCCGGGCGGCATCCGCGACCGGATCACCGAGGCCGCCGGCGGGCTGGCCGCCGTCGCCGCCGACCTCGGCGCGACCCCCGCGCAGTTGTGCGTGGCCTTCGCGCTCACCCATCCCGCCACCGCCACCGTGCTGTTCGGCGCCAGCCGGATGCGGCAGCTGACCGACAACGTCGGCGCCTTGGAGCTGCTGGAGCGGGTCGGCGCCGAGCAGGTGCGCGAACTGGTCGAGCCGTACTGGGCGGACCGCGGCGTGGTCTCCCCCGAGGGGCCCTGACACCCGTGAACCCTCCCGCCGACCCCATGCCCGTTCGAACGCGCCCCGCCGAATCCCGTCCCGCCGACCTCGTGCTCGTCGACGGCGATGTGCTCACCGTCGACGCCGGCTTCAGCACCGCCCAGGCGCTGGCCGTGCGCGACGGCGTCATCACCGCCGTGGGCAGCACCGCCGCCGTGCTCGGCCACGCCGGGCCCGCCACCCGGGTGGTGGACCTGCGCGGCCGCACCGTCCTGCCCGGCATCAACGACTCGCACCTGCACGGCCACGCCTGGGGCCTCAACCGCCCGCCGCTCGCCCTCGACCTCAACTTCCCCGCCGTCCGCTCGATCGCCGACATCGTGGCGGCCGTCGCCGCGGCGGCCCGCGCCGCCGCGCCGGGGGAGTGGATCGTCGGCCGCGGCTGGGACGTCGGCTACCTCGCCGAGTGCCGCGACGGCAGCCGGACCCTGCCCGACCGTGCCGACCTGGACGCCGCCGCCCCGGACAACCCGGTCTGCCTGACCGACTTCTCCGACCACATGGCCTGGGTCAATTCGGCGGCCCTGCGCGCGGCCGGCATCGGCCCCGCCACCCAGCCCCCGCCCGGCGGCACCATCGACGCCGACCCGGCCGGCCACCCCACCGGCATCCTCCGCGAGGCCGCCCAGCGCGCCGTCCACGCGCACATCCCGCGCGCCGACGAGCACCGCCGCCGCGCGGCGATCACCGGCGCGATCAGCGCCCTGCACGCCCTCGGCACCACCAGCTACACCGAACCCGGCCTGGGGCCGGGCGGCGAGGGCATCATGGCCGGCGCCATGGGCACCGGCGCCCTGCGCAGCTACCTGGACCTCGCCCGCGGCGGCGAACTGCACGCCCGGGTCAGCCTGTTGCTGCTGCCCTCCCCGATGGGCGGCGGCCTGCCGGACGTCCGGGCCGGGCTCGCCGAACTGGCCGCACTGCCGCTGGACGACATCGACCCGCGCCGGCTCGCGGTCCTCGGCGTCAAGCTCTTCGCCGACGGCGTGCCGCCCAACCGGACCGCCTGGATGCACGACGCCTACCGGGGAGGCGGCCACGGCGCGCTGTGCGTGCACGGCGCCGCGCCCGCGCTCCAGGCCGCCGAACTCACCGCGATGATCGCCGCCGTGCACGCCGCCGGCCACCAGATCGGCGTCCACGTCACCGGTGACCGGGCGATCGACACGGTCGCCGACGCCTTTGCCGCCGCCCAGCGTGCCCACCCGCGTTCCGACGCCCGGCACTACCTCATCCACGGCGACTTCGCGACCGGACGCAGCCTCGCCCTGCTCGCCGAGCACGGCTACGGCGTCAACATGAACCCGGCGATCAAATGGACGATCTCCGACCTGATGGACGAGGTCGTCGGCACCGAACGCTCCGGGCGGATGTGGCCGGTGCGCTCCGCCCTCACGGCCGGCGTACGGCTGTGCGCCAGCTCCGACGCGCCGATCACCGAACCGGACTGGCGCCGCGGCGTCGCCTCCATGCTGCTGCGCGAGTCCAAGGCGACCGGCCGCACCAGCGGACCGCAGGAGCGCGTCGGCCTCCCCGAGGCGGTGCGCGCCTACACCTCCGCCCCGGCCGTCCAGGACTTCGCCGAGCACTGGAAGGGCACCCTCGAACCCGGCAAGGTCGCCGACCTCTGCGTCCTCGGCGGACGCCTCGCCGACACCTCCCCGCACGACCTGCCCGACCTCCCGGTCGACCTCACCCTCTTCGACGGCCGGGCGGTGCACGGCACCCTGTGACCCCGCCGGCCACCTCGGCACGCGCCGAGGTGGCCGGCGGTCGGCTGATGATCGGCTGATGACAACGGGACCGACTTTTCCGGATTACCCGCGTGCAAGCGGACTTTGTGGGACATGATCGGCCTGTGCCGAGTAACAACGTGAGTCCGAGGACCGCGATCCTGCCCGCCTCGTGGACCACCTGGTGGTTCCGCCGCTGCGAGCTGCACCTGCGCGCGGTCACCGTCGAACTGTCGTGGTGGGGCCATGAGTTCCCGGACGGCCCGCCGGACGCCGAGGACGCGCTCATCCTGCTGCGCCGCACCGCCGCCGGCCTGAAGGCGGCCGCCGGCGCCGGTCCACAGGGGCCGGAGACCGCCGAGCTGCTGCTCCGCGCCACCGCCCCGCTGGAGGCGGCCGAGGCCTTCACCCGAAGGCCGGAACCGCAGGTCCTCCCGCTGGTCTCCCACCACTTCGCCGCCGCCGCCCGCCACCTGGCGGCCGCCCGCGAACACCTCGCCACGGTCGGCCCGAACTGAGCAGGACCGGTCCGGTGCGGCGGGAGCACGGGCCGGCCGGCGGGCGGAGTCAGCCGTGTTCCGCCGAGCCGGTGAGCCGGAGTTTGCGCTGGGCCCGCTGGTAGAAGGTGGTGTGGCCGAGCCGTACGACGCGGGCGGCGGCGGGCGGCATGGTGACCGCGACGCTGTCGCCCGGTACGACGTGGCCGACGAGGAGGCCGTCGGCCTCGATGGCGAGGTCGCCGCTGTGCGGCAGGACGTCCAGGTCGGGCCGCTCGCCGCTGGAGAGGAACACGGAGCGGTTGAACGCGGCGTGCGGGGCCACGGGGGTGACCAGCAGGCCCTCCGCGTCGGGGGAGGTCCCCGAGGGATCGGAATTCACCGGAGGGTCGGAAAGCCGTCGCTTTCAATAATCCGTCAAACGTTCGAATGATAAGGAATTCGGGCTTCCGGTCGGCGCGCGGCCGGGTGGCGGGTGTGACGCCAGTGAATTTCTCTCGAATGACGGTCCGCCGTCCGACGACTTTTTCGGATCGGAATCGGACGTACGGATTCGACGTGTGCAATGACGGGTCTGGACCGGTGTGCTCGTCGGGTGATCGCATTTAGGCAGTTCCAGGCCTTGGGGCAGGAGGGCGCCCAGGGGCTCGGGGTGACTTCGATGTCCTTCGACGGCCTCCGGCTGGCCGAAACCGGGTGCTTGCGGATCATCGATCGTCCGATTCAGAGTTCTGCTGCCTGCGCTCGCCCGTGCTAATCGACTCTGGACGTGATGGAACGGTATGGCCGATTCGGATGCTGTCGCGATCGTCGGTTTCGCCTGCCGGGTGGCGGGAGCCGACACCCCGGACGGGTTCTGGCAACTCCTGCGCGCCGGCGGCGACTCCGTCCGCGAACTCCCTGACGGCCGCCGGGCTTTGACACCGCCGGAACGCCCCGGCGGCACGGTCGCCGCCGGCGGGCCGGACCGGCCCCGGCGCGGCGGCTACCTGGACGAGGTCAGCGGCTTCGACCCGGAGTTCTTCGGCATCGGTCCGGGCGAGGCGGCGCTCATGGACCCGCAGCAGCGGCTCATGCTCGAATTGTGCTGGGAGGCCCTGGAACACGCGGGCATCCCGCCGCACGGGCTCAGCGGCGGCCCGGTCGGCGTGTTCGCCGGGGCGATCTGGGACGACTACGCCGTGCTGCTGCGCCGCGCGGGCATCGCGGCCGGGGCGCGCCAGGTGACCGGCCTGCATCGCAGCATGATCGCCAACCGGGTCTCCTACACGCTCGGCCTGCGCGGTCCCAGCATGACGGTCGACGCGGCCCAGGCGTCCTCGCTGGTCGCGGTGCACACGGCCTGTGAGAGCCTGCGGCGCGGCGAGTCCGAACTCGCCCTGGCCGGCGGCGTCAACCTCGACCTCGTCCCCGACGCCCCGGGCGAGGCGGGCAAGCTGGGCGGCCTCTCCCCGGACGGCCGGTGCTTCACCTTCGACGCCCGCGCCAACGGCTACGTGCGCGGCGAGGGCGGCGCGGTCGTCGTGCTCAAGCCGCTGGCCCGCGCGCTCGCCGACGGCGACACCGTGCACTGCGTGGTGGCGGGCAGCGCGATGAACCACGACGGCGGCGGCGCGGCGCTGACCTCGCCCGAGGCCGCGGCGCAGGAGCAGGTGATCCGCGCGGCCCACCGCCGGGCCGGGTTCCGTCCCGCCGACGTGCAGTACGTCGAACTGCACGGCACCGGAACCCCCGTGGGCGACCCGGTGGAGGCGGCGGCCCTGGGCGCCGCGCTCGGCACCGGCCGCCCGGCCGGCGCGCCGCTTCGGGTCGGCTCGGTGAAGACCAACCTCGGGCACCTGGAGGGCGCGGCGGGCATCGTCGGGCTGGTCAAGACGGTCCTCGCCATCCGGCACCGCGAGCTGCCGCGCAGCCTCAACTACGAGACCCCGAACCCCCGCATCCCGCTGGGGGAGCTCGGCCTGCGCGTCCAGGACGCGACGGGTGCCTGGCCACGGCCCGAGCGTCGGCTGGTCGCCGGGGTGAGCTCCTTCGGCATGGGCGGCACCAACTGCCACGTGGTTCTGGCGGAACGGCTCCCTGACGGGAGCGGGCCGGCCTCGGCGGCGCCCGCCGCCGGTCACGCCGAGCCGGTCGCGGGCCCCCGGCTCCCGGTCCTCACCCCGCTGTCCGGCACCACCCCCGAGGCGGTGCGCGCCCAGGCGGACCGCCTGCACGACCACCTGCTGAGGCACCCCGGGGTCGAGCCGACGCACGTCGGCTGGTCGGCCGCGACCACCCGCAGCCACCTGCCCTCCCGCGCCGTCGTCCTCGCGCCCGACCGCGCGGGGCTCCTGGCCGGCCTCGACGCGCTCCGCACCGCGGGCGCCACCGCCGGCGTGGTGAGCGGTGAGGTCAGGCCCGGCCGCACCGCCTTCCTGTTCACCGGCCAGGGCAGCCAGCGCCCCGGCACCGGCCGCGAACTGTACGACCGGTTCCCGGCGTTCGCCGCCGCCTTCGAGGAGGTCTGCCGCCACCTCGATCCGCTCCTGCCGCGCCCGCTGCGAGAGGTGCTGTTCGCTCCCGAGGGCAGCCCGGAGGCGGAGTCGGTCCACCGCACCGAGTTCACCCAGCCCGCCCTGTTCGCCGTCGGGGTGGCGCTGCACCGGCTGCTGGCGCACTGGGGCGTCGTCCCCGACCTGCTGCTCGGCCACTCGATCGGCGAACTCACGGCCGCGCACCTGGCCGGCGTCCTCGACCTGCCCGACGCCTGCGCCCTGGTGGCCGCCCGCGGCCGGCTGATGCAGCAACTGCCCGCCGGTGGCGCGATGGCGGCGGTCCGCCTGGGCGAGGCCGAGGTCGCGGAGGCACTCGCCGACCTCGGCGACCGGGTCGCGATCGCGGCCGTGAACGGGCCGGCGGCCACCGTCGTCTCCGGCGACGAGGAGGCCGTCCTCGCCCTCGCGGAGCAGTGGCGGGCCCAGGGCCACAAGGTCCGGCGCCTGCGGGTCGGCCACGCCTTCCACTCGCCGCGGATGGAGCCGATGCTCGACGCCTTCGCGGAGGTCGCGCGGGGGCTGGTCTACCGTCCGCCGACGACGCCCGTGGTGTCGAACCTGACCGGCCGCACGGCGTCCGCCGAGGAGCTGTGCTCGCCCGACCACTGGGTGCGGCAGGTGCGCGGGACGGTGCGCTTCGGGGACGGCGTCGAGCGGCTGCGCGAGGCCGGTGCGACCGTCCTGGTCGAACTGGGGCCGGACGGCAGCCTGTCCGCGCTGGCCCGGGGATGCCCGGTGCCCGAGGGCGGCGAGGCCTTCGCCACCGTCGCCACCCTGCGGGCAGGCCGGCCGGAGGCGGACGCGCTGGCCGAGACCGCCGCCCGGCTGCACACCCTGGGCGCCGCGCTCGACTGGACCGCGCTGTTCGAGGCACCGGCGCGGCGCCGGGTCGAGCTGCCCGGCTACGCGTTCCAGCGCTCCCGGCACTGGCTGCGCGCCGCCGCCCCCGAGGACGTCGTGTCCGAGGACGTCGCGTCCGAGGTCCTCGCCGCCGGGGAGTCCGCGCCCAAGACGTCCGGACCGGCTCGCGCGGCCCAGGCATCGCCGCTGGCCCGCCGGATCGCCGGGCTGCCGACGGCCGACCAGGCGCGCGTGGTGCTGGACCTGGTCCGCTCGCACGCTGCCGCCGTGCTGGGCCGCGCCACCAGGGACGCCGTCCGCGCGGACCTCGCCTACCGCGAGTCGGGACTCGACTCGCTCGCCACCGTCGAACTCCTCCAGCGGCTGTCCGCCGCGACCGGCCTCGACCTACCCGCGAGCGCCGGCTACGACCACCCGACGCCTGCCGACCTCGCCCGCCACCTGCGCTCCCGGGCCCTCGCGCTGCCCGTGCCGGAGCGGAGGGCCGGGCGGGCCGAGCCGTCCCCGGCGGCCGACCGGGACGGAGACCCGATCGCCGTCGTCGCCATGGGGTGCCGCTTCCCCGGCGGCGCCCACACCCCCGAGCAGCTGTGGCGCCTGGCCGCCGAGGGCGTGGACGCCATCGGACCGTTTCCCCGGGACCGCGGCTGGGACCTCGGGCGGCTGCACCACCCCTCCCCGGAGCGGCTCGGCAGCACCTATGTGCGCGAGGGCGGGTTCCTCGACGGCGCGGGCGAGTTCGACGCCGAGTTCTTCGGCATCAGCCCGCGCGAGGCCCTCGCGATGGACCCGCAGCAGCGGCTGCTGCTGGAGACGTCCTGGGAGGCCCTGGAGCGCGCCGGACTCGACCCCGCCGGGCTGCGCGGCGACCGCGTCGGAGTATTCGTCGGCGCCACCGCGCAGGACTACGGCCCGCGCATGCACCAGCCCGCCGACGGCCTGGACGGCTACCTGCTCACCGGCACCACCCCGAGCGTCGCCTCCGGCCGGATCGCCTACGAGCTCGGCCTCGAAGGCCCCGCCGTCACCGTCGACACCGCCTGCTCCTCCTCGCTCGTCGCCGTGCACCTGGCCGCCCAGGCCCTGCGCAACGGCGAGTGCACGCTGGCCCTCGCGGGCGGCGCCACCGTGATGGCCGAGCCCGGGATGTTCGTCGAGTTCGCGCGGCAGCGCGGCCTCGCCCCGGACGGCCGCTGCAAGCCGTTCTCCGCCGATGCCGACGGCACGGCGTGGGCCGAGGGCGTCGGCGTCGTCCTGCTGGAGCGGCTGTCGGACGCCCGGCGCCACGGCCACCCGGTGCTCGCCCTGGTCGTCGGCTCCGCCGTCAACCAGGACGGTGCCAGCAACGGCCTCAGCGCCCCCAACGGGGCCGCCCAGCAGCGGGTGATCCGGCAGGCGCTGGGCTCCGCCGGGCTGGTGCCCGGAGACGTCGACGTGGTCGAGGCCCACGGCACCGGCACCGCCCTCGGCGACCCGGTCGAGGCGCACGCGCTGCTCGCCGTCTACGGCGCCGACCGCGCCCCCGAACACCCCCTGCTGCTCGGCTCGGTGAAGTCCAACATCGGCCACACCCAGGCCGCGGCCGGGGTCGCCGGGCTGATCAAGACCGTCCTCGCGCTGCGGCACGGGCTGGTGCCCGGTGTCCTGCACCTGCGCGAGCCCTCGCCGGAGGTGCGCTGGGCGGACGGCGCGGTCACCGTGCCGACGGCCGCGACCCCGTGGCCCGCGCCCGCCGGTCCCGAACGCCCCCGAAGGGCCGGCGTCTCCTCGTTCGGCATCAGCGGCACCAACGCGCACGTCATCGTCGAGCAGGCGCCGGCCGACACCTGGCGGGCGCCGGAGGCCGAGGACGGCGGGGACCCGGACCTGCCCGTGCCGCTCACCGTCTCCGGCCGCACCGAGGCCGCGCTGCGCGCCCAGGCCGCCCGGCTGGCCCGGCACCTGGCCACCGGCGGGGCGGACGCGCCCGCCGACCGGCACGCGCTCGCCCACGCCCTGCTGCACGGCCGGACCAGGTTCGACCACACCGCCGTCGTCCTCGCCCGCACGCACGCCGAGGCGCTGAGCGGGCTGACCGCGCTCGCCCAGGGCGAGCCGGCCGACAACCTCGTCCGGGCCCAGTCCACCGCCCGCGGCGGGACCGTCCTGGTGTTCCCCGGCCAGGGCTCGCAGTGGGCCGACATGGCCGTCGAACTCCTCGACGCCTCACCCGCGTTCGCGGCCGAGCTGGACGCCTGCGCGGCGGCGCTGGCCCGCTGGACCGACTGGTCGCTGCACGACGTCCTGCGGGGCCGGCCGGGCGCGCCAGACCTGTCCCGGGTCGATGTCGTCCAGCCCGTGCTGTTCGCCGTCATGGTCGCGCTGGCCGGGCTGTGGCGGTCCGTCGGCGTCGAACCGGGGGCCGTCGTCGGCCACTCGCAGGGGGAGATCGCCGCCGCGTACGTCGCGGGCGCGCTCACCCTGGACGACGCCGCCAAGGTGGTCGCGCTGCGCAGCCGCGCCCTGCTCGGCCTGGCCGGCACCGGCGGCATGGTCTCGGTGCCACTGTCCGCCGAGGAGACCGGCGAACTGCTCGCACCCTGGGGCGGAAGCCTCGGCATCGCCGCCCGCAACGGCCCCGCCACCACCGTCGTCTCCGGGGGCGCCGACGCCCTGGACGCCTTCCTCGCCCACTGCGAGCGGGCCGACGTGCGCGCCCGCCGGATCCCGGTGGACTACGCCTCGCACTCGGCGCACGTCGAGTCGCTGCGCGAGCCGCTGCTCGCCGCGCTCGCCGACCTCGCGCCCCGCGCCCCGCGGATCGCCTTCTACTCGACCGTCACCGGAGGGCTGCTGACCGACAGCACGACGCTCGACGCCGACTACTGGTACCGCAACCTGCGCCAGGAGGTCCGCTTCGAGCCCGCCGTGCGCGCCCTGAGCGCGGACGGCCACCGGCTCTTCGTCGAGGCGAGCCCGCACCCCGTGTTGAAGATCGGAACCCAGGAGACCCTGGACGCCTGCGGCACCGGCGGCCCCGGGGGCACGGCCATCGGCACCCTGCGGCGCGACCACGGCGGCCTCGGACAGTTCCTCGCCTCCGTCGCCGAGGCGATCGTCCACGGGGCGGAGCCCGCCCCCGACGCGCTGCTCCCCGGGGGCCACCTCGGCCGACACGTCGACCTGCCCACCTACGCCTTCCAGCGCCGCCGCTACTGGCTGGCCGCCGGGTCCGAGCGGACCCGCCCCGCCGACCTCGGCCTGGACGCCGTCGACCACCCGCTGCTCGGCGCCGTCACGACGGCCCCGGACGGCACCACCCTGGTCACCGGCCGACTCTCCGCGGACGCCCAGCCCTGGCTGCCCGATCACGCGGTCACCGGCACCGTCGTGCTGCCCGGAACGGCCTTCCTCGACCTCGTGCTCCGGGCGGGCGCGCTGGCCGGCTGCCCGGGCGTCGAGGAGCTCACCCTGGAGTCCCCGCTCGTGCTGCCCGACACCGGGTGGACGCAACTGCGGGTGGCCGTCGCCCCCGCCGGCTCGGCGGGCCGGCGCGCCGTCACCGTGGACTCCCGGCCGTCCGCCCCCGAGGGCGAGCCGGACGACGAGCCCGTGGAGCGGCCCTGGACCCGGCACGCCTCCGGCGTGCTGACGGCCGCCGAGGAGCCCGTCACCGCCGGGGAACACGGAACCTGGCCGCCGGCGGGCAGCGAACCGATGGACCTCGCCGACGCCTACCACCGCCTCGACCGCCTCGGCTACGGCTACGGCCCGTGGTTCCAGGGCCTCGCCGCCGCCTGGCGCGCGGGAGACCGCCTGTACGCCGACGTCCGCCTGCCCGCCGAACCCGGCCGGGGCGACGCCGCGCACAGCGTCCATCCCGCCCTGCTCGACGCCGCGCTCCACCCGCTGCTGCTGGCGGACACCGACGCCGGGAGCGCCCACGGAGCGGCCCCACGCATCCCGTTCTCCTTCACCGACGTGCGTCTTCACGCCACCGGCGCCACCGCGCTGCGCGTCCGGCTCTCGCCCGGGCCGGACGGCACCACCGCACTCGCCGTCGAGGACCCCACCGGAGCGCCGGTCCTCACGGTCGGCGGCCTCGGCCTGCGCGAACTGCCCGCCGACCGGCTCGGTCCGGCCGGGCCCGCCCCGCGCGACGCGCTGTTCGAACTGCGGTGGACGGAACTGCCCGCCCCCGCCACCGGCGCGGACCCGGACTGCGTGGTCCTCGGCACCGACGACCTCGGCCTCGACCCGCGCGCCGCGTTCCCGGGCCTCGCCGAACTCGACGCCCGCACCGCCGCCGGGCACCCGGCGCCCGCCGTGGTGGCCGCCGCCGTGCCCGGCGCGCCCGCGGCCCCCGGCGACAACACGGCCGAGGCCGCGCACGCCGCCGCCCGCTGGGCCCTCGACACCGTCCGGGCCTGGCTGGCCGGCGACCGCCCGGACGGCGCCAGGCTGGTCGTCGTCACCCGGGGCGCCGTCGCCGTCCGACCGGGGGACGCCGTGCCGGGCGTCGGCCAGTCCCCGGTGTGGGGCCTGCTGCGCACCGCGCAGTCCGAGCACCCGGGCCGCGTCACCCTGATCGACGTCGACGACCCCGCGCGCTCCGGCCGCGCCCTGCGGGCCGCCCTCACCGCCGACGAACCCCAGCTCGCCCTGCGCGACGGGATCCCGTACGGCCCCCGGCTCGTCCCGGCCGCGGTCCCGGGCGGTGGGCGCCCGCTGGACCCGGACCGCACGGCACTGATCACGGGCGGTACCGGCACCCTCGGCGCGCTGATCGCCCGACGGCTGGTCACCGAGCACGGCCTGCGCCACCTGCTGCTGGTCAGCCGGTCCGGGCAGCGGACGGACGGCGGCGAACGGCTGCGGGCCGAACTCGCGGCGCTCGGCGCACGGGTGACGATCGCCGCGTGCGACGTCGCCCGCCGCGAGGAGCTCGCGGAGCTGATCGCGGGCATCCCGGCCGCGCACCCGCTGGGCGTCGTCGTGCACGCCGCCGGCGTCCTCGACGACGGCACGGTGGAGACCCTCGCCCCCGAACGCCTCGCCGCCGTCCTGCGCCCCAAGGTGGACGCCGCCTGGCACCTGCACGAGCTGACCCGGGACCAGGAGCTCGACGCGTTCGTCCTGTTCTCCTCCGTCACCTCCGTCACCGGCAACGCCGGGCAGGGCGCCTACACGGCCGCGAACGCCTTCCTCGATGCCCTGGCCGAGCACCGCCGCGCGGCCGGACTGCCCGGCAACGCGCTCGCCTGGGGCCTGTGGGCCGAGGGCAGCGGGATGACCCGCCACCTCGCGGCCGCCGACCTCGCCCGACTCGCGCGCGGCGGCATCGGCCTGCTGTCCACCGAGGACGGGCTCGCGCTGTTCGACGCCGCACTGCGGTGCGACCTGCCGTACGCCGTCACCGCCCGCCTCGACCGGGCGGCGCTGCGCGGCCTCGCGGCGGCCGGCACAGTGCCGCCCGTTCTCCGCGGACTGGTCCGCGCCCCGCTGCGGCACGCGGCCGCGGCGGCGAGCACGGCGGAGGCGGGCGGCGCCGGGGACGCGTCCTCCTGGGCGCGCCGGATGGCCGGGCTGCCCGAGGACCGCCGTGCCCAGGCGGTACTCGACCTCGTCCGCGGCCAGACCGCCACCGTGCTCGGCCTCGGCGAGTCGGACACCGTCGACGTTCGACGGGCCTTCCGCGAACTGGGCTTCGACTCGCTCACCGCGCTGGAACTGCGCAACCGGCTGAACACGCTCACCGGCCTGCGGCTGCCCGCCACCGTGGTGTTCGACCACCCCAGCGCCACCGCCCTCGCGGCACGGCTGACCAGGGAGGCGGTGGGCGCCCCGGCGACGGCCGCCCCGGCACCCGCGGCCGTCCCGGCGGACGACGATCCGGTCGTGATCGTCGGCATGGGCTGCCGCTACCCCGGCGGCGTCGCCGGGCCCGAGGACCTCTGGCGCCTCGTCGCCCAGGAGACCGACGCGGTCGGCGGCTTCCCGACCGACCGCGGCTGGGACGCCGACGCCCTGTACGACCCGGACCCGTCCCGCCCCGGCACGGTGTACACCCGGCACGGCGCCTTCCTCTACGACTCCGGCGACTTCGACGCCGAGTTCTTCGGGATGTCACCGCGGGAGACCCGCGCGACGGACCCGCAGCAGCGCCTGCTGCTGGAGACCTCCTGGGAGGCACTGGAGCACGCGGGCATCGACCCGAGCACCCTGCGCGGCTCCCGGACCGGCGTCTTCACCGGCGTCATGCACCACGACTACGCCTCCCGCCTCCACCGGGCCCCGGACGGCTACGAGGGCCTGCTGCTCGCCGGCAGCGTCGGGAGCGTCGTCTCGGGCCGGGTGGCGTACTCGCTGGGGCTGGAGGGTCCGGCGGTCAGTATCGACACGGCGTGCTCGTCGTCGCTGGTCGCGCTGCATCTGGCGGCGAACGCGCTGCGCGCCGGTGAGTGCGACCTGGCGCTCGCGGGCGGGGTGACCGTGATGTCGACGCCGCACGTGTTCGTGGAGTTCGCCCGCCAGCGCGGTTTGGCGGCGGACGGCCGGTGCAAGCCGTTCGCGGCGGGCGCGGACGGGACCGGCTGGGGCGAGGGCGTGGGCCTGCTGGTGGTCGAGCGGTTGTCGGACGCGGTGCGCAACGGGCATCGGGTGCTGGCGGTGGTGCGGGGCAGTGCGGTGAACCAGGACGGTGCGTCGAACGGGTTGACGGCGCCGAACGGTCCTTCGCAGGAGCGGGTGATCCGGCAGGCGCTGGCCAATGCGGGTCTGACCACGGCGGACGTGGACGTGGTGGAGGCGCACGGGACGGGGACGACGCTGGGTGACCCGATCGAGGCGCAGGCGCTGCTGGCGACGTACGGTCAGGACCGTCCCGGGGACCGGCCGCTGCGGCTGGGGTCGGTGAAGTCGAACATCGGTCACACGCAGGCGGCGGCGGGTGTGGCGGGTGTGATCAAGATGGTGATGGCGTTGCGGCACGGTGTGCTGCCGAAGTCGCTCCACGTGGACGCGCCGTCGCCGCACGTGGACTGGTCGGCGGGTGCGGTCGAGTTGTTGACGGACGAGGTGGAGTGGCCGGAGACGGGGCGGCCGCGCCGGGCGGGGGTGTCCTCGTTCGGGATCAGCGGCACCAACGCCCACGTGATCATCGAGCAGCCGGTTCCCGTCGACCGCGAGGACGTTCCGGCGGAGCCGGTGACGGCCGCGGGGGCGGGCGAGGTGGTGCCGTGGGCACTGTCGGCGCGATCGGCCGCGGCCCTGCGTGCGCAGGCGGAGCGGCTGCTCGGTTGGGTGGCCGACCGTCCGGAGGCCGATCCGGTGGTGGTGGCGCGGACGCTCGCTTCGGGTCGGGCGGCGCTGGAGCACCGGGCGGTGGTCGCCGGTCGGTCGGTGGCGGAGCTGGTGGATCGGCTGGGCGGGGTGGCCGACGGTGAGTCGGTTGCGGCGTCGGAGTCGGGCGCGGTGTTCGTGTTCCCGGGGCAGGGGTCGCAGTGGGCCGGGATGGCCGTCGAACTCCTCGACGCCTCACCGGTGTTCGCGGCCGCTGTGGAGGAGTGTGCGGGGGTGATGGACCCGCTGACGGACTGGTCGTTGCTGGAGGTGTTGCGGGACGGTTCGGGCGGGTTGCTGGAGCGGGTCGATGTGGTGCAGCCGGTGTTGTTCGCGGTGATGGTGGGTTTGGCGCGGTGGTGGGAGTCGTGCGGGGTGCGGCCGGCGGCGGTGATCGGGCATTCGCAGGGGGAGATCGCCGCCGCGCACGTGGCCGGGCTGCTGTCCTTGGAGGACGCGGTCCAGCTCGTGGTGTCGCGCAGCCGGGTGCTGCGAGGGGTGACGGGTGGCGGGATGGTGTCCGTCGGCGTCGGTGCGGAGCGTGCCGCTGAACTCGTCGCCGAGGACGGCCGGTTGTCGCTGGCGGCGGTCAACGGGCCGTCGAGTGTCGTGCTGTCCGGGGAGATCGAGGCGCTGTCGGCGGTCGTGGCCGACTGCGAGCGCCAGGACGTCCGGGCGCGTTGGATCCCGGTGGATTACGCCTCGCATTCGGCGTACATGGACGCGGTGCGCGAGGAGGTCGTCGAACTGTCGTCGGGTGTGCGGCCGTTGGCGGGCCGGGTGGCGATGTTCTCGACGGTGACCGGCGAAGTGGTCGAGGAGCCGGACCGGTTGGCGGGTTCGTACTGGTTCGACAACCTGCGCGGCACCGTCCGCCTGGACGCGGCGGTGCGCGCGGCCCTCGCAGAAGGACACACCACGTTCGTCGAGTGCAGTCCGCACCCCGGGCTGGTCGTCCCGGTCGCGGACCAGCTGGAAGAGGTCCCCGGCGCCGTGGTCCTGGAGACCCTGCGCCGCCATGAGGGCGGTCCCGAGCGGCTGGTGACGGCGCTGTCCGCCGCCTTCGTCGCCGGCCTGCCCGTCGACTGGTCCACCCAGCTCCCCACCGGTCCCCGGGCCGATCTGCCGACCTACGCCTTCCAGCA
The DNA here is from genome assembly GCF_042800875.1 of Kitasatospora sp. NPDC057595. Lineage (NCBI taxonomy): Bacteria > Bacillati > Actinomycetota > Actinomycetes > Kitasatosporales > Streptomycetaceae > Kitasatospora > Kitasatospora sp. NPDC057595. The sequence goes on along the minus strand of NZ_JBHVGL010000016.1, from coordinate 10,559 downwards.
CCGCCGCTACTGGCTCGACGCCCCACCCGTCGCGGGCGCCGCGCACGACCTCGGTCTCGTGGCGGCCGGCCACCCGCTGCTGGGCGCCGCCGTGCGCTCGCCGGAAAACGGAGGCATCTCGTTCACCGGGCGGTTGTCCGTGCCCGCCCACCCCTGGCTCGCCGACCACGCCGTGCACGGCACGGCCCTCGTGCCGGGCACCGCCTTCCTCGACCTCGCGGCCTGGGCCGGCGCCGAGGCCGACTGCCCGGTGGTCGACGAACTCACCCTGCACGAGCCGCTCGTGCTGCCCGAACAGGCCGGAGTGCGGCTGCACGTGGCTCTCGCCGCGCCCGACGCGACCGGTGTCCGGGCCCTTGCCGTCCACTCCCGGCCCGAGGGCGCCCCCGAGGACGAGCCGTGGACCCGGCACGCCACCGGCAGTCTCTCCTCCACTCCGCCGCAGGTCGTCGCCGACGTCCTCCTGCCGTGGCCGCCTCCGCACACGGAGGCCGTCGACACCACCACGCTCTACGAGCGCCTGGCCGAGTCCGGCTACGACTACGGCCCCGTCTTCCAGGGCCTGCGGGCCGCCTGGCGGCACGGCGACGACCTGTTCGCCGAGATCGAGCTCCCGCACGGCCCGGACGAGCCGACCCAGCAGGAGCACGGCTACCACCTGCACCCCGCGCTCCTGGACGCCGCCCTGCACCTCACCGCGCTGGACGCGGTGGAGACCTCGGGCAGCACCCTGCTGCCCTTCGCCTGGGCGGGAACGACCAGGGAACCGACCGCCGAGCCCGTCACCGCCCTGCGGGTGCGGCTGCGGCGCACCGGCGGCGAGTCGGTGTCGCTGCTGGCCACCGACCGCAGTGGCTCGCCGGTGGTGCGCGCCGAGTCGCTCGTACTGCGGCCGCTGGCCCCCGGGGGGATCGCCGGCCGGGCCGCCGCCGAGCCGGCCTGGCTGCACCGGGTGGACTGGACGGAGACGTCCCTGCCGGAGGCGGAGCCCGACCCGCGGCAGCGCTGGGCGCTGCTCGGCGCGCCGTCACCTGGCCGGCCGGCCCACCCTGACCACGGCCTGCCCGCCCACCCCGACCCGGCTGCGGCCGCCGAGGCCGGGACCGACGTCGCCGTCCTTCCCTGCCCGCCTGCGGACGGCACCGGGCCCGCCGCCGTCCCGGCCGCCGTTCACACCGTCCTCGGTGTCCTCCGCGGCTGGCTCGCCGAGGAGCGCCTCGCCGCCGCCCGCCTGGTGGTCGTCACCCGGGGCGCCATCGCCTCCGACCCGTCCGAGGACGTCCCCGAACCGGCGCACGCAGCGGTCTGGGGCCTCCTGCGCAGTGCCCAGACCGAGCATCCGGGCCGCTTCGTCCTTGTCGACCTCGACCACGACCCGCACCGGGCCGCCCCCTCGTTCCCCGTGGACCTGCTGCGCGCCGTCCTGGCGTCCGGTGAGGCCCAGGCGATCGTCCGCGACGGCACCGTGCTGACCCCGCGCCTGGTCCGCGCCGACGCCGGACCGGCCCTGGTGCTCCCGGACGGGCCCGCACCCTGGCGCGTCGAGTCCGGCCCGCGGCACACCATCGACGCCCTCGCCGTCGTCGATCACCCGGCCGCGGCCGAACCGCTCGCCGCCGGGCAGGTCAGGGTCGCGGTGCGCGCGGCCGGCGTGAACTTCCGCGACGCGCTGATCGCACTCGGCATGTACCCCGGCCGGGCCGTCGTCGGCGCCGAGGCGGCGGGCGTCGTGACCGAGGTCGGACCGGGCGTCACCGCGCTCACGCCGGGCGACCGGGTGATGGGCCTGTTCGACGGCGCCTTCGGTCCGCTGGCCGTCACCGACCACCGCCTGCTGGCCCGGGTACCCGCCGGCTGGTCGTACGCCCGGGCGGCCTCCGTGCCGGTGGTCTTCCTGACCGCCCTGTACGGGCTGCGCGACCTCGGCGGACTGCGGCCCGGCGAGACCGTCCTCGTCCACGCGGCGGCCGGCGGCGTGGGCATGGCCGCCGTCCAGCTCGCCCGGCACTGGGGCGCCACGGTCCTCGCCACCGCGAGCAGCGCGAAGTGGCCGGTGGTGCGTGGGCTCGGCGTGCCCGAGGACCGGATCGCCTCCTCCCGCGACACCGGCTTCGAACGGCGCTTCGCCGGGGCCACCGACGGCCGGGGCGTCGACGTCGTCCTGAACTCGCTGGCCGGGGAGTTCGTGGACGCCTCGCTGCGCCTGCTCGCGGACGGCGGCCGGTTCGTCGAGATGGGCAAGACGGACGTGCGCGGCCGGGAGGCCGTCGCGGCCGACCGCCCGGACGTCCGGTACCGGGCGTTCGACCTCATCGACGCGGGGCCGGACCGGATCGCCGAACTGTTCGCCGAACTCGTGGAGCTCTTCGAGGCGGGCGCCCTGGACCCGTTGCCCGTCCGCACCTTCGACCTGCGCCATGCCCGCGAGGCGGTGCGTTTCGTCAGCCGCGCCCGGCACATCGGCAAGGTCGTGCTGACCCTGCCCCAACCGCTCGCCGACGACGGGACCGTCCTGATCACCGGCGGTACCGGCACCCTCGGCCGCCACCTCGCCCAGCACCTGGTCACCCGGCACGGCGTCCGGCACCTCCTGCTGCTCGGCCGGCGCGGTGCGGACGCCCCCGGTGCGGCCGCCCTGGCCGCCGAACTCGCCGAGCTGGGCGCCGAGGTGCGCATCGAGGCCTGCGACGCGGCCGACCGCGAGGCCCTCGCCCGGGTGCTCGCCGCGATCCCCGCCGAGCACCCGCTCACCGCCGTCGTCCACGCCGCCGGCGTGCTCGACGACGGCCTGGTCGACGCGCTGACGCCGGAGCAGGTCGACCGTGTCCTGCGCGCCAAGGCCGAGACCGCCGCCCACCTGCACGACCTCACGCGGGACACCGAGCTGTCCGCCTTCGTGCTGTACTCCTCGGCCGCCGGCGTCCTCGGCACCCCCGGCCAGGCCGCCTACGCCGCGGCCAACGGCTACCTCGACGGCCTCGCGCAGCACCGCCGCGCCCGCGGCCTGCCGGCCACCTCCCTGGCCTGGGGCCTGTGGGCCGAGCGCACCGGACTGACCGGCCACCTCGGCGCGGCGGACCTGAAGCGGCTCGCCCGCGGCGGGCTGCTGCCCTTCTCGACGCCGCAGGGGCTCGCCCTGTTCGACGCCGCGTGGCAGCGCCCCGAGGCGGCACTCGTCCCGGCAAGGCTGGACCTCGCCGCGCTGCGGGCCACCACCGGCCCCGTGCCGCCACTGCTGCGGGCGCTCGCCGGTCCGGCGTCCCCGCGCCGCACGGCGGCCGCCGACGGCGCCCTGCCGTGGGCCCGGCGACTGGCCGGTGCCTCGCCCGAGGAGCGCGTCGACCTGGCGCTGCGCCTGGTGCGGACCGAGGCGGCCGTGGTGCTCGGCCACGACTCGGCGGAGACCGTGCGCCCCGGGACGGCCTTCAAGGAGCTGGGCTTCGACTCGCTGACCGGTGTCGAGCTGCGCAACCGGCTCAACGGCGCCACCGGTCTGCGGCTGCCGTCCACCCTGGTCTTCGACCACCCGACGCCGCTGCGGCTCGCGGGCTTCCTCGCCGCGGCCGCCCAGGGCGGGACGGCGTCCGCCGAGGCGCCGGCCGCCGCGAGCACGGCGGTCCGCGCCGACGAACCGGTGGCGATCGTCGCGATGGGCTGCCGCTTCCCGGGCGGTGTCGCGTCGCCCGAGGACCTCTGGGAGCTGGTGGTCGCCGGGGGCGATGCGATCGGTGACTTCCCGGGCGACCGGGGGTGGGACGTGGCGGGGCTCTTCGACCCCGATCCGGAGGCGTCCGGGAAGAGCTATGTGCGCCGGGGTGGATTCCTGTCCGGTGTGGCCGACTTCGACGCCGAGTTCTTCGGGATCTCGCCGCGCGAGGCGCTGGCGATGGACCCGCAGCAGCGCCTGCTGCTGGAGACGGCGTGGGAGACCTTCGAGCGGGCCGGGATCGACCCGCGGTCGCTGCGCGGCAGCCGGACCGGCGTCTTCGCGGGGATGGCCGGGCACGACTACGCGACGGGTGGGATGCCGTCCAGCGTCGAAGGGCACGTGCTGACCGGCAACGCCACGAGCGTCGCGTCGGGCCGCGTCGCCTACACGTTTGGGCTGGAAGGCCCGGCGCTGACGGTGGACACGGCGTGCTCGTCGTCGCTGGTCGCGCTGCATCTGGCGGCGAACGCGCTGCGCGCGGGGGAGTGCGACCTCGCCCTGGCCGGCGGGGTGACGGCGATGTCCACGCCGGACTTCTTCGTCGAGTTCTCCCGCCAGCGCGGTCTGGCACCGGACGGGCGGAGCAAGGCCTTCGCCGCGACGGCCGACGGCATGGGCGCGGCGGAGGGCGTGGGTCTGCTGCTGGTGGAGCGGTTGTCGGACGCGGTGCGCAACGGGCATCGGGTGCTGGCGGTGGTGCGGGGCAGTGCGGTGAACCAGGACGGTGCGTCGAACGGGTTGACGGCGCCGAACGGTCCGTCGCAGGAGCGGGTGATCCGGGCGGCTCTGGCGAGCGGGGGGCTGGCTCCGGCGGACGTGGATGTGGTGGAGGCGCACGGGACGGGGACGACGCTGGGTGACCCGATCGAGGCGCAGGCGCTTCAGGCGGCGTACGGGCGTGAGCGGGCCGGTGAGCCGCTGTGGCTGGGGTCGGTGAAGTCGAACATCGGGCACACGCAGGCGGCTGCGGGTGTGGCGGGTGTGATCAAGATGGTGATGGCGTTGCGGCACGGTGTGCTGCCGAGGACGCTGCACGTGGACGCGCCCTCGTCGCACGTGGACTGGTCGGCGGGTGCGGTCGAGTTGTTGACGGACGAGGTGCCGTGGCCGGAGACCGGTCGGCGGCGTCGGGCCGGGGTGTCCTCGTTCGGGATCAGTGGCACCAATGCCCACGTGATCCTGGAGGAGGCGCCGGAGGCGGAGGCCCCGGCACCGGCGGAGGCGGTCGGCGGGGTGGTGCCGTGGGTGCTGTCGGCGGGCTCCGAGGCCGCGCTGCGTGCGCAGGTGGAGCGGTTGCGCGGTTGGGTGGCCGATCGTCCTGAGGTCGATCCGGTGGCGGTGGCGCGGACGCTCGCCTCGGGCCGGGCGGCGCTGGAGCACCGGGTGGTGGTGGCGGGCGGGTCGGTGGCGGAGCTGGTGGACCGGCTGGGTGAGCCGGCCGGGGGCGGGTCGGTTGCCGCGTCGGGGTCGGGTGCGGTGTTCGTGTTCCCGGGTCAGGGGTCGCAGTGGGCGGGGATGGCGGCTGAACTGCTGGTCTCCAGTCCGGTGTTCGCGGCTGCTGTGGAGGAGTGTGCGGGGGTGATGGACGCGCTGACGGACTGGTCGCTGTTGGAGGTGTTGCGGGACGGTTCGGGGGCGCTGCTGGAGCGGGTCGATGTGGTGCAGCCGGTGTTGTTCGCGGTGATGGTGGGGCTTGCGCGGTGGTGGGAGTCGTGCGGGGTTCGGCCTGTGGCGGTGATCGGGCATTCGCAGGGGGAGATCGCCGCCGCGCACGTGGCCGGGTTGCTCACTCTTGAGGATGCGGTGCGGGTGGTGGTGCTGCGGAGCCGGGCGCTGCGTGGGGTGACGGGTGGCGGGATGCTGTCCGTCGGTCTTGGTGCGGAGCGTGCTGCTGAACTGGTGGCCGGGGATGGGCGGTTGTCGTTGGCGGCGGTGAACGGGCCGTCGAGTGTGGTGCTGTCCGGGGAGATCGAGGCGCTGACCTCGGTGGCCGAACAGTGTGAGCGTGACGGGGTGCGGGCGCGGTGGATTCCGGTGGATTACGCCTCGCATTCGGCGTACATGGACGCGGTGCGTGAGGAGGTCGTCGAACTCTCCTCGGGTGTGCGTCCGTTGGCGGGTCGGGTGGCGATGTTCTCGACGGTGACCGGCGAAGTGGTCGACGAGCCGGACCGGTTGGCGGGTTCGTACTGGTTCGACAATCTGCGGGGCACTGTCCGCCTGGACGCGGCGGTGCGGGCCGCGGTGGCTGCCGGGCACACCACGTTCGTGGAGTGCAGTCCGCACCCCGGGCTGGTCGTTCCGGTCGCGGACCAGTTGGAGGAGACTCCGGGGGCCGTGGTCCTGGAGACTCTGCGCCGTCATGAGGGTGGTCCCGAGCGGCTGGTGACGGCGTTGTCGGCGGCCTTCGTCGCGGGCCTGCCCGTCGACTGGACCACCCTGCTCCCCGCCGGTCCCCAGGCAGACCTGCCGACCTACCCGTTCCAGCGCGAGCGCTACTGGGTGACGGCTGCCGACGCGGGGTCCTCCGGTGCCGGCCGTGGCCAACTCGCCGTCGACCACCCGGTCCTGGGAGCCGCCGTCGAGTTGGCGGACGGTTCCGGGACGGTCCTGACCGGTCGGCTCTCCACCGTCACCCACCCGTGGCTCGCCGACCACGCCGTACTCGGCACCGTCATCGTCCCCGGCACGGTGTTCGTGGAGCTCGCACTGCGCGCCGGAGACCGGGTCGGCCACGGCGAGATCGAGGAACTCACCCTGCCCGCACCGCTGGTGCTGCCCGAGACGGGCGGCGTTCAGCTCCAGGTCTCCGTCGGTGCGCCGGACGAGTCCGGAGCCCGTGCCATCGGCATCCACTCCCGGCCCGAGCACGCGCCCGCCGACCAGCCCTGGACCAGGCACGCCACCGGCACGCTGGTCGCCCCGGACGAGAGGGCCGAGATCGGCGCACCGGACCTCACCGCCTGGCCGCCGCCGGGTGCCGCACCCGTCGCGACCGACGGCACGTACGAGCGGCTGGGCGCTGCCGGCTTCGACTACGGACCGGTGTTCCAGGGCCTGCGAGCCGCCTGGCGGCGCGGCGACGAACTCTTCGCCGAGGTCGAACTCCCGGCGGAGGCCGACGCGCAGACCGGCCGTTTCGAGCTGCACCCCGCCCTGCTGGACGCCGCCCTCCACGCGCTGGCGGCAGCCCGCGAGCCGGGTGGGCCGGAGGATCCCGACCCGACGGTCGGGGCGCGGGTGGCCTTCGCCTGGCGCGGCGTCCGGTCGGCCGCCGGGCCGAGGCCGGCCGCAGGGACCTCCCGCCTGCGCGTCCGGCTGTTGCCCACCGGGGCCGACGCGGTGTCGCTGCACTTGGCGGACGAGACGGGCACGGGTGTCGCGTCGGTGGCGGAGCTCACCGTCCGCCCGGTCACGGCGGAGCAGCTGCGCCCGGCCGGTCCGTCGCACCGCGACGCGCTGTTCCGGGTGGAGTGGCGGGCGGTCGAGCCCGGCCCGGCGGAGCTGCCGCCGTGGGCCCTGCTCGGCCCGGTCGGTGCGGATGCGCCCGGCGTGGCCGCGCGCCTGGCCGAGCAGCACCATCCGGCTGCCCTCTTCGAGGACCTGGCCGCGGCCGCGGCGGCCGACGGGCCGGTGCCCGCCACGGTCGTGCTGCCCCTCCCGTTGGCGCCCGAGGCCGGGGAGGACGTCCCCGCCCGGACCCGCAGGCTGCTGGGCTCGGTGCTCGGCCTGCTCCAGGCCTGGCTGGCGCACGACCGCTTCGACGGCGCCCGCTTGGTCGTCGCGACGACCGGTGCGCTCGCCGCCCGTGCGGACGAGCCGGTCGCCGATGTCGCGGCCGCCGCCGTCTGGGGCCTGGTGCGCTCGGCGCAGTCGGAGCACCCCGGCCGCTTCACCCTGCTCGACCTCGACGGCGACGAGGCCTCGCTCACCCGGTGGCCGCTGGCACTCGCCGTGTCGGAACCGCAACTGGCCCTCCGCGAGGGGACCTTGCTGGTGCCCCGGCTGGTCCGCGCGACCCCGCCGCCGGCCACCGACCGCGTGTTCGACCCGGAGGGAACCGTCTTGGTCACCGGCGCCACCGGCGGTCTGGGCGCGCTCGTGGCACGGCACCTGGTGACCGGCCACGGCGTGCGCCGGCTCCTGCTGCTGTCGCGCCGCGGCACCGCCGCGCCGGACGCCGCCGCGCTCCTCGCCGACCTCGCCGAGCTGGGCGCCGAGGCCACCCTGCTGGCCTGCGACCTGGCCGACCGCGACGCTCTGACGGAGGCGCTGGCGCGGGTGCCCGACGCGCACCCGCTGACCGGGGTGGTCCACACCGCGGGCATCGTCGACGACGGACTGGTCGAGGCCCTGACAGCCGGCCACCTGGACCGGTCGCTCCGCCCGAAGGCCGACGGGGCGTACCACCTGCACGAGCTCACCCGGGACGCCAAGCTCGCCGCCTTCGTGCTCTTCTCCTCCGGAGCGACCACCTTCGGCGGCCCGGGCCAGGGCAACTACGCCGCCGCCAACGCCTTCCTGGACGGCCTCGCGCAGCACCGCCGGGCGCTCGGCCTGCCGGCGATCTCGCTCGCCTGGGGCCTGTGGGCCGGCACACGGGGCATGGGCGGGCGGCTGAGCGAGGCCGACCTCGCCCGGTGGGCGCGGACCGGCGCGGTCGCGATGCCGGCCGAGGAGGCGCTGAGCCTGTTCGACCTCGCGCTCGCCGAGCCCGGCGCGACCCTGGTGCCCGCGCACCTGGACCTCCGGGCGATCCGCGCGCGTGCGGCGGCCGCACCCGCGCTGTTCGGCGAGCTGCTGGGTGTGGCGACCCGCCGCACCGACCGGCAGTCCGGCGCGGCCCCGCTGGCCGCCCGGATCACCGCCATGGCGGCGGGCGAGCGCGAGCGGGCGCTGTTGGAGATCGTCCGGACCGAGGCCGCGGGAGCGCTGGGCCACCGGTCGGCCGACGGCGTGCACGCGACCCGGGCCTTCAAGGAGCTGGGCTTCGACTCGCTGACCGGTGTCGAGCTGCGCAACCGGCTCAACGGCGCCACTGGTCTGCGGCTGCCGTCCACCCTGGTCTTCGACCACCCGACCCCGGCCCGGCTCGCCGGCCATCTCCTGGAGCGGCTGGTCGGCGCCGCGGGACCGGACGATTCGGCGGTGGTGCCCGTGCGCACGCCGGCCGCCGGAGCGGGCACCGACGGCGATCCGGTCGTGATCGTCGGCATGGGCTGCCGCTTCCCCGGCGGGGTGGGCTCGCCCCAGGAGCTCTGGGAGCTGGTCGCCTCCGGCCGCGACGCGGTCGGCGACTTCCCGGGCGACCGGGGGTGGGACGTGGCGGGGCTCTTCGACCCCGATCCGGAGGCGTCCGGGAAGAGCTATGTGCGCCGGGGTGGATTCCTGTCCGGTGTGGCCGACTTCGACGCCGAGTTCTTCGGGATCTCGCCGCGGGAGGCGCTGGCGATGGACCCGCAGCAGCGGCTGCTGCTGGAGGCCTCCTGGGAGGCGGTCGAGCGGGCCGGCATCGACCCCGGTTCGCTGCGCGGCAGCCGGACCGGGATCTTCGCCGGCGTCATCGACAACGACTACGGCTCGCGTCTCGACCGCGTCCCGGAAGAGGTCGAGGGCTACGTCGGTTACGGCAGCGCGAGCAGCATCGCCTCCGGCCGGGTGGCGTACTCGCTGGGGCTGGAGGGTCCGGCGGTCAGTATCGACACGGCGTGCTCGTCGTCGCTGGTCGCGCTGCATCTGGCGGCGAACGCGCTGCGCTCGGGGGAGTGCGACCTGGCGCTCGCGGGCGGGGTGACCGTGATGTCGACGCCCGAGTTCTTCGTCGAGTTCTCGCGGCAGCGCGGGCTGTCCGCGGACGGCCGTTGCAAGGCGTTCTCGGAGGCGGCCGACGGCATGGGCGCCGGCGAGGGGGTCGGCCTGGTCCTGCTGGAGCGACTCTCGGACGCACGCCGCCACGGCCACCGGGTGCTGGCGGTGGTGCGGAGCAGTGCGGTGAACCAGGACGGTGCCTCCAACGGGCTGTCCGCCCCCAACGGGCCGTCCCAGCAGCGGGTGATCCGGCAGGCGCTGGCCAACGGGGGTCTGACCACGGCGGACGTGGACGTGGTGGAGGCGCACGGGACGGGGACGACGCTGGGTGACCCGATCGAGGCGCAGGCGCTGCTGGCCACCTACGGTCAGGGTCGGCCGGCCGACCGGCCGCTGTGGCTGGGGTCGGTGAAGTCGAACATCGGCCATGCCCAGGCGGCGGCGGGTGTGGCGGGTGTGATCAAGATGGTGATGGCGTTGCGGCACGGTGTGCTGCCGAGGACGCTGCACGTGGACGCGCCCTCGTCGCACGTGGACTGGTCGGCGGGTGCGGTCGAGCTGCTGGCGGAGTCGGTGGAGTGGCCGGAGACGGGGCGGCCGCGTCGGGCGGGGGTGTCCTCGTTCGGGATCAGCGGCACCAACGCCCACGTGATTCTGGAGGCGCCGGAGGCGGAGGCTCCGATCGCGGTTGAGCCGGTCGGCGGGGTGGTGCCGTGGGTGGTGTCGGCGCGGTCGGACGCGGCGCTGCGTGTGCAGGTGGAGCGGTTGCGGGAGTGGGCGGTGGCGCACCCCGGAGTGGACCCGGTGGATGTCGGCCGGTCGTTGGTGGCGGGTCGCGCGGTGTTCGAGCACCGGGCAGTGGTCGCCGGTCATTCGGTGGCCCAACTCGTGGACCGGCTCGGAGAGTGGGGGACGGATTCCCTGCTGTCGGCGGGACGCGCCGAAGAGTCGGGTGCGGTGTTCGTGTTCCCGGGTCAGGGGTCGCAGTGGGCGGGGATGGCGGTTGAGCTCCTCGACGCATCACCGGTGTTCGCCGCTGCCG
>NZ_JBHVGL010000015.1:104627-231039 GCF_042800875.1 Kitasatospora sp. NPDC057595 | reverse complement strand
CGGCCGGGCCCGGACGGGGCGGCCGGGGGCGCGGACGCCCCGGCGCCGGCCCCCTGGTCGGCGGGTGCGGGCGGCGTGCCGGCGCCGGGGTCGGCACCGGACGGCGCGCCGGGTGCGGGTGCGGGGGCCGCCGGCCCCGGCAACAGGTCGACCAGTCCCCGGTCCGGGGCGGCCGGCAGGGCCACCGACGGCCCGCCGAGCTCCTCGGGAGCGGGCAGCAACTGGGACAGCAGGGCGCCGGTCGTCACCCCGACCAGCAATGCCAGGGGGAAGGCCCCCGTCCTCGGTCCGCGCACGATACCGGCCCCCTCCCCTCGCCCCCTGGAAAGACACCTTAAGCGTGACTCTCGGGAAGGTTAAGAGGGAACCGGCACCGTCCTCGGCGCCGTCCCGGCTCAGCCGGCCGGGCGCAGCTCCACCAGCGGCACCACACGGGTGGTTCGGGCGCGGAATTCCGCGAACAGCGGCTCCACCGCGATCTGCCGGGCCCAGACGGCCTCGTGCTCGCCCGCGTCGAGCGGAACGGCCCGCGCGGCGAAGGTGTCGGGGCCGAGTTCGACGGTCACCTCGGGGATGTCGGCGAGGTTGCGGTACCAGGCCGGGTCGGCCGGCGCGCCGCCGTTCAGGGCGAAGACGATCACCCGCCCGTCGTCCTTCAGGTACACCAGCGGGGTGGTGCGGGACTCGCCGCTGCGCCGGCCGCGGGTGGTGAGCAGCAGCAGGGTCTTGCCGGCGAAGTCACCGCCGACCACGCCCTCGGCCGCCCGGAACTCGGCGATCACCTGGCGGTTGTAGTCGTTGCCGCCGGCGGCGGGCTGGGGGTGGGCGGCGTTCATGTCGGTGGCCCTCTCGGCTGGTCCGGTTCGTCGGGACGAGCCTAGGAGCTGACACCGGTGTGAGATTCAAGTCGGTGTGACCGGAGTCACGCCGGAAGGCTGCGGTCGCGCCGGGAATGGCCGAGGGGCCGGTCCTCCCGCACACGGCGGGAGGACCGGCCCCTCGGTGGTACGACCGGTTCCGGCTACCGGATCAGGCGTCGCCGCCCGCGGCGCCCGGGTCGGCCGCCGCCACGTCGAGCAGCTGGTAGCGGTCGATCGCGTCCTTCAGCACGCTGCGCTCGACCTTGCCCTGCTTGGCCAGCTCGGTGAGCACGGCCAGCACGACGGACTGCGCGTCGATGTGGAAGAAACGACGGGCCGCACCGCGGGTGTCGGCGAAGCCGAAACCGTCGGCGCCCAGCGACTGCCACTGGCCCGGCACCCAGCGGGCGATCTGGTCCGGCACCGCGCGCATCCAGTCGGACACCGCGACGAACGGACCCTCGGCGCCCTGGAGCTTGGCGGTGACGTAGGGGACGCGCTGCTGCTCCTCGGGATGCAGCAGGTTGAACTCCTCGGCCTCCACCGCCTCGCGGCGCAGCTCGTTCCAGGAGGTCGCGGACCAGACGTCGGCCTTGACGTTCCACTCCTCGGCCAGGATCCGCTGGGCCTCCAGGGCCCACGGCACGGCCACGCCGGAGGCGAGGATCTGCGCCGGGATCTGGCCGGCGGTGCCGGCGGCGTACTTGTGCAGGCCCTTGAGGATGCCCTCGACGTCCACGTTCTCGGGCTCGGCCGGCATCTTGATCGGCTCGTTGTAGACGGTGAGGTAGTAGAAGACGTCCTCACCGGTCGGGTGCTCCTCGCTGGAGCCGTACATCCGGCGCAGACCGTCCTGGACGATGTGCGCGATCTCGAAGCCGTACGCGGGGTCGTACGCGACGACGCCCGGGTTGGTCGAGGCCAGCAGGTGCGAGTGGCCGTCGGCGTGCTGCAGGCCCTCACCGGTCAGCGTGGTGCGGCCGGCGGTGGCACCGAGCACGAAGCCGCGGGCCAGCTGGTCGGCCATCTGCCAGAACTGGTCGCCGGTGCGCTGGAACCCGAACATCGAGTAGAAGACGTAGACCGGGATCAGCGGCTCGCCGTGGGTGGCGTAGGCCGAGCCGGCGGCGATCAGCGAGGCGGTGCAGCCGGCCTCGGAGATGCCGTCGTGCAGCATCTGACCGGTGGGCGACTCCTTGTACGCCAGCAGCAGCTCGCGGTCGACCGACTCGTAGGTCTGGCCGAGCGGGTTGTAGATCTTCGCCGACGGGAACAGCGAGTCCATGCCGAAGGTGCGGTACTCGTCGGGCGCGATCGGCACGAAGCGGTTGCCGATCCCCTTGTCCCGCATGAGGTCCTTGAGCAGCCGGACGAACGCCATGGTGGTGGCGATGGTCTGGTTGCCGGAGCCCTTCTTGACCGCCTTGTACGCGTCGTCGCCCGGCAGCTCCAGCTTGCGCGGCCGCACCTTGCGGGTCGGCACGTAGCCGCCCAGCTCCTCGCGGCGGTCGTGCATGTACTGGATCTCCTCCGAGTCGCGGCCCGGGTGGTAGTAGGGCGGGTAGCCCTCCTCGAGCTGCTTGTCGGTGATCGGCAGGTGCAGCCGGTCGCGGAAGCGCTTCAGGTCCTCGACCGTCAGCTTCTTCATCTGGTGGGTGGCGTTGCGGCCCTCGAAGTTGGGGCCCAGCGTCCAGCCCTTGACGGTCTGCGCCAGGATGACGGTCGGCTGGCCCTTGTGCTCACGGGCCGCCTTGAACGCCGCGTAGATCTTGCGGTGGTCGTGGCCGCCGCGGCCCAGGTGCTGGATCTGCTGGTCGGTCATCGACTCGACCATCTTGCGCAGCCGCAGGTCGCCGCCGAAGAAGTTGTCGCGGATGTACGCGCCGGACTCGGTGGCGTAGGTCTGGAACTGGCCGTCCACCGTGGTGTTCAGCTTGTTCACCAGGACGCCGTCGCGGTCCTGCGCGAGCAGCGGGTCCCAGCTGCGGTCCCAGACCAGCTTGATGACGTTCCAGCCGGCGCCGCGGAACTGCGACTCCAGCTCCTGGATGATCTTGCCGTTGCCGCGGACCGGACCGTCGAGGCGCTGCAGGTTGCAGTTGACCACGAAGGTCAGGTTGTCCAGGCCCTCGCGGGCGGCCAGCGACAGCTGACCGAGCGACTCGGGCTCGTCCATCTCGCCGTCGCCGAGGAAGGCGTAGACGTGCGAGGCGGAGGTGTCCTTGATGCCGCGGTGCTCCAGGTAGCGGTTCATCCGGGCCTGGTAGATCGCGCCGAGCGGGCCGAGGCCCATCGAGACGGTCGGGAACTCCCAGAAGTCCGGCATCAGCCGCGGGTGCGGGTAGCTGGAGAGGCCGTACGGGGCCTTCGACTTCTCCTGGCGGAAGGCGTCGAGCTGCTGCTCGCTGAGCCGGTCCAGCAGGAAGGCGCGCGCGTAGATGCCGGGGGAGGCGTGGCCCTGGAAGAAGATCTGGTCGCCGGACTCGCCCTCGGCGTCCTTGCCGCGGAAGAAGTAGTTGAAGCCGACGTCGTAGAGCGACGCGGAGGAGGCGAAGGTGGCGATGTGGCCACCCACGCCGATGCCCGGGCGCTGGGCCCGGGAGACCATCACCGCGGCGTTCCAGCGGGTCGCGTTCAGGATCTTGCGCTCGATCTCCTCGTTGCCGGGGAAGAACGGCTCGTCCTTGGTGGCGATGGTGTTGACGTAGTCCGTGCTGCGCATCTCGGGCACGGCGACACGCTTCTCGCGGGCGCGCTCGATCAGCCGCAGCATCAGGTAGCGGGCACGCTCACGCCCCCGCTCGTCGATGGCCGCATCGAGCGACTCCAGCCATTCCGCGGTCTCCTCGGGATCGAAGTCCGGGACCTGACTCGGAAGGCCGCCAATGATGATCGGGTTGCGATCGGATCCGGAAGCCACGCTGTTCCTTCACTGTCGGTCGAAACTGAGGTGTGTCGCGCCGCCTCCATCGTGCTACCGCGCTCGGAGATCCGTCATCTCTACCGATCGGTAACCGCTCTCCCTGACAGAAGGAGCGGTCTGGTGATGTGCGGTTCGGACAGCGTTGTCCGGGCCGCGCACCCCCGGGTGTTACGAACAGAGGTGGTCCGACCTGGTTTCCCGCCCGTCCGATGGCGGACGGCCGGGGTGAGGGCCAACAGGAGACTCTACGCCCGCGCACGCGCGGACCCGAATGCCGTTCGCATCTCGGGCGTGCGTACGGCCTGTGGACCAGGACCTCCCGAAGCATCCTTGTCCCATGCAGAGAAGGGCAAATCGGTGTGATTCCCGACACGTCGACCGGCGTGTCCCGGCGCGACACGTCAACCTTTGGAGGGGATCGGGGGTCGGGTACTTGCGCGAACCGCCGCGCCCGTGTGGACTACGGCCACAGCCTCGGCATGGACGCCGGGCCGAATACTGGAGGTTATTCCCGTGAGCGCGACCGCGGACCCCGCGGACAAGTCCAACCCGGCAGCTCGTCTCGGCTTCGAAGAAGGCCAGATCATCCAGGAGCTGGGGTACGACGAAGACACTGACCAGGACCTCCGCGAGGGCATCGAGGAGATCACCGGGACGGATCTCGTCGACGAGGACTACGACGACGTCGCCGACGCCGTCCTGCTGTGGCACCGCGACGACGACGGGGACCTCACCGACGCCCTCGTCGACGCCCTGGAATACCTGGCGGAGGGCGGCCTGATCTGGCTGCTGACGCCCAAGACGGGCCGCGACGGCCACATCGAGGCCTCGGACATCGCCGACGCCGCGAAGACCTCCGGTCTCTCCCAGACCAGCTCGATCGCGATCGCCAAGGACTGGGCCGCGACCCGCCTGGCGACCAAGTCGACCGCCAAGCAGAGCAAGCGCTGAGCGCCGCCTGACGGGCCTCACCGGGCCCCGCCGGAGCATCCTCCGGCGGGGCCCGGTCGTATTCCGGCGGGCCCCGCCGTCCGGGTCCGTCGCCCGGGCGCCGGCAGTGGGCGCCCGGACGGCCGAACCGTTCGCCCAGGGCGAAAGCGGTGGCCCCGGGCGGCGCAGCCCTCACCCGTCCGGACCAGCCGCCGCCGGTGAATGCGAGGATGGCGCTCGTCGCGCCACCCGCGCGGCCCAGTCGCGTCGAGTGGGAAAGGTCCCCGCATGGCCATCGAGATCGGCACCGAGGCTCCGGACTTCGAGCTCAGGAACCAGCACGGCGAGTCGGTCCGGCTCTCCGACTTCCGGGGCGAGAAGAACGTCGTCGTGGTCTTCTACCCGTTCGCGTTCACCGGTGTCTGCACCGGCGAGGTCTGCGCGATCCAGAAGGAGCTGCCGCGGCTGCAGAACGACGAGGTCCAGGTGCTCGGCGTGTCCAACGACGCGCCCTTCAGCCAGCGGGTCTTCGCCGACCAGGAGGGCCTGGAGTTCCCGCTGCTCTCCGACTTCTGGCCGCACGGCGAGGTCTCCCGCGCCTACGGCGTCTTCGACGAGGAGAAGGGCTGCGCGGTGCGCGGCACCTTCGTGATCGACAAGGCCGGCGTGGTTCGCTGGAGCGTCGTGAACGGCCTGCCGGACGCCCGGGACGAGCAGGAGTACCTGGCGGCGCTCGGCGCCCTCTGAGACGTCCCCGCGGGCTTCGCCCCGCCCGCTTCGGGCCGGTTCCCCGGCGCGGACGGGAACCCCGCACTACGATCGGCTCGTTGGCTGGTCAGAGGCTCGGACGGTGCGCCGTCGGAGCCTCGGACCGCACCACGGGGGCACCGAGCAGTGCCTCCCGAATCTTGGAGGACAAGTGGGTGTCAGCCTGAGCAAGGGCGGCAATGTCTCGCTCACCAAGGAGGCCCCGGGCCTGACCGCCGTAGTGGTCGGCCTCGGCTGGGACGTCCGCACCACGACGGGCACGGATTTCGACCTGGACGCCAGTGCCCTGCTCTGCAACGACCAGGGCAAGGTCGGCGCGGACGGCAACTTCGTCTTCTTCAACAATCTCAAGAGCCCCGACGGCTCGGTCGAGCACACCGGTGACAACCTCACCGGTGAGGGCGAGGGCGACGACGAGGCGATCAAGGTCAACCTGGCGACCGTGCCGGCCGACGTGCAGAAGATCGTCTTCCCGGTGTCCATCTACGACGCCGAGAACCGGTCGCAGAACTTCGGCCAGGTCCGCAACGCGTTCATCCGCGTGGTGAACCAGCTCGACAACAAGGAGCTGGCCCGGTACGACCTCACCGAGGACGCCTCCACCGAGACCGCGATGGTCTTCGGCGAGCTGTACCGCAGCGGCGCCGAGTGGAAGTTCCGCGCGATCGGCCAGGGCTACGCCTCCGGCCTGCGCGGCATCGCCCAGGACTTCGGAGTCAACGTCTGAGTCGGGCGGGGCCGGTGACGGCCCGCAGCAGTGGTACGAACGGCCGGGGCGGCCGCGGACGCGAGGGCGTCGGCGGCCGCCCCGGCCGTTCCGTCGTTCCCGGACCACTGGAAGGATGGGAGTTCAGGAAAGTTCAGCCGGCCGGAAGGGGCCGGCCGGGGCCGCGGGGGAATAGACCTGAGATGCGCCCCGGGAGGCATGGGAGGAAGGACAAGCCATGAGTGTCACGCTCGCCAAGGGTGGCAACGTCTCGCTGACGAAGGCCGCACCGAACCTGACGCAGGTGCAGATCGGTCTCGGCTGGGACGCCCGGTCGACGACCGGCGCGCCCTTCGACCTCGACGCGAGTGCGCTGCTCTGCTCGAACAACCGGGTTCTGGGTGACGAGTACTTCGTCTTCTACAACAACCTCAAGAGCCCCGAGGGCTCGGTCGAGCACACCGGCGACAACCTCACCGGTGACGGCGACGGCGACGACGAGGTGGTCCTGGTGAACCTGGACCTCGTGCCGCCGCAGGTCGACAAGGTCGTCTTCCCGGTGTCCATCTACGACGCCGAGAACCGGTCGCAGAACTTCGGCCAGGTCCGCAACGCGTACATCCGGGTGGTCAACTCGGTGGACGGCCAGGAGATCGCCCGCTACGACCTCACCGAGGACGCGTCCAGCGAGACCGCGATGATCTTCGGAGAGCTGTACCGGTACGCGGGCGAGTGGAAGTTCCGCGCGGTGGGCCAGGGCTACGCGTCCGGTCTGCGGGGCATTGCTCTCGATTTCGGCGTAAACGTACAGTAATGGCCGCGATCGCCATGATCGTCGCGCCCTGAATCCGAAAGGTAACCAAGTCCCGTGTTCCTCCGCACATTCGGCTGGTCATTCGCGATCACCGTTCTCGGACTGATCGCCGCAGGCCTGCTCTGGGGGGCGGAGGGATTCGGCATCGTGCTGATCCTCTCCATCCTGGAGATCTCCCTCTCGTTCGACAACGCGGTGGTCAACGCCACGGTGTTGAAGCGGATGAACCAGTACTGGCAGAAGATCTTCCTCACCGTCGGTGTGCTGATCGCCGTGTTCGGCATGCGGCTGATCTTCCCGCTGCTGGTCGTCGGCCTCACCGCGCACCTCAACCCGGCGACGGTCATCGACCTCGCGCTGAACAGCGACAAGACCTACAACGGCTCCACGTACGGCCAGTACCTGGAGGCCGCCAACCCGGCCATCGCGGCCTTCGGCGGCGTCTTCCTGCTGATGATCTTCCTCGACTTCATCTTCGAGGAGAAGGACTACAACTGGCTGGCCTGGATCGAGCGCCCGCTGGAGAAGGTCGGCAAGCTGGAGGCCTTCTCGACGGTCGTCGCCCTGGTCACCCTGCTGCTGGCGTCCAACTTCTTCGCGGGTGAGCACGCCGAAACGGTCCTGCTCGCCGGTGTGCTCGGCCTCGTGACCTACCTCGCGGTCAACGGGCTCTCCTCGATCTTCGAGTCGGGCCTGGAGGAGGAGGCCGAGAAGGAGGAGGCGGCGGAGAAGTCCGGCAAGTCGATCGTCCAGGTCGGCGGCAAGGCCGCGTTCTTCCTCTTCCTCTACCTGGAGGTCCTGGACGCGTCGTTCTCCTTCGACGGCGTGGTCGGCGCGTTCGCGATCTCCAGCGACATCTTCCAGATCACCCTGGGCCTGGGCATCGGCGCGATGTACATCCGCTCGCTGACCGTCTTCCTGGTCCGCAAGGGCACCCTGGACGACTACGTCTACCTGGAGCACGGCGCGCACTACGCGATCGGCGCGCTCTCGGTGATCCTGCTGGTCGGCATCGAGTACCACATCCCGGAGATCGTCACCGGCCTGATCGGCGTCGCCTTCATCGGCCTCGCGCTCGGCTCCTCGATCCTGCGCAACCGCCGCGAGGGTACCGGCGGGGGCGACGGCGACGGCGAACGGGAGCTGGTGGGCAGCGCCCAGTAGCCCCGCAGGACGTCACAGCACAACGCCGAACGGCCGTTCCCTCCGAGTGGGGAACGGCCGTTCGGCGTCGAGCGGGGGCGGGTGCTCAGCCGAGCTGCTGCTCGATGGCGCGCAGCTTGCGCTCCAGCGAGTCCAGCTTGGGCATCGACAGGGTGTCGTCGTCCGGCGTCAGGTCGATGGTCGAGCTGCTGCGGTAGGACGACGAGGAGGCCGAGGAGGCCGAGGAGGCCGAGGAGGAAGCCGAGGCGGTGGTGCTGCCGGCCGTGCCGCGCGGGCGGCGGGTGGTCTCCAGGGAGCCCGGCGCGGAGGCGGTGGTGGTGGAGAAAGCGTCTGCCTCGGCGGCTAGGGCAGGCTCCGTAGCGCTCGGGCCGTCTCCGGCGGAGGCGAGGGCGGGCACCTGGCGTCCGCTGCGGTTGCGGGACAGCATGCCGCCGGACTGCCGGGAGATGGCCTTCAGCTCGGCACGCTCGCGGCGGTCGGCGCTGCGGGCCCGGACCTTGGCGTCCAGCTTGGCCTGGCGCTCCTCGCGCACCTCCTCGACCGCCTCGTCCAGGCTGCGGACGTTCTCCAGCAGCATCAGCGACCAGGCGGCGTAGGTCTCGCGGGGCGCGCGCAGCCAGCGGACGATGCGGATCTGCGGCAGCGGGCGCGGCACCAGGCCCTGCTCGCGGAGCGCGGCCTTGCGGGTCTGCTTCAGCGCGCGGTCGAAGAGGATCGCGGCCGAGATCGACATGCCGGAGAAGAACTCCGGGGCGCCGTCGTGGGACATCCCGCGCGGGGCGTGCACCCAGTTGAACCAGGCCGAGGCGATGGCGAACACCCAGACCAGCAGGCGCGAGCCGAGCGCCGCGTCACCGTGGCTGGCCTCGCGGACGGCGAGCACCGAGCAGAACATCGCGGCGCCGTCCAGGCCGAACGGGACGAGGTACTCCCAGCCGTTCGACAGGCCGAGGTTCTCCTTGCCGAAGCCGACCAGGCCGTGGAAGGAGAGCGCGGCCGCGACGCCGGCGCAGCAGAACAGCAGCACGTAGGAGGAGATCCCGTAGATCATCTCCTTGCGCCGGCGCCGCTCCTCGCTGCGCTCCCAGGAGTCGCCGGAATCCTGCTTCCGGTTGTTGTTCTTGAAGCGCAGCGTCGCCACCAGGATGGCGGTGAACAGCAGGGCTGCGCCGCCGATGACGGTCCAGACCAGCTGTATGGAGGTCAGGTTCATTGCGGGTCGGGCCTCGGGTTTCCGCAGGGGACAGGTCACAGTGCGACACGGTGGTCAGGATCCGTCCCCGGGACCGGGCCTGACGAAGCGTCGTGATCGAACGGGTGGCCCGGCGCGCCCGGGACAGGGACGGGCGGGACACCTGTGCGGCTAGACGATATCGCGTCCGAGGGGGCGGCATGGTACGGGAGGTGGCCTTCGCCCCGCCAATCGACCCGCCGGTGTCCCGCCGGTGTCCGCGGAGCGGCGGTGGGTAGGGGAGTTCGGGTACCCGGCGGGCGGGTTGATGCCCGATCATGGAGCGGCGGACCGTCAGAGCGACTGGCGGGGCTGGGGGAGGACGGCATGGCCTCGATTTGGGAGTACCTGCGCGGGGAACGGAACAGCCTCGACACGGGCGGCCAGTTCAAGGTCACCCTGACCAAGTCGTCCCCGCAGCACGCGATCACCGGGGCGGCGGCGACCACCGGCTACCTCTACGTCAACCTGCACTGGACCACCAGGGCCGGGGCCCCGCGGGCGTCCACCCGGGACACCGTGCGACGGTTCTTCAGCCCCCGGATCCTCAGCCCGATGGAGCCGGACTCCGCACAGAACGCGCAGGTCAACGTGGACCTCGACCTGGCCTGCATGTACGAGCTGACGGACGGCAAGCGGGGGGTGGTGCAGCCGCTCGGCGGCTTCCTGGGGGACCTCCAGCACGCGCCGTACGTCAAGCTCAGCGGTGACGACCAGTACGGCGCGCCCTCCGGCGAGACGATGTACATCAACCTGGAGAAGAAGGACCAGTTCAAGCGGCTGCTGGTCTTCGTGTACATCTACGACGGCACGCCCGCCTTCGACCAGACCAACGCGGTGGTGACGATCGTGCCGCAGTCCGGACCGCGGATCGAGGTCAAACTGGAGGAGCGGGCCCCGGCGGCGCGGTCCTGCGCGGTGGTGCTGATCGAGAACTCCGGGGACAACACGCTCACCGTGCGGCGCGAGGTGCGCTACGTGAACGGGTTCCAGGCGGACATCGACCGGCTGTACGGCTTCGGGATGCAGTGGCAGCGCGGGTACAAGCCCGAGTGAGCCCCCGGCCCGGGGGACCGGGTCGTGCGGGTTCGGGTCGACCGGGGGCGGGGCGGGGGCGCCGACTCAGCGCGGCTGGAACTGCGGGCCCTGCGGGGGCAGGGCGAACTCCTCGGCGGCGGGGGACGGCGGCTGCGGCGGCGGCTGCGCCGGGGGAGCGGTGTTCGGCGGCGGGTAGCCGTAGCCGCCCTGCTGCGGCGCCTGGGGGTAGCCGTAGGCCGGTGCGGCGGGCGGCTGCTGGGGGTAGCCGTAGCCGCCCTGCTGCGGGGCCGGCGGCGGGTACCCGTAGCCGGGCTGCCGGGTCGGCGGCGCGCTCGGAGCCGGCGGGAGGTTCGGCGGCACCGTCGGCGGGTTGGGCGGCGGCGGAGGCGTGTTGGCCGGGACGCCGGTCGGGGCCGGGGCGGCCTGGGCGGCGGCTTGCGGCTGAGGGACGGTCTGGGGCTGCGGGACGGCCGGGGCCAGGGTGAAGGTGCCCGGCTCGGGGCGGCCGGCCGGCCGGGGGTCGGGCAGCGCGGCCCGGGGGTCCGTCGGGGCGGGCTGGGCGGGCGCCGTCGCCCGGGTGCCCCCGTCGCCCTCGTCCTCGACGGTGATGCCGAAGTCGGTGGCCAGGCCGATCAGCCCCGAGGCGTACCCCTGGCCGACGGCGCGGAACTTCCAGACGCCCGCCCGGCGGTAGAGCTCGCCCGCGACCAGCGCGGTCACCTCGTCGCCGTCGGCCATCGCGAACTCGGCCAGGGCCGGTGCGCCCTCGCCGGCCGCGGCGTCGAACAGCTGCAGGCGCAGCCCGCCCACCGCGCGGAACGAGCCGCCCTCGGAGGAGCCGGCCAGCACCACCCGGTCGACGTCGGCCGGCAGCTTGCCGAGCTCGGCCTCGACGGTGTCGGTGATCTCGCCGCCGTCGGCGGTCTGCTGCTTGGGCAGGTGGCGCACCAGTCCGGACGGGTGGCGCGGCTGGTTGTAGAAGACGAAGTCGGCATCCGAACGGACCTTGCCGCCCGGGCCGAGCAGCAGTGCGGAGGCGTCCACGTCCGGCGCACCGGGCGTGGCGCTCCAGCGCAGCACGGCGCGGACCGCCGCCACCGGCAGTGCGATGTTGGCGCCCTTGGCCATCACGTGCGTCATAGCCGACCATCCTGCCTGTTCGCCACCCCTTCGGACAACGTGACCGGGGGAGGCGCCGTGGTGGGACTTTGCCAACGCTTGCGGTTTGTGAAGTGGAGGGTAACCTTCCGAGAATTCGCCATTGCGGAACCGGCGTGTGCCCGGAGCCGTCCGTACGATGGGCGGACGGGAGGCGCCGGGGAGCGGCCGAGGGTGACCGGCCGGAACCGGGCCGGGAACCACCACGGCCGTCGAGCGGGTTGAACGGGTGTTGCACCGGGGCTCGTCACCGCCCCTCCCCGCCCCCGCCGGACCGGCGGCCGAACTCCTGAGGAGAGCACCTTGCGCCACTTCGGCCACCTTGCCGACGACGTCCGCGACCGGCTCTTTCTCGCGGCCCCCGGGGCGTTCACCCCGGACGGCGACCCGGCCGTGCTGGCCACCGCGCTGGGTGCCACGCTCTACAGTCCGGCGACCCGGCCCACCCTGCGCGCGGACATCCGCAAACAGGCCGCGCAGGGGGTCGTCTCGATGGTCCTCTGCCTGGAGGACGCCATCGCCGACCACGAGGTGCCGGACGCCGAGGCCAACCTGGTGGCCCGGCTCGGCGAGCTGTGGGCGGAGGTCACGGAGGGTGTCGACGCGGCCGAATCCTCCACCGGCTGCACACAGGATCTTCCCCTCCTCTTCATCAGAGTGCGGACCGCCGCCCAGCTCACCGACCTCGCCGAGCGGCTCGGACCGGCGATCGGCCTGCTCACCGGCTTCGTCCTGCCCAAGTTCACCGAGGAGAGCGGCGGGGACTTCCTGGAGGCGCTCGCCGAGGCCGCCACCGTCACCGGGCACCGGCTGTTCGCCATGCCCGTCCTGGAGTCCCCCGAACTCGCCCACCTGGAGACCCGCCGGGACCAGCTGTTCGGCATAGCGCGTCTGCTCGACAAGCACCGCGAGCGGATCCTCGCCGTCCGCCTCGGCGTCACCGACCTCTGCTCCGCCTACGGCCTGCGCCGCTCGCCCGACCTGACCGCCTACGACGTCTCCCTGGTCGCCTCGGTGATCGGCGACGTGGTCAATGTGCTCGGCCGCGCCGACGGCACCGGCTTCACCGTCACCGGCCCGGTCTGGGAGTACTTCCCGGTCCAGGAGCGGATGTTCAAGCCGCAGCTGCGCCGCACCCCGTTCGCCGAGGCCGAGCCCTCCCGTGAGGCGGTCCGCCGGCGGATCATCGAGCACGACCTCGACGGGCTGATCCGCGAGATCGAACTCGACCGTGCCAACGGCCTGTTGGGCAAGACCTGCATCCACCCCAGCCACGTCCCCGCGGTGCACGCGCTCTCCGTCGTCACGCACGAGGAGTACAGCGACGCCCGGGACATCCTCCAGCAGGAGCGCGGCGGCGGCGGGGTGCTGCGCTCGGCGTACACCAACAAGATGAACGAGGCCAAGCCGCACCGGGCCTGGGCGGAGCGGGTGATGCTGCGCGCCGAGGTGTTCGGGGTGGCCCGCGAGGACGTCAGCTTCGCGGAGCTGCTGTCGGCCTGCCTCTGCCGCTGACCGGCCCGCCCCCTCCTTCCGAACGTTGCCCACCGCACCGCACCACCGAAAGCAGGACCCCTTCGTGACAGCAGCAGAGCAGGAGCGCACCGCAGCGCAGGAGTGGACCGGCCGCTGGGTCGCCGAGCGGGCCGGCGTCGCGCTGACCGGCTCCGAGCGCCTTCCCGAGCTGGTCGGCCTCGCCCTGCGGGAGAACCGCAAGCGCGCCCACCTGCTGGTCTCCACCGTGCTCGGCAAGCACGTCCCGCAGCGTCCCGCCGTGGTGCACGGCGCCGGCCTCGAACTCGGCCGCCGGGTGCGCGAACTGCTCGGCCCGCTCGACGGGCAGGCCCTCGCCCGCGCCGTCGTGCTCGGCTACGCGGAGACCGCCACCGGCCTCGGCCACAGCGTCGCCGACGGCCTTGACGCCCCCTACCTGCACTCCACCCGCCGCCCGGTGCCCGGCCTCGCCCCGCTCGGCGGCTTCGAGGAGGAGCACTCGCACGCCACCTCGCACCTGCTGCTGCCCGCCGACCCCGGGCTGCTCGCCGGCGACGGGCCGCTCGTCCTGGTGGACGACGAGTTCTCCACCGGCACCACCGTGCTCAACACCATCCGCGCCCTGCACGCCCGCCACCCGCGCGCGCACTACGTGGTGGTCGCCCTGGTCGACCTGCGCGGCGAGGCCGACCGGCGGCGCCTCGCCGACACCGCCGCCGAACTCGGCGTCCGGCTCGACCTGGTGGCGCTGGCCGACGGCGGCGTCGAACTGCCCGCGGACATCCTGGACCGGGCCGAGCGGCTGATCGCCGAGGCCGGACCGGCGTGCGAACCGCCGGCCGCCCCGGCCGCGCCGCTGGTGCGGGTCGACCTGGCCTGGCCGGACGGGCTGCCCGACGGCGGACGGCACGGCTTCACCCCCGAGCACCGGGCGCGGCTGGAGGAGGCGCTGCCGGCCCTCGCCGAGCAACTGGCCCACGCCGTCGAGGAGGGCGCGGACGGGAGTTCCGGTGAGGGCTCCGACGGGGGCTCCGGTGGCGGCGGGCGCGTGCTGGTGCTCGGCTTCGAGGAGCTGATGTACGCGCCGCTGCGGCTGGCCGGCGCCCTCGCCGAACGGCTCCCCGGCGGCGCCGACCGCGTCCACAGCTCGACCACCACCCGCTCGCCCGTCCTCGCCGTCGACGACCCCGGCTACGCCGTCCGCACCCGGCTGGCCTTCCCCGCCCACGACGACCCGGCCGACGACTCCTCGCGCGAGCGCTACGCCTACAACGTCGCCCCCGGCGCCGACCCGGCCCGCCGCTTCGACACCGTGGTCCTGGTGGTCGACGACGTCGCCGACACCCCGGCCCTGCACCACGGCGAGCGCGCCCTGCTCGGCCAGCTGCGCCGCGTCACCGACCGGGTGGTGCTCGCCGTGCTGCCCTCCCACCGGCCGGGCGCGCTGCCGGCCCCGCTGTACGGCCCGGCGTTCTCCTCCTACCGGGCCGACGAGGTGGCCTGGCTGCTCAAGGACCTCTCCGAGGTCGCCCTGGAGGCCCCCACCGAGGAGCGCGAGGAGGCCGTGCAGAGCGGCGGCGCCCACTACGCCGAGTCGCTGCCGGTCGAGTACCAGCCGAGCCCCGAGTACCAGGAGCTGTTCCACCAGGCCCTGCGGACCTCCGCCCGCCGGATCGCGCTCGCCGTCGGCACCGTCGCCGAGACCCTGCTGCGCGAACGCGGCCCCGGCCTGGTGCTCGCCTCGCTGGCCCGCGCCGGCACGCCCGTCGGCATCCTGATCCGCCGCTGGCTCGCCGCCGGACACGGCGTCGACGCCCCGCACTACGCCGTCTCCATCGTCCGCGGCCGCGGCATCGACCCGGTCGCCCTGCGCTACCTCGACGCCCACCACCGGGCGGCCGACGTGGTGTTCGTCGACGGCTGGACCGGCAAGGGCGCGATCACCCGCGAACTCGCCGAGGCGCTCGCCGGAACCGGCTTCGACCCCGGCCTCGCCGTCCTCGCCGACCCCGGCCGCTGCGTGTCCACCTTCGGCACCCGGGACGACTTCCTGATCCCCTCCGCCTGCCTCAACTCGACCGTCTCCGGCCTGGTCTCGCGCACCGTGCTGCGCGCCGGACTGATCGGCCCGGACGACTTCCACGGCGCCAAGCACTACACCGAGCTGGCCGGCGCCGACGTCTCCGGTGCCTTCCTGGACACCGTCGCCGACCACTTCGCGGACGTCCGGGCCGAGGCCGTCGCGGCGGCCGGACGCTTCCTCGCCCCCGAGCACGCCGCCGAGCGCGCCCCCGACTGGGCCGGCTGGGCCGCCGTCGAGCGGATCAGCGCCGAGTTCGGCATCGACGACGTCAACCTGGTCAAGCCCGGCGTCGGCGAGACCACCCGGGTCATGCTGCGCCGCGTCCCCTGGCGGGTGCT
Source organism: Kitasatospora sp. NPDC057595 (assembly GCF_042800875.1). Taxonomy (NCBI): domain Bacteria; kingdom Bacillati; phylum Actinomycetota; class Actinomycetes; order Kitasatosporales; family Streptomycetaceae; genus Kitasatospora; species Kitasatospora sp. NPDC057595. The sequence continues at coordinate 215,532 of NZ_JBHVGL010000015.1, read as the reverse complement.
GGCCCGTCGCGGCGCCGGCGCCGACCTCGACCACGTCCGGCTGCTCGCCGCCCAGCGGGGGGTCCCGGTCGAGGAGGTGGACGACCTGCCGTACTCCTGCGTCGGCCTCATCCACCCCCGCTACACCCGGGGTGCCACCGGCGCCTCCGGTACGGCCGTCCTGGTGAAGGAGTCCTGAGCCCCGATGACTGGATACCTGAGCGGTGGCATGAACGGCGGCGCCGCGGGCCGCTTCGTCGTCGCGAGCGACCTCGACCGCACCCTGATCTACTCCAACCGGGCCCTCGCCCTCGACGTGCCGGACCGGCTCGCGCCGCGCCTGCTCTCGGTCGAGGTGCACGACGGCAAGGCGCTGTCGTTCATGACCGAGCAGGCCGCCGAACTGCTCGTCGAACTCGCCCGGGAAGCGGTGCTCGTCCCCGCCACCACCCGCACCCGGGCCCAGTACGAGCGGGTCAACCTGCCCGGCCCGACGCCCGGCTGGGTCCCGCCGTACGCCATCTGCGCCAACGGCGGGCGGCTGCTCGTCGACGGCGTGCCGGACGCCGACTGGCAGGACGAGATGGCCGCCCGGCTGGCCGGCGGGGCGGCCCCGCTGGCCGAGGTGGTCGAGCACCTGGCGCTCTGCGCCGACCCCGAGTGGACGCACAAGCGGCGGGTCGCCGACGAACTCTTCGCCTACCTGGTCGTCGAGCGCGCCGAGCTGCCGCAGGGCTGGCTCGCCGAGCTCACCGGCTGGTGCGCGGAGCGCGGGTGGGGCGTCTCGCTGCAGGGGCGCAAGGTGTACGCGGTGCCGGCGCCGCTCAGCAAGAGCGCGGCGCTGGCCGAGGTCGTGCGGCGGGTGGGCGGGGGCACCGTGCTCTCCGCCGGGGACTCGCTGCTCGACGCCGACCTGCTGCGCGCCGCCGACGCCGCCTGGCGCCCCGGCCACGGCGAACTGGCCGACAACGGGTGGACGGCGCCCGGCGTCACCGCCCTCGACGAGGTGGGCGTGGCGGCGGGCGAGGAGATCGTCCGCCGCTTCCTGGCCCGGGTGCGCGGCGAGGCCGTCGAGCCGGACGCCGCCGTTGCCGGGGCGTCCCAGGCCGGGGCGTCCTGACCTTATCGGCCTCTTGGCCTACTGGCCTACTGGCTTCCTGGCCTACTGACCTGCCGGCCCCTCGGCCGATCAGCCGCAGCAACCGCCGCCGCAGCAGCCCCCGCCGCCACCGGCCGAGGGGGCCTGCTGCGGCGCGCCGCCGGCGGAGGCCGCGCCCGTGACGGCGACGGTCGACAGCAGCTTCACGGTGTCCTGGTGGCCCTGCGGGCAGACGGCGGGGTCGTTGGCCTGCGCCATCGCACGGCGCAGCTCGAAGGTGGCGCCACAGGCGCGGCAGCGGAAGTCATAACGAGGCATGCCCGCCAGCGTATCCGCGATGCCGCCCGCCGTGGAGGCCGTGTGGCCGTGTGGCCGTGCGGTGCTCCGGTCAGCGGTGGCCGCTGCCCAGCTCGCCGCGGATCAGCTCCACAACGTTCGCCGCCGTCTCCCGCACCGCGGCCAGCTCGGTCAGGAACCGCCAGTAGTCCGGATGCCGCCCCGCCGACTCCAGCTCCGCCACCGCGCGGTCCAGCCGGGCCACGGCGGCGTCCAACGGTGCGGCGTGCCGCGGATCCGGCGCGTGCCGCCCCGCCATCGCCAGCCGCTGGGCGTCCCGCAGGGCGAACCGGGCCCGCTCGACCTCCTTGTTCGGGTCGATCTGCACCTCGTTCAGCTGCCGCAGCCGGTCGTTCACCGCGACCACCGAACCGTCCGCGGTGTCCAGCAGCGCGCGCACCGTGCCCAGCGCGCCCGTGGCATCCGCCCAGCGCTGCTCGTCCCGGGCCCGGGCGGCCTCGGCGAGCTTGCCCTCGGCGGCCCGCCCGGTCTCCGCGACCTGGTCCGGTACCCGCTGGAGGTCCTGCCAGCACGCCGTGGAGAACCGCCGGCGCAGCTCGCTCAGCGCCGGCTCCACCGTGGCGGCCTTCGTCTCCAGCGCCTGGATCCTGGTCCGCAGACTGGCCACCCGACGGTCGATCTCCCGGGCCCGCTCCGGCAGGTGCCCGACCTCCGCCGCGATCGCCTCGGCGCGCTCCCGCACCCGCTCCGCGCGCTCCAGCGTGCCCGGCACCCCGTGCTGCGCCACACCCTCGTTGAGCCGCCCCAGCTCCGGCGCCAGCTCCGCCAGCCGCGCCGCCGGCCCGTCCGCCCGCAACCCGGCGCCGCGCGCCGCGTCCAGCGCGTTGCTGGCGTCCAGCAGCGCCCGCTTGGCCTGCTCGATCGCCGGGGTCACCCGCATCAGCTGCTGCTCGGCCCGCTCCAGCGTCGGCTGCAGCTTGCGCAGGAAGTCGTTGAGCTCCGCGAGCGCAGAGCCGAGCTGCCCCTTCACGTCGTCCAACTGGTGCTTGGCGCGGGCCGCCGCCCCGGACTCCAGGTCCTCCGCGTCCAGGTCGTGCGCGTCCAGGGCGGCCAGGTAGTTCACGGTCACCTGGTCGACCCGGCCGGAGATCGCCTCGAAGTCCGCCACCGCCCGCCGCGCCGTCGCCCCGTCCCCAGCGGAGCGCACCGTCTCCACCGCCAGCCGCACATCGCGCTGGGCGGAGTCCACGTCGTAGAACGCCTGCTGCGCCGCGTCCCGCGCCGCCCGGGCGTCCGCCCGCATGCCCTCCCCGCCGCGCCGTCCCCACCAGCCCCCGCCGGTCCCGAACGACGCCGCCCCCGCGGCTCCCAACGCCCCCGCGACGACCAGCGGCAGCACCAGCGCCTCGGCCACCGCACTTCCCGGCCACCGCCGCCCCCGCCCGCCTCCGCCGGCCACCCTCACTGCGCGCTCCCTGGTTCCGACCGTTGATCCACCGACCATTGTTCCCGATCACCCCACCCCACCGGCACCCCACCCGTCCCACCCCCCGACCACCCGCACCACAGCACCCCCCGGACCAGGTACCCTAAGCATTCGTCGTGCGCCCGAACGGGCCCGCACGACCGGGGGCGCGTAGCTCAGCGGTAGAGCGCTGCTCTTACAAAGCAGATGTCGGCGGTTCGAAACCGTCCGCGCCCACAGATGAGAAGGGCCAGTTCGGAGGAGTGATCCTCCCGAACTGGCCCTTGATCGTTTTCGGGCCGCTGGGTGCCCGGTTCGGCTATCGGGTTGCCGATACTTCGGCCTCTCGGCCGGTGCAGCGCAGCCACTCGGTGTAGCGCCACCGGAGAGCCTCTGGGTGTGGCAGGCGGTCCAGGGTGAGCTTTGGGTGCACGATGCCCATGGCTTCCAGGCTCGGCCCGCCGGGGCGCGGTTCGACGGTCAGGGTGTCGGGGTTGATGGCGAAGAGGTGAGCGTCGAAGGCCCTGTGGAGCGCGGCGTTCATCGGCAGGCCGTTGCGGGCGTCCGAGGTGCCGCCGTCAGCGTCGCCTCGGAAGTGCGCTGCCTCGATCATCTGGGGGATCGCGATTCCTGAGAGCGGGCAGCGTGGACCGTAGCGCTGGAACACTTCGAGCTTGAACCGCGCCTGGTCCGGTCGTGTGACCACGGTCCCGTTCCGTCGGCGGCGCCTGTTGCCTTCGAGCTGGAACGGCTGCTCTTCCGAGCGGTCGTGGTCGAGGACTTGCGCGGGCGGGGTTTCACCGAACTTGACCAGGAACAGGCTGCTGTCATCCTCCCAGCCCTCGACCCAGGCAAGGTGTACGCCTCGGAGGTTGCCATGTTCGGTGATCACAAACAGCGGAAGTCGGAGCGTCGCGGCCGCTTTCGTGGCGTTGACTTCACTGAGATCGCGGCCCGGCACCCGGGTGACCGGGTAGTGGTACAGGACTTCGTTCTCGTTCAGGTCGTCAGGGTAGTGCTGGCCCGTGTGCGTGCTTCTCTCCGGCCGCCTGCTCGGTGAAGATCATGACATTGGGGCTCTTGGCGGATGGGCCGATCCCGCCCTGGGTCCGCCCTCCGTACGTGGTGTGGAGCGTCTTCCGCTCGATCTGGTCGCCGGGCTTGAGGTCCCACTCGGCTGGTGGCGTGATCGCGGACATGAGGCTCCTGAAGAGGCAAGGGTCTTCGAGGAATCTAGTAGGACTAGATGCTTAATGGGTACCGATTTTGATCTCGGATTCGGGCCGGTCGGGGGCAGGCGCGTTGCTGGCCGAGCTTCCCCTGCTATCTCCCACCCGGTGCCGCCGGAGTTGTGGCGCTGCGCTCGTCCAGGGGCGGGGCGGCGGTGTGGGGGTGGTGGGCGGTGGGTCGCCGGGGCGGCGGCGCTTGGGGGGCGGGCGGTGGCGGGGTGTGTTTGGGTGGGCACCAACCGCTTGGGAGAGGTGAGCCTCCGTGACCATGCCGCCGTTCGGTTCGAACGACCCTTTCTCCGATCTGCTCAGCCGGTTCTTCGGGATGAGCCCGATGGCGTCGCCGCCCGCCGTGCAGCGGGTGCCGATCGGGCGGCTGCTCAGCGAGTCGGCGCAGGAGCTGCTCGCCACCGCCGCGCAGCGGGCCGCCGAGGACGGGAGCAGCGATCTCGACACCGCCCATCTGGTCTGGGCGGCCACCCGGGTGGAGCCGTCGCGCCGGATGCTGGAGCGGGCCGGGATCGACCCGGACCGGCTGGCGGGTGATCTGGCCGAGGCGCTGCCGTCCGGGGACGGGGCGCCGGAGGCCGACGGGCGGCCCGCGCTGACGCCGGCCGCCAAGCGCGCGCTGCTGGCCGCGCACGCCCGGTCGCAGGGGGCCGGGGCCTCGTACATCGGGCCGGAGCACATCCTCGGCGCGCTGCTGGAGGAGGAGCGCTCGGGCGCCGGCGCCGCGCTGCGCAACGTCGCGCCGTCGCAGGAGGCGCTGCGCACCGTGCTGGACGGGCGCGGCGTGGGCGGCGAGCGCAGCCAGGGCGGAGCGCACCCCAGTCGGACGCCGACGCTCGACGAGTACGGGCGGGACCTCACCGAGGAGGCCCGGGCGGGCCGGCTGGACCCGGTGGTCGGCCGTGCCGAGGAGATCGAGCAGACCGTCGAGATCCTCTCCCGCCGGACCAAGAACAACCCGGTGCTGATCGGCGAGCCCGGGGTCGGCAAGACGGCGATCGTGGAGGGGCTGGCGCAGCGGATCGTCTCCGGGGACGTGCCGCAGAGCCTCAAGGAGAAGCGGGTGGTCACCCTGGACCTCACCGCGCTGGTGGCCGGCTCCAAGTACCGGGGCGAGTTCGAGGAACGGCTGAAGAGCGTGATCGACGAGGTCACCGAGGCCGAGCAGGGGGTGATCCTGTTCCTCGACGAGCTGCACACCGTGGTCGGCGCGGGCAGTGGCGGCGAGGGTTCGATGGACGCGGGCAACATCCTCAAGCCGGCACTGGCGCGCGGCGAGCTGAGCGTGGTCGGCGCGACCACCCTGGACGAGTACCGCAAGCACGTGGAGAAGGACGCCGCGCTGGAGCGCCGCTTCCAGCCGGTGCTGGTGCCGGAGCCGAGCGTCGAGGAGACGATCGAGATCCTCCACGGCCTGCGCGACGCCTACGAGGCGCACCACCAGGTGCGGTTCGCCGACGAGGCGCTGGACGCCGCCGCCGCCCTCTCCGACCGCTACGTCAGCGACCGCTTCCTGCCGGACAAGGCGATCGATCTGCTGGACCAGGCCGGCGCCCGGGTGCGGCTGCGCAGCCTGAGCGGCTCCACGGTCGCGATGCCGGTGCAGGACCGGATCACCAAGCTGCGCCGCGAGCTGGAGGAGGCGGTGGCGGACGAGGAGTTCGTGCGGGCCGCCAACCTGAAGAGCGAGCTGCGGCAGACCGAGGACGAGCTGGCCGCGATCGCCGAGTCCCGCGAGGAGGTCGTGGCGGTCACCGCGGACGACATCGCCCAGGTGCTCTCCAGCCGCACCGGCATCCCGGTCGCCGAGCTGAACGCGACCGAGCGCGAGCGGCTGCTGAAGCTGGAGGAGCACCTGCACGAGAAGGTGATCGGCCAGGACCAGGCGGTCACCGCGGTCGCCCAGGCGGTGCGCCGCGGCCGGGCCGGGATGGGCGACCCGGACCGGCCGACCGGCTCGTTCCTGTTCCTCGGCCCGACCGGGGTCGGCAAGACCGAGCTGGCGAAGGCGCTGGCCGCGCTGCTGTTCGGTGACCCGGACCGGATGATCCGCTTCGACATGAGCGAGTTCCAGGAGAAGCACACCGTCTCCCGGCTGGTCGGATCCCCGCCCGGGTACGTCGGCTACGACGAGGCGGGCCAGCTCACCGAGGCGGTGCGCCGCAAGCCGTACAGCGTGCTGCTCTTCGACGAGGTGGAGAAGGCCCACCCGGACGTCTTCAACCTGCTGCTGCAGGTGCTGGACGACGGCCGGCTGACGGATGCCCAGGGCCGTACGGTCGACTTCCGCAACACCGTGGTGATCATGACGAGCAACATCGGCTCGCAGCGGATCCTCGACCACGCGGGCGACGTCGACGAGATCCGCGACGAGCTGATGCGGGACCTGCGCGGGCAGTTCCGCCCGGAGTTCCTCAACCGGATCGACGAGGTGATCGTCTTCCACGCGCTCACCCGCCGGGACCTGCTCCAGGTGGTGGACCTGCTGCTGGACCGCTCCCGGCGCCGGCTCAAGGCCCAGGACGTCGAGCTGGAGGTGACCGAGGGTGCGAAGGAGTGGCTGGTGAACCGCGGCTACCAGCCGGAGTTCGGGGCCAGGCCGCTGCGCCGGACGATCCAGCAGGAGCTGGACAACCGGATCTCCAACCTGCTGCTGGACGGCACCGTGCAGGAGGGGGACACCCTGCTCGCCGAGGTGTCGGACGGTGAGCTGACGGTGGTGCTGGCGCGGCCGGAGCGCTCGGCGACCTTCGAGGAGGCGGAGGCCGAGGCGGAGGCCGAGGAGGGGGAGTAGCCGCCCGCTCCGGTCAGGCGCCCGGGAACACCTCGCGCAGCAGCGGGTCCGGCAGTCCGCGCTTGCCCCACTCGCGCGGGTAGCCGAGTGACACCTCCTCGAACGGGACCCCGTCGTAGGCGGTGCGCCGGGGGATGTGCAGGTGCCCGTAGATCATCGTGGCGGTGTTGAACCGGCGGTGCCAGTCCGCGGTCAGCTCGGTGCCGCACCACTGGGCGAACTCGGGGTACCAGAGGACCTCGGTGGGCTGCCGGACCAGCGGGTAGTGGTTCACCAGTACGAGCGGCAGCTGCGGGTCGTGCTCGGTGAGCCGCTTCTCGGTCAGCCGGACGCGCTCGCGGCACCAGGAGTCGCGGTCCGGGAACGGGTCCGGGTGCAGGAAGCGCTCGTCCGCGCAGACCACGCCGGACTCGTAGGCGGCGGCCAGCGACTCCTCCTTGGTGGTGGTGCCGGGGGCCCGGAAGGAGTAGTCGTACAGCAGGAACAGCGGGGCGACGGCGACCGGGCCGCCCGCGCCGGTCCACACCGGGTAGGGGTCCTCGGGGGTCACCACGCCGAGCTCGCGGCAGATGTCCAGCAGGTGCTCGTAGCGCTCGACGCCGCGCAGCTGGACCGGGTCGTTGGGGTGGGTCCACAGCTCGTGGTTGCCGGGGGCCCAGATCACCTTGGCGAACCGTTCGGCGAGCAGACCCAGGGCCCAGCGGATGGTGACGGTGGACTCGGCCACGTCACCGGCGACGATCAGCCAGTCCTCCGGCGAGCCGGGCCGCAACTGTTCGACCAGGTCGCGGTTCTGCTGGTAGGAGACGTGCAGATCGCTCACCGCGAGCAGCCGGCCCCCGGCCGTGCCCCGTCGCGTGCTGTCCGCGTGGTTCTCACCGGCCATGTCGGCCCCCCAGATGGTCGTCGCTGCCGTCCCGGCCACAGTACCGGGGTCCGGCGGCCGGAACAGGGTGTCGGGAGTCGTACCCGCTGCCGAATCCCTTGACAGGGCGTCATGTCCGCGACAGCTTTGGGGCACCCCCACACCGAGAGGTCTCTCATGAAGAAGCCGCTCATAGGCACGCTGGCCGCGCTCCTGACCGCCGGGGCGACCGCCCTCGCCGGAGCCCCCGCCGCGACCGCCACCACCACGGCCGCGCCCGGTGCCGCGGAATCGGTGCAGGCCGGCAAGGTCGCCGCCGTCAACTTCGCCGGCACCGTGGCCCTCAGTAACTGTTCCGGCTCGCTCGTCCGGTTCCCCGCCTCGACGGCGAGCGACCCGGCGCTGGTGCTCTCCAACGGCCACTGCCTGGAGACCGGTATGCCCGGCCCCGGCCAGGTGGTCGTCAACCAGGCCTCCAGCCGCACCTTCACGCTGCTGAACGCGAGCGGCGGCTCGGCCGGCACCCTGCGTGCCACCAAGATGGTCTACGGCACCATGACCGACACCGATGTGTCGATCTACCAACTGAACACCACCTATGCCGCGATCCAGTCCTCCTACGGCATCGCCCCGCTGACCGTCGCGGCCACCCACCCCGTCCAGGGCACCGCGATCAAGGTCGTCTCCGGGTACTGGAAGAGGATCTACTCCTGCTCGGCCGACGGCTTCGCCTACCGGCTCAAGGAAGCGGACTGGACCTTCAAGGACTCCCTCCGCTACACCTCCACCTGCAACGTCATCGGCGGCACCTCCGGCTCTCCGGTCGTCGACGCCGCCAGCGGCCAGGTCGTCGCGGTGAACAACACCATCAACGAGAGCGGCCAGCGCTGCACCCTGAACAACCCCTGCGAGGTGGACCAGAACGGCGTGGTGACGGTCCGCGCGGGCATCGGCTACGCGCAGGAGACGTACATCATCCCCGCCTGCTTCGGCCCCGGGAACAAGCTCGACCTGACCCGGGTCGGCTGCACCCTGCCCCGCCCCTGACCGGCACGTTCGTCCCCGATGGGCCATCCGCGACCGGCGGGTGGCCCATTCGGTCGTCCGCCGGACGGCCGGTCCGTCCGGCGGTGGCGTGCCGGCGGTCGCACACCGGCGGCCGCGCACCGAAGGCCGCATACCGACGGCCGGAGCGTGGTACGGACCATGGCAACACCCAGTTCCGTTGACCCGATGGAGAGTTGATGACCACGACGATGAGAAGGCTGCTGGTCGCCGCCCTGCTGATACCCCTGCTCGGCCTCGGCCTCGCCCCGACGGCGTTCGCCCGCGGGACGGACGCGCCCGCGGCGGCCTCCGTCGCCGACGACCCGTCGGCCGACGTCAAGGACCGCCTGGCGGCGATCCGCGGCATGACGGTCACCGAGGAGCAGCCCACCACCACCGGACACCGCTACTTCCTGCTCACCTACACCCAGCCGATCGACCACAACCGCCCCTGGCTGGGCACCTTCCAGCAGCGGCTCAGCGTGCTGCACCGCGGCTACGACCGGCCGACCGTGTTCTTCACCAACGGCTACACGCTGCGCACCACGCCCAGCCGCACCGAGCCGGCCCGGCTGGTCGACGGCAACCAGGTCTCCATCGAGTACCGCTACTTCACGCCCTCCCGGCCCGAGCCGGCCGACTGGTCCAAGGCCGGCATCGAGCAGGCGGCCACCGACGCGCACCGGCTGATCACCGCGCTGAAGCGGATCTACCACCAGGAGTGGCTCTCCACCGGCGGCTCCAAGGGCGGCATGTCCTCCACCTACCACCGCCGCTTCTTCCCGGACGACGTGGCCGGCACCATCGCCTACGTCGCGCCGAACGACGTCAACGACCGCGAGGACTCCGCGTACAGTCGGTTCTTCGAGAACGTCGGCACCCCCGAGTGCCGGGCCGCGCTGAACGGCACCCAGCGTGAACTGCTGGCCCGCCGCGACCGCCTGGAGCCCCGCTACGCCGCCGACAACGCCGCCGCCGGCTCCACCTTCACCACCGTCGGCAGCGCCGACCGCGCCTACGAGCTCGCCGTACTGGACTCGGTCTGGACGTTCTGGCAGTACAGCCTGGAGGCCGACTGCGTGAACGTCCCGGGCGCCGCCGGCACCGACGACGCGCTGTACGCCTGGCTCGACTCGCAGTCCGGCATCACCGGCAACAGCGACCAGGCGCTCGCCGGGTACACCGCGTACTACTACCAGGCCGGCACCCAGCTGGGCTCGCCCTCCTTCGACGTCTCCCGGCTCAAGGGCCTGCTGCACTACGACTACAAGGAGCTGTACGCGCCGCGCACCTACGTGCCACGCAGCATCCCGATGCGGTTCGACCCGTCCGCGATGCGCGACATCGACCGCTGGGTGCGCAACGACGCCGAGCGGATCATCTTCGTCTACGGCCAGAACGACCCGTGGGGTGCCGAGCCGTTCCGCCTCGGCCGGGGCAGCGAGGACAGCTACGTCTACACCGTGCCCGGCGGCAACCACGGCTCGAACATCACCAGGCTGCCGGCCGCCGAGTCCGCGGCGGCCACCGCCAAGGTGCTGGAGTGGGCCGGTCTCGGCTCCGCCTCCGCCCGCGGGCTGAGCGGCGGGTACCAGGTGCCGCCGATCGGGCCGCTGGACGAGGAGGGGCTGAAGCAGGACCGCGTCCGGCTGTAGTGGCCTACCGCACGACAGCCGTCCTGCACGACAGCCGTTCCGCACGACAGCCGTCCCGCACGGCGTGACGAGGGCCGCCCGGCAACCGGGCGGCCCTCCGGCGTTCCCGGGGACGGCGAGGCCCGGGCGGCGGGCCCGCACCCCCTCCCCGAAGCAGTGAATCAGTGCTTCAATGCTTGCATGGCCTACCGACGCACCCCCGCCGTGCAAGCCCGTCTGGACGCCCAGCGCGAGGCGGTGCTCCAGGCCGCGGTCGGCCTGCTCGCCGAGCGCGGCTACGGCGGCTGCAGCATGGCCGCCGTCGCCGAGCACGCCGGGATCGCCACCGGCTCCGTGTACCGGCACTTCGCGAGCAAGGCCGAGCTGTCCGTCGAACTCTTCCGCCGGGTGGTCACCCGGGAGGTCGCCGCCGTGCACGAGGCCGTCGCCCGCCACGACACCCCCCGGGAGCGGATCGCGGCCGTCGTCGAGACCTTCGCCGCCCGCGCCCTGCGCGCCCCCAGGCTCGCCCACGCCCTGCTGGTCGAGCCGGCCGACACCGTGGTGGACGCCGAACGGCTGGTCTTCCGCCGCACCTTCCGCGACGTGCTCGCCGCCGAGATCGCCGCCGCCCTCGCCGCCGGCGAGCTGCCGCCCCAGGACCCGCAGCTGACCGCCGCCGCGATCGTCGGCGCCACCGCCGAGGCGCTCACCGGCCCGCTCGCCGCCGCACCCCCGCCCGGCCCCAGGACCGCCCCCGACGCGGTGGTCCCCGCCCTGGTCTCCTTCACCCTCCGTTCTCTGGGAGTACCCGATGACAGCGACGCATGAGGTCACCAACCAGGTCCCGCTCCCGTACGGGCACGACACCGCGGCCGACCCCGGGCTGCTCGCCGCCCTGCACCGGGCCGGCGCCGGCTGGGCCGAGCCCGAGTTGCGCGAACTCGGCCGGCTGGCCGGCTCCGAGCAGGCCGCCGAGTGGGGCCGGCTGGCCAACGAGAACCCGCCGCTGCTGCGCACCCACGACCGCTTCGGCCACCGGATCGACGAGGTCGAGTTCCATCCGGCCTGGCACGAGCTGATGCGCACCGCCGTCGGCCACGGCCTGCACGCCGCCCCCTGGCGGGACGACCGCCCCGGCGCGCACACCGCCCGCGCCGCCAAGTTCTACGTCTGGGGCCAGGTGGAGGCCGGCCACACCTGCCCGGTCTCGATGACCTACGCCGCCGTCCCGGCCCTGCGCGCCACCCCGGGGCTGGCCGCCGAGTTCGAGCCGCTGCTCGCCGCCACCGCGTACGACTTCGGCCTGCGCGAGCCGCACGGCAAGCGCGGGCTGATCGCCGGCATGTCGATGACCGAGAAGCAGGGCGGCTCCGACGTCCGCACCAACACCACCACCGCCGTCCCGCGGCCGGACGGAAGCTACCGGCTGACCGGCCACAAGTGGTTCACCTCGGCGCCGATGTCCGACCTCTTCCTCACCCTCGCCCAGGCACCCGGCGGACTCAGCTGCTTCCTGCTGCCGCGCGTCCTGCCGGACGGCACCCGCAACCGGCTCCGGCTGCAGCGGCTCAAGGACAAGCTGGGCAACAAGTCCAACGCCTCCGCCGAGATCGAGTACGACGAGGCGTACGGCCTGCTGGTCGGCGAGGAGGGCCGGGGCGTGCGGACCATCATCGAGATGGTCAACATGACCCGCCTGGACTGCACCATCGGCGCCGCCTCCGGCATGCGGCTCGGCGCCACCCGGGCCGTCCAGCACGCCCTGCACCGGCGCGCCTTCGGCAAGGCGCTGGTCGACCAGCCGCTGATGCGCAACGTGCTCGCCGACCTGGTCGTCGAGTCCGAGGCGGCCACCGCGGTGGCGATGCGGCTCGCCGAGGCCACCGACGCCGCGATCGCCGGGGACGAGCAGGAGACGCTGGTGCGCCGGCTCGGCCTGGCGGTCGCCAAGTACTGGGTCTGCAAGCGCGGCCCGGCGCACGCCGCCGAAGCCCTGGAGTGCCTGGGCGGCAACGGCTACGTCGAGGAGTCCGGGATGCCCCGGCTCTACCGCGAGGCGCCGCTGGTCTCCATCTGGGAGGGCTCCGGCAACGTCGCCGCCCTGGACGCGCTGCGCGCCATGGCCAAGCGCCCGGAGACCGTCGAGGCCTTCCTCGGCGAGCTGGACGCCGCCGCGGGCGCCGACCGCCGGCTCGACGCGGCCGTCGCCGGCCTGCGCAAGCAGCTCACCGACCTCGACCAGCTGGAGTACCGCACCCGCCGGCTGGTGGAGGCGATGGCGCTGGCCTTCCAGGGCTCGCTGCTCGTCCGGTACGGCGACCCGGCGGTGGCCGACGCGTTCTGCGCCTCCCGGCTCGGCGGCGACCACGGCGCGGCCTTCGGCACCCTGCCGCCCGGCCCGGACGCCGGGGCGATCATCGACCGCGCCCGCCCGGTGCCCGCCGCGTGAGCCTGCCCGAGCGGGTGGCCGAGGCGGACGGGGTGCGGGCCTTCTGGCAGCACCTCGGCCTCCCCGGCCTGATCGACGTCCACACGCTCCCTCCTGCCCGCCCTCGGGCAGGAGGGGCCCACCATGCCGCAGAACGTCCCCGACAAGGTGTGGGCGTACTTCGACGCGGCCGGGCCGCTGACCGGCCGCCCCTGGCCGATCACCTACCGCGAGGCGGAGCATCGGCGCGTCGTCCGACTGCGGGAGTCCGGCGTCCGGGCGTTCACCGCGATGCTCTACCCGCACAAGCCCGGGACGGCCGGGTGGCTGAACGCCTGGGGCGCGGACGGGCGCTGGGCGAGCGCGTCCTGCTCGGCAGCGACCTCCCCGACATCCCCTACCCGTACGGGCACCAGCTGGAGGCGCTGGACCGGCTCGGGCTGGGGGAGGAGTGGCTGCGCGCCGTCTGCCACGACAACGCGGCCGCCCTGTTCGGGATATGACCTCGGAGGTCATCGACGCCCGCGCCGCGCCCCGGCACAGTGGTGGGCACCCGGCGGCGGCAGCGCCGACCGGGATCCCACCCACGTCCGGAGGCCGATCCGCCATGTCCGCGCACACCCTGAACACCGCCCGCCGCACCGCCCCCGCCCCCGCCTCCGTCAAGGCGCTGCGGGGCTTCCTCGCCCTCGACGCCGTGGTCAGCGGCGGCAACGGCCTCGCCTATCTGGCCTTCCCCGGCCCGCTCGGCGAGCTGCTGGGCGTCGGCCGCTCGACCCTGCTCGAACTCGGCGCCGTGCTGGCGGTGTTCGGCCTCGCGGTCGGGCTGCTGGCGGCCCGCCCGCAGCCGCCGGGGCTCGCGGTGCGGGCGGTGATCGACGTCAACCTGGTCTGGACGGTGCTCAGCGTGGTGGCGATGGAGCTGTGGTTGGAGCCGACCACCGCCGGCTACGTCTGGATCCCGCTCCAGGCCGCGACGGTGGCCCTCTTCGCCGCGCTCCAGTTCACCGCCCTGCGCCGGCTGCCCGTGTGACCGGGTGAGCGTGTGACCCGCGTGACCGGGTGAGCGCGTGACCCGCGTGACCGGGTGAGCGTGTGGCGGCCCGCCCGGGTGACTACCGGGCCGTCCCCACGGCCTCCTGCAGGAACGCGACGGTCTCCGGGTCGGCCGGGAGGAAGGTCTCCATGGCCAGCTCGGAGACGGTCACGTCCATCGGCGTGTTGAAGGTCGCGATGGTCGACAGGAAGGACAGCACCCGCCCCTCGTGGGCGACCCGCAGCGGCAGGGCGAACGGGAACAGCTCGGTGATGTCCTCCTCCCCGTCACCGTCCGCCGCCGTGCCGGGCGGCTCGGGGTAGGCCCGGACCTCCTCCAGCAGGGCCCGCAGCGGCTCCGAGCGGACCAGCCCGAGCTGCTGCTCCATCCGCTCCAGCAGGTGTCGCCGCCACTGCCGCAGGTTGAGGATCCGCGGTGCGAGGCCCTCCGGGTGCAGGGTGATCCGCATCGCGTTGAGCGGAGGCTCCAGCAGGTGCGGCGCGACTCCGGAGAGCAGCAGCCCGAGGGCCCGGTTGGCCGCGAGGACCTGGAAGGTCCCGTCGACGACCAGCGCCGGGTACGGGTCGTGCGAGGCGAGCAGCCGCTCCATCCCGGAGCGCAGGGCCGCCATCGCCGGGTCGTCCAGCCGCTTCTCCGGGTAGTGCGGCGCGTACCCGGCGGCCAGCAGCAGCGCGTTGCGCTCGCGGACCGGGACGTCGAGGTGCTCGGCGAGCCTGAGCACCATCTCCTGGCTGGGCCGGGCGCGGCCGTTCTCGATGAAGCTGATGTGCCGGGCCGAGGAGTCGGCCAGCAGGGCCAGTTGCAGCTGGCTGAGCCGGCGCCGCTCCCGCCAGCCGCGCAGCAGCGTGCCCACGCCCCGGCCGGCGGCTTCCGGTCCCATCCCCACCGTGATCGTCATGGCGGGGACAGTACTACCGCGGACACATGGGCGGACGCGGGGGCGTCAGGCGCCGGTGGTGGAACCCGGCCGGACGATCATCAGCACCACGACGACCGCCCAGAGCAGGTTGAAGACGCCCGCCGTCATCGGCAGCAGCTTGAGCCCGTTGACCGCCTTGCCGTGCTCCGCCGAGCCGCCGTCCAGGGCGAGCGCGTCCACCGCGGCCTGCTGCGCGGGCAGGACGAACAGCAGCAGCGACAGGGCCGCGACGGCGGTCAGCACCATCGACGCGATCATCCAGGACTGGCCGAGCACGTCCATCACCTGGGCGAGTCCGATGCCGAGGACCGGAACGGCGATCCCGAGCAGCGCGTAGACCTGGGTGATCCGGTGCAGCAGCCGCAGCATGCCGGCGTCGGCGGCCTGCTCGGGCCCGCCCGCCAGCGCGGCCTTCGCCCGGCGCGGGAACATGCTGACGGCCACGGCCACCGGGCCGATGAACAGCACCGAGGCGAGGACGTGCAGGCTCAGCAGGAACTTGGCCATGGCGGGGCACCCTTGTGACTCAACGGGGGCGGCCCGTCGGCGGTCGCGGCGCGGGCAGCCGGGGCGGACGGATCTCCTCGCCCCGCCCAGGACGCTAACACCGCTTATCCGACCGTCCGACCGGCCCCCACCTGGGCAGCTCTAGAGAGCACTCAGCTCCACGGCCCGCGGCGGCAGCTCGCAGACCGCCGCGACGGCCGCCCCGTGCGCCTCGTCCACCCAGTCGAGCAGCCGGAGCCCCTCGAAGGTGCTGAGCAGCGGCCGGCCGTCGGGCAGGTCGAGCGGGAGCCCGGAGAGGTCGACGGCGGCGAGGCCGTCCAGGGTGGTGCGGCCGATCTTGATCAGGGCCTCCTTGCGGACCCAGAGCCGTAGGAAGGCCCGCGCCGGGTCGGGGTGCTCCCGCACCAGCCGCAGCTCCGCCTCGGTGAGCACCCGGGGCGCGACGTCCAGCAGGCTGCCGCCGCGGTCGGTCAGCTCGACGTCGACGCCGATCGGCCGGTGCCCGGCGGCGGCCGCGACCACGCCCTTGGTGTGCGAGAGGCTGACCGCGACCCCGGGGTGGTCGGGCAGGTAGGGCTTGCCGTGGTCGCCCTTGCCGCAGTCGGGGCAGTGCTGGGCGAGGGTCAGCGCGGTGGCCGGGACGCCGAGCAGGCGGGCGGCGCAGAGCCGGACCAGGGCGTGCGCGGCGATGAAGTCGACCCGTCCCGACTCGTGCCGGAACCGGGCGGCGCGCTCCTTCTCCACGGCGGTGAGCAGGTGCTCGCCGGCCCCGGGGTGGCGCAGCACGTCGGCGCTGGTGGCGACGGTGGCGATGGCGTCGGAAGTCATGCCTCCAACCTAGCGGGGCCGCGGGTGGCCAGGGAGGACACGGTCGATCCTTCCGTTCGGAAGATTTTCCGATTGGCGCTGATGGTCTGTAGGGTGCCGATTGCCCGATTTGATGCCCGATATCCAAAATCTCTGGATTCTCTAGGTATCGGCCGGGATGATGCAGGATCAACCGGAACGAGGCGGGTGCCCTTCCACCTGCCTCTCTCTTCGCGGAGGAATGTGCAGATGAGTCAGGGAACCGGTACACCCGGTCACAGAAGAGCCACCGCGGGACGGGTCCCCCGCCCCCGCGGGCGCCGCAACGTCAGGATCGCGGCGGCGACGGCCACGGCCGTGCTGCCGCTCGCGGCGGTGCTGACGGTCGGTTCGGCCGCCCCGCTGGCCCCGCCGCTGGGCGCGTGCAGCGGACCGGACTGCCCGGCCACCTGGCCGGGCGTCAACAACGGCGACTTCCCGGGCCGGGACGCCGCCATCAACGTCTTCACCGGCGGCAACTACACGGTCGCCGGCCGGGCGGCCGAGGCCGAGGGCAGGATCGTCACCCTCGGCGACTTCACCGTCGACAAGAACGGCGGCGGCATCTTCAACGCGGGCGTGGTCGGTGTCGGTTCGCGGGTCGTCCCGCCGAACGGCAGCGACTTCCTCACGGTCGGCGGCAAGGTCACCGTCCAGCCCGACAACAGCCTGCTGATCGGCGGCATCGACTCCAAGGGCCAGGCCTTCGGCAACCTGCGGCACGCGGGCACGCTCACCGGCTCGGTCTCCATCGACCCGACCGGCGAGGCGATACAGGACGCCGGCGCCGCCGCGCCGTACCGCTCGGTGCTCACCCAGATCGAGGACGTCTCCGCCTGTGTCGGCCGCACCGCCGCCACCGGTACCGTCGCGCTCACCGGCAGCGAGGCGACCTTCACCGGTGACGGGACCAGCATGAAGCAGGTCTTCAACGTCCCCGGGAACCTCACCTCGCCGACCGGCGGGCAGATCGGCCTGGTGTTCGCGAACATCCCGGCCGGCGCGACCGTCGTGGTCAACATGCAGTCGGCCGACCCGGTCATCAACACCTACACCGGTACCGGCCTGCCGGGCGACCAGACCACCGAGATGCGCTCCAAGCTGCTGTGGAACTTCCCCACGGCCACGGCGGCGCAGATCAACGGCAGCGCGCAGTTCCAGGGCGCGGTGATGGCGGGCAACCCGGCCGGCACCACGACCATCGACATGCCGGGCATGAACGGCCGGGTCTACCTGGCGGGCAACCTGATACAGACCGGCAACGGCGGCTACGAGATCCACAGCTACCCGTTCGACGGGGACCTGCCGGACTGCGCGGTCGAGCCGACCCCGACGCCCACCTCGCCGACCCCGACCCCGACCCCCACCACCCCCACGCCGACCGGAACCACCACCTCGCCGACGCCGACCGGCCCGTCGCCGACGTCGACGGAGACGTCCACCACGCCGGCCCCGACGGAGACCGCGACCTCGCCGGCCCCGACGGAGACGGCCACCTCGCCGGCGCCGACCGGGACCACCACCTCGGCGGCCCCGACCGGCCCGACCGCCACGTCCAGCTCGTCCGCCGCCGCACCCACCGGCGACGGGCCCACGAGCCAGGGCCCGACCGGGCAGCAGCCCGCGCCCAGTAGCGGCGGAGGCGGCGGTTCGCTGGCCTCGACCGGTTCGGGCAACGCCGTGACCTTCGGCCTCGTCGGGGGCGTCCTGCTCGTCCTCGGCGGGCTCGCCGTCCTGGCCGCCCGGCGCCGGGGCCGCCACGGCTAGCCGCTCGCGGTAGGCACCGCACAGCCGGGGGCCGCCCGGTCCTCCGACCGGGCGGCCCCGTTGCGTTCGCCGGCCTCAGGTCACCTCGCCGCGCCGGGAGAAGCGCTCGTCCTTCCACTCGCCGCTCTCCAGCACCTGGGCCAGGTGCCGCGCCGCGTCCCACACCTCGGTGTGCGAGAGGTAGAGCGGGGTGAAGCCGAAGCGCATGAGGTCCGGGGCCCGGAAGTCCCCGATCACACCGCGGGCGATCAGCGCCTGCACCACCGGGTAGCCGTCGGCGTGCCGCAGCGCCACCTGGCTGCCGCGCCGGGCGTGCTCGCGCGGGGTCACCACCTCGATGCCGTCCAGGCCCTCCACCAGACCGATGAACAGATCGGTCAGCGCCAGGCTCTTGGCCCGGACGGCGGCCCGGTCGGCCCGCTCCCAGACGTCCAGCGAGGCCTCCAGCGCGGCCTGGCCGAGCAGCGACGGCGAGCTGGTGAGGAAGCGGCCGATGCCGTCCTTCGGGTCGTAGCCGGGCTCGAAGGCGAACGGACGGGCGTGCCCGAACCAGCCGCTCAGCGGCTGCGGCGCCCCGGCCGCCAGATGCCGCTCGGCGACGTACAGGAAGGCCGGTGAGCCGGGGCCGCCGTTGAGGTACTTGTAGGTGCAGCCGACCGCGAAGTCGGCGCCACTGGCGGAGAGTTCGACCGGCAGCGCGCCCACCGAGTGGCAGACGTCCCAGATCATCAGCGCCCCGGCGGCCCGCACCCGGGCGGTGATCCCGGGCATGTCCAGCAGCTCGCCGGTCCGGTAGTCGACGTGCGAGAGGACGACCGCGGCGACGTCCCCGTCCAGGTGCGCGTCCAGCTCGGCCGGGTCGATCAGCACGCTGCGGGCGCCCGGGACCAGCCCGGTCACGCCCTCGGCGATGTAGAGGTCGGTCGGGAAGGCCGCGCGGTCGCCCAGGACGGCGGAGCGGCCCGGACGCAGCCGCAGCGCCGCCGCCAGCACCTTGAACAGGTTGACCGAGGTGGTGTCGCAGACCACCAGCTCCTGCGGGGCGGCCCCGACCAGCGGGGCGATCCGCCGGCCCAGCCGGTACGGCTGCTCGAACCAGCCCGCGTCGTTCCAGCTGCGGATCAGCTCCCGGCCCCACTCCCGCTCGACCACCGTCCGCACCCGCTCGGGGGTGCGGACCGGCAGCGCGCCGAGCGAGTTGCCGTCCAGGTAGATCACCCCCGGTGGCAGGGCGAACTCCCCGCGGAACGCCGCCAGCGGGTCGGCGGCGTCCAGCGCCGCGCACTCCTCGCGCGTGATCATGCCCAGCCCTTCCCTCGCCCTGTCCTCTTCCACTGCCCGTTCACGCCCGCCGGGACGCTGCGGGGTCGTCACAGCCCGTCCCGGATCGCCCACAGCTCGGGGAAGACGTCCTGCTCGGCGGAGCGGCGCAGCCAGGTCAGACCGCTGGAGCCGCCGGAGCCGGGCTTGCCGCCCATCGCCCGCTTGACCGCCGCCAGGTGGCGCTGGCGCCAGCGGGTCACCCGCTCGGCGACGTCCAGCAGCGCCTCGGCCAGCGGCAGCAGCGCCGCGTGCTCCGGCTCGGTGTAGACCCGCCGCCAGGCGTCCGCGACCGCCTCGTCGGCCTGGTGGCGCTGCTCGGAGACGGTCTGCGGCACGGCCAGGCCGCGGTGGGCCAGCAGCGCGAGCGCGTCGTCGTAGAGGGTGGGGGAGCGCAGGGCGGCGGTCAGCTCGGCGTGCGTGCGCGGGCTGTCGCGGTACATGTTCAGCAGCGCGGCGTTCTTGTTGCCGAGCAGGAACTCCAGCTGCAGGAAGGCCGAGGACTGGAAGCCGGAGGCCTCGCCGAACAGCGGGCGGAAGGCGTTGAACTCCTGCGGGGTGAGCGTGGCCAGCAGGTCCCAGGACTCCACCAGCACGTCCTGGACGTGCGTGCTGCGGCGCAGCGCGGCCAGGGCGCCCGGCAGGTCGTCCGCGCGCAGGGCCCGCTGGGCGAGCGTCCACTCGTGCCGCAGCAGGCCGAACAGCAGTTCCATCACCTGGGTGGTGACGATGAACGACAGCTCTGCGGGCTCCTCGCTGAGCGGGTGCTGCAGGCCGTGCAGTTCGTCCAGCCGCACGTAGCGCGCGTACGGGGTGCCCCGCTCCGGCTCCCCGGCCCGGCCGAACGACAGGTTGGGCCTCTCCACCGTGTCGTGCCCCATACCCGATCCCTCCAGAAGTCGTCGGCGAACCGAACCGCCGGACGGGCCCGGGATCCGCGCTGGTCGCCCCGGTCGTCGCCGGAGCCCCATTGTGCGGCGGCCCGTCCCGCATTTGAATGGGCGGCGGGCACGGCAACCGCGGCCGCGCCTGTCGTACGAGAGGTGTTTTCCCGATCCTCTTCACGATCGCAAAGCAGCGGTTTCCAGCCAACCGGACCACACCCTCAGGAGCCGCCGTGGACGCCGTCGACCGCCGCCTGCTGGCCGAGCTGCAGGCCGACGCCCGGCTCTCCTACAACGAACTCTCGCGCCGGGTGAGCCTGTCCGCACCCGCCGTGGCCGAACGGGTCCGCCGCCTGGAGGCCGACGGGGTGATCTCCGGCTACCACGCCCACGTCGACCTCACCCGCTCCGGCCTGCCGATCACCGCGCTGGTGCAGCTCCAGTGCTACGGCCCGCGCTGCGTGCTGCGCGACCCGGAGGTGGCCGGCTGGCCGGAGGTGCTCCAGTTGCACCGGGTCACCGGCGGCGCCTGCTGCGTGCTGCTGGTCGCCGTTCCGGCGATGGCCGATTTCGAGGCCCTGATCGACCGCCTCGGCGGCTACGGCCAGCCGGCCAGCTCGATGATCCTCTCCAGCCCCGTTCCCTGGCGGCCGGTGGTCGTGCCCTGAACCGGCCGATAGGTTCCTGCCCATGCCGATCGACCGTCACATCCTGCTGCTCCCCGGCAGCCTGCGCGCCGGGTCCGTCAACGAGACCGTGCTGCGCACCGCCGCCGCCGTGGCGCTCGCCACCGAGGGAATCGCGACCAGCTACTACACCGGGCTGGCGGGACTGCCGCACTTCAACCCGGACCTCGACACCGACCCGCTGCCGGAGCCGGTCACCGCGCTGCGGGCGGCGATCGAGGCCGCCGACGCCCTGCTGATCTGTACGCCCGAGTACGCCGGGACCCTGCCGGGTGCCTTCAAGAACCTGTTGGACTGGACGGTCGGCGGCATCGAGATCGCGGACAAGCCGGCCGCCTGGATCAACGCCGCCGGGACCGGGCGCGGCCTGGGGGCCGAGGCGACGCTGGGCACGGTGCTGCGCTACACGGGGGCGACCGTGGTGGAGGGCGCCTGCGTGCGGTTGCCGCTGGTGCGCGGGGACGTCGGGGCGGACGGGCTGGTCGCCGATCCGCTGGTGCGCGACCGGATCGGGGAGGCGCTGGTCCGGCTGGCCGCGGCCGCCTGAGCCGTCCCGCCGCCCGAGCCGCCCCGCCCGAACCGCTCTGCCGCGCTGCGCCCCGTGTCGCAGCGCGGCCCAGTACCCCTCGGCGCCCCTCAGTGCCCCTCGGGCAGGTGCACGCCGAGCCCGGCCAGCCCTTCGAGGAACAGCTCGGCGCCGACCGCCGCGAGCAGCAGGCCGAGCAGCCGGGCGATCACCTCCAGCGAAGTCCGGTGGGTGCGCTGCATCAGCGGGGCCAGGACGGCGACGCTGATGAAGTTGATCACCACCACGGCGACGTACGCGCCGGCCACGGTGGCGTGCCAGCCCCAGTCGTCCTTGGCGAGCGAACCGACCAGGACCGCGGTGACGGCGAGCGGGCTGGCCAGGTACGGCAGCAACAGCTCGCGGATGCCGTCCACCAGCGGGCCGGCCAGGTGCTCGTCCGCCTCGTCGGCGCCGGCGCCGAGGTGCACGCCGAAGACCAGCGCGACCGCGTAGACGAAGAAGATCAGTCCGCCGGCGAGCTGCAACGACTGGTCGCTGATGTGGAACAGTGAGGTGACGAAGTCGGCGCTGAAGGCGAGGCCCGTCCCGATCACGGCCGAGATGACCGAGCTCCAGGCCGCCAGCCGCCGCAGCTCCCCGGTGCTCCGGGTGCCGGCCAGCCGGGCGAAGGACAGCAGGACCTTCGGCGGGCCGACCACGGCGAAGAAGGCGATGAAGGCGCTGCTCAGATCGAAGACGAACATGCGCCAAGCATGGCCGCGGCGATCGGTCCCGCCCGGGTGCCACGCCTGTCCGAATTATTCCCGTTCGCGCCCTGATTCGCCCGAACGGCCGCCCCGGGTCGAGCCGACCGGCGGTTTCCGCTGCGATGGAAGCCGGACCACCCCTCCGCGCGGCGGAGGGCTCCCGAAGGGGACTTCGACATGGCTCTGAACCGTAGCGACCTGGGCCTGCTGGCCCTGCGCGGTGCCGTCGGCGGGGTGCTGATCGCCCACGGCACCCAGAAACTGTTCGGCTGGTTCGGCGGTGGCGGCCTGGACGGCACCGCCAAGGCGATGGAGGCGATGGGCTTCCACCCGCCGCGACAGAGCGCCCTGGCCGCGGGCCTCGGCGAGGCCGGTGGCGGCGCGATGCTGGTGGCCGGGCTGGCCACACCCGCGGCCGGCGCGGTGGTGGCCGGGACGATGGCGGGCGCCGTCGCGGTGCACGCCCCGGCGGGCTTCTTCGCGATGGGCGGCGGCTACGAGTACCCGGCGTTCCTCGGCGCGGCCGGTCTGGCGCTGGGCCTGGCCGGCCCGGGCCGGTACTCGCTGGACCATCTGACCGGGCACGCCTTCAACCAGCCGTGGGTCGGTCTGCTGGCCTTCGCGGCGAGCGCGGCCTCGGCGTACGGGGTGGTGGCCCGCCGCCGGCACGCGCTGCGGCTGGCGGAGGAGCGCGCGGCGGTGGAGTCGGAGACCCAGGAGGGCTCGGGGCTCTCCTGACCCGGCTCGCTTCCCGGGGCCGGGTCACCCGAACGCCCCGGCCCTGGTGGCGAACGCCGCGCGCTCCCCGGAACGTGGGCGGGGAGGCCCGCCGGGCAGCCCGGCGCCGGCCGGACCCGACGGCCGGAACCCCGACGGCCAGAATCGAGGACCCCGATGGACCGCCAATCGATCCGCCGCCCCGCGGCCCCGTCCCGGCCGACCGCCGCCGACCCGTACGCCCCCGTCGTCCGCCGCCCGCACCGCGTGCTGGCCGCGGCGGCGGTCGCCGCCCTGGTCGGCGGGGCGGCGCTGGCGGGCTGCTCCTCGTCCAGTGAGGGCAAGACCGGCAGCGCGGCCACCTCGGCCGCCGCGCAGGCGGGTTCGGCGATCGCCGGCGCCGCCTCCGCCGCGGCCTCGGCCGCGAGTTCGGTGCTGGCCTCGGCGGCCGGCGGGCTTCCCTCGGCGGCGGCCTCCGCGGTCTCCTCGGCGCAGGCGAAGGCCTCCTCCGCGATCGCCGGCATCAAGGGCGGGCTGGACGCGAAGGGCGACGTCGCGCCCGGGGCGGTCTCGTTCGCGAACGGCAAGGCCGAGACGACGCTGACCGTCACCAACCACGGGCAGGACACCAGCCGGTACGTGATCCAGGTCAACTTCACCGACGACAGCGGCAATCTGCTGGACGTGACGGCGGTGACCGTGCCGGACCTGGCGGCGGGTCAGAAGACCGACGCGAAGGCGACCAGCAACCGGGACCTCTCGGGCTCGGTGAAGGCCGTAGTCGCCAATGCCGTTCGGTACTGACCGCGTACCGACCGCCCGCCGCGCCCCGGCCACCCCCGCTGATCCGCAGGTCAGCGGGGGTGCTTCGGTTCCCGGCGAACCTTAAGGGCGGCTCAAGCGTCAACATCACCCCTTGACGGGGTAGTTGGTCTAGTCCATTTTAGTGCCCAGGTGCAGGGAGCCCCTGAGCCGGCGTCAGCGGTCCGCCGCTGACGCCGGTTCGGCTTATCCCGGCGTCCGTCAAGGCATGTTCCGCTCGATTCCCCCATCCTGTTCTGTCATGTCCCGGTCGTACGGCCCCACCCCGTACCTGCGCCCCGGGGCGCGTCGGAATCCCCCACACCCAGGAGTCACGCACCCATGCTCCGTTCACGCATCGAAAGGGCCGGGGCCCCGGTTCAGGAGGGCGGCCGCCGCAAGCGGTCCAAGTCCCTGACCGCGATCGCCGCCGGTACCACGGCCTCCCTGCTGCTCGGCGCGGGCCTCGCGCTCAGCGGCGGCGCCACCGCCAACGCCGCCGTCGGCAACAGCACCGGCGCGCCCGCCACCAGCGGTGGCATCAAGGTCGCCTACTTCGACCAGTGGTCGATCTACTCGAACGCGTACTACCCCAAGACGATCCAGGACACCGGCGTCGCCGGGAAGCTGGACTACCTGATCTACTCGTTCGCCAACATCCACCCCACCAACGGCACCTGTTTCCAGGCCACCAAGGCCGCGAGCCAGGACGAGAACAACCCGAGCGCGGGTGACGGCGCGGCGGACGCGTTCGCCGACTACCAGAAGAGCTTCGGCCCGGACATCTCGGTCGACGGCGTCGGCGACGTCTGGGGCCAGCCGATCGCGGGCAACTTCAACCAGCTGAAGAAGCTGAAGGCGAAGAACCCGAACCTCAAGATCCTGATCTCGCTGGGTGGCTGGACGTACTCCAAGTACTTCTCGTCGGCGGCCGCCACGGACGCCTCGCGCAAGAAGCTGGTCTCGTCCTGCATCGACATGTTCATCAAGGGCAACCTGCCGGTCGACGCCGGCTACGGCGGCCCGGGCTCGGCGGCCGGCATCTTCGACGGCATCGACATCGACTGGGAGTACCCGGGCGGCGGCGGCCACCTCGGCAACCAGGAGAGCCCGAACGACAAGCAGAACTTCACCCTGCTGCTGAAGGAGCTGCGTGAGCAGCTCGACGCGCAGGGCAAGGCCGACGGCAAGACCTACCACACCGCGGCCGCGGTGGGCGCCGGCCAGGACAAGATCAAGAACGTCGAGACCGACAAGATCGGTCAGTACCTGTCGTTCCTCGACATCATGACGTACGACATGCACGGCGGCTGGGAGGCCAAGGGCCCGACCAACCACCAGGCCCCGATCTACAGCGGCCCGAACGACCCGATGAACCCGGTCCCCGGTGGCACCGGCAAGTACTCGGTCGACAACGCCGTCAAGGCCTACACCGTGGGTGACCCGCAGTACGGCATCCCCGGTGGCTTCCCGGCCAAGAAGATCAACGTCGGCGTGCCGTTCTACTACCGCGGCTGGACCGGCGTCCAGAACAACGGCAAGAACGGTCTGTTCCAGGCCGCCACCGCCCCGGCCCCGGGTGCCCCGCTCTCGGGCGGCGTCGCCGGCATCCAGATGTACAAGGAGCTGGCCGGCTTCGTCGACAACCCGGCGAAGACCTACTGGGACGAGGACGCCAAGGCGACCTACTTCTACGACGGCAACGTCTTCTGGTCCGGTGAGGACGCCCGCTCGATCCAGGCCAAGCTGGACTACGCGCACTGCAACGGCCTCGGCGGCTCCTTCGCCTTCTCGCTGTACGACCTGGGCAACAAGACCGCCCTGTTCGACAAGATGGTCGAGGCCACCAACGGTTCGGCCGCCGGCTGCCCGGCCCCGCCGGTGACCACCCCGCCGACCACGCCGCCCACCACGCCGCCGACCACCCCGCCCACGACTCCGCCGACCACGCCGCCGACCACGCCGCCGACCACCCCGGCCGGCTGCGCGGGCGCCCCGAGCTGGGACGCGGCCACCACCTACGCGACCTCGACCAAGGTTTCGTGGAAGGGCCACTACTACACCAACAAGTGGTGGACCAAGGGCGACGACCCGTCGCTCGCCGGCCAGTGGGGCGTCTGGACCGACAACGGCCCCTGCTGATCCACCTCTGATCGGATGAGGGCCTGACGGACCCTCGCACCACCGCACGAACGGTCCGGCCCGCCGGGGGAGTCCCCCGGCGGGCCGGACTGCTGTCCGCGCGCCCTCAGTTCAGGTCGGCGGTGCGCCCGAGCGCGTCCGGCCGGCTCTCCTCGATCCGGCGCAGCATCCGGGCGAGCATCCCGGAGAGCACGGTGCGGTCCTCGCCGACGAGGTCCTGGAGCAGTTCCTCCTCGAAGACCGCGGCCATCCGCATCGACTCCAGCCACTTGTCCCGGCCGAGCTCGGTGAGCTCGATGATCACCCGGACCCGGTTGGACTCGTCCCGCTCCCGGGTGACCAGCCCCTCGGTGACCATCCGGTCGATCCGGTGGGTCATCGCGGCGGGGGTGAGCCCGAGCCGCTTGGCCAGCTCGCCGGGCCCGAGCCGGTAGGGGTCGCCGGCGACCACCAGCGCCTTGAGCACCTCCCACTCGGCGGAGGTGATTCCGAGCACAGTCAGCTGCCGGTCGTAGGCGACGGTCATCCGCCGGGCGACCCGGGAGAGCGTCTGCACGATGGTCTCCACCTGCGGGTCGACGGTGGGGAATTCCCGCTGGTAGAGGGCCACCTGCTCGGCGATGCCCAGCTCGCGGGGGGTGGCCGGCGCGGGCTTCTCTGCAGTCATGCGGACCAGTCTCCCATGTGAAGTGCACTCCTTAAGCCTTTGACTCGACACTCTTCGGGTGCTAAGACTTTAGAGTCAAACTTTAGCTCTTAAGTCTTCTTCCCTTAAGAGTACGCAGCGAAACTGATGGAGCCCTGACGGGGCCCGTCCGCAATGAAGGGGTGTGCACGGTGACCGGCACGGTGAAGCAGCAGAGGCAGCAGCGACGCGGGGCGGGCGGCCCGCTGCGCCGCGTCCAGATCGGAAACGCGCTCAGCGCGTTCGGCAGCGGATTCACGATGCCGTACATGTTCGTGTACGTGGACCAGGTCCGCGGGCTCGGTTCGCTCGCCGCCGGGATGGTGTTCACCGTCTTCGCGCTGGCCGCGCTGGCCGTCCTGCCGTTCACCGGCCGCGGCATCGACCGGTACGGGCCGCGCCCGGTGCTGCTGGCCGGCACCGCGCTGGCCGCCACCGGCGCCTTCGCCTTCGGCCACGCCACCGGCACCCCGGCGCTGCTGGTCTCCTCGTTCCTGTTCGGCGCGGGTGTCACCACCTGCCAGCCGGCGCTCGCCACGATGATCGTCCGCTGCTCCACCGCGGCGACCCGCTCGCACGCCTTCGCGCTGCAGTTCACCCTGGTCAACCTGGGCATGGGCATCGGCGCGCTGGTCGGCGGGCAGATCGTGAACGTCACCGACCCGGCCAGCCTGACCCGGCTGTTCACCATCGAGGCCGCGACCTTCCTCGGCCTCGCCCTGGTGACCGGCACCGCCCGGATCCCCAAGGCCGCCCCGCTGCTCGTCCAGGAGCAGAACGACGGCCCGCAGGGTCTGCGCGCCCTGCTCGCGGACAAGGCCATGCTCCGGCTCAGCATCCTCGCCGGGCTGATCTTCTTCACCTGCTACGGCCAGTTCGAGTCCGGCGTCGCCGCCTTCGCCACCGACACCGTCGGCACCGCCCCGTCCACCCTGGGCATCGCCATCGGCGCCAACGCGCTGACCATCGTGGTGCTGCAGATGTTCGTGGTGCGGATCACCGCCCGCCGCCGGCGCACCACCGCGATGGCCGCCGCCGCCGTGGTCTGGCTGGGCGCCTGGACGATGGCCCTGGTGGCCGGATTGATCCGGACCGAGGCGATGGCCGCCACGGTCGCGATCGTCTCGATCTACGCCCTGTTCGGTGTCGGCGAGTCGCTGCTCGCCCCCACCATGGGCCCGATGGTCGCCGACCTCGCCCCGGCCCGGCTGCTCGGCACCTACAACGCCGGGTACGCCCTGGTGAAGCAGATCGCGATCGCGGTCGGCCCGGCGGTCGGCGTGCTGCTGGTCGGCTCCGGCACCTGGCCGCTCTACCTGGCGGCGATGGCCGGCAGCACCGTGCTGATCGTCGTCCTGGCGCTGCGCCTGCGGCCGTACCTCACCGCCGCCCAGGACAACGCGGTCGACGGCCCGGCCGGCGAGGAGCAGGCCCCCGCGGCCCCGGTCCGCGCCCCGGCCCGGCCGGTCCGGGAGCTCCAGGCCGCCGCCTGATCCCCGGGCGGCACCGCCCCGACGGGCGCCGGACAGGTCACCTGTCCGGCGCCCGTCGCGCTTGGTTTCACGCTCGGCGGCACATAGTGTCAGTGGCTGTCGACCGTCCGGCCGGCCCGGGGGGCACCGGCCGGCCACGACCGGCACAGGCGAGACAGGCGAAATCGGCGAGGCTACCCACACCATGACCCAAGCGGCGCTCACCCACCCCCCGGCGGAAGCGGCACCCGCCGACCCGGCACCGGAGCGGCGGGGGCTGCTGCGCCGGGCGGCGGACCGCTCCGACTGGCTCGGACCGATCGCCGTGGCGGTCTTCGCCGGGCTGCTGCGGTTCTGGAACCTCGGCTACCCCAACGCCTTCGTCTTCGACGAGACCTACTACCCCAAGGACGCCTGGTCCCTGCTCCAGCAGGGCTACGAGGGCACCTGGCCGGAGCACGCCAACGAGCAGATCCTGGCCGTCCCGCAGCAGGTCCCGCTGACCTCCGCGCCCGAGTTCATCGCCCACCCGCCGCTCGGCAAATGGGTGATGTCCCTCGGCGAGTGGGCCTTCGGCCTGCACCCCTTCGGCTGGCGCTTCATGACCGCGCTGCTCGGCACCGTCACCGTGCTGATGCTCGCCAGGATCGGCCGCCGGCTCTTCGGCTCCACCCTGATCGGCTGCACCGCCGCCCTGCTGATGGCCGTCGACGGCCTCCAGCTGGTGATGAGCCGGGTGGGCCTGCTCGACGGCGTCCAGATGTTCTTCGTCCTGGCCGCCTTCGGGGCGCTGCTGATCGACCGCGACCGCACCCGCGCCCGGCTCGCCGCCGTCCTGCCCGAGCGCGGCGGCGACACCGTGCGGCTCGGGTGGCGGCCCTGGCGGATCACCGCCGGGCTCTGCCTGGGCGCCGCCGCCGGGGTCAAGTGGAACGGCGCCATGGTGCTCGCCGCCTTCGGCCTGCTCACCGTGCTGTGGGACCAGTCGGGCCGCCGCTGGGCCGGCGCCCGCCGCCCCTGGCGCGCGATGCTCCGCCTCGACGCGCTGCCCGCCTTCCTCGCCATGGTCGGCTCCGCGTTCCTCGTCTACCTCGGCGGCTGGTCCGGCTGGCTGTTCACCCGCGGCGGCTTCGACCGCCAGTGGGCCGACGGCCGGGCCGGGCTCTCCCCGGACAGCGTGCTCGGCATCGGGCTGCCGCAGGTGTCGATGAGCTGGGTGCCCGCGCCGCTGCGCAGCCTCTGGCACTACCACGCCCAGATGTACGACTTCAATACCGGCCTGAGCAGCCCGCACACCTACCAGTCCAACCCGTTCAGCTGGCTGGTCCAGGGCCGGCCGGTCTCCATGTACTGGGAGCAGGTGCCGGCCGGCCAGCGCGGCTGCACCGATTCCGGCGGCTGCGCGGCGCAGATCCTCGGCCTCGGCACCCCGCTGCTCTGGTGGACGGCCTGCATCGCGCTGGTCTACCTGCTCTGGCGCTGGGTCTTCCGCCGGGACTGGCGCTCCGGCGCGGTGCTGTGCGGCGTGGCCGGCGTCTACCTGCCGTGGTTCCAGTACCAGGAGCGGACGGTCTTCTCCTTCTACATGGTGGTGCTCGTCCCCTTCCTCTGCCTGGCCGTGGCGCAGATGCTGGGAGCGATGCTGGGGCCGCAGGGGTGCCCGCCCGAACGGCGCCGGATCGGTGCGATCGGCGCCGGGCTGATCGTGCTGGCGATCATGGCCTGCTTCGCCTTCTTCTACCCGCTGTACACGGCGGAGGTGATCCCGATGTCGTCCTGGCAGGACCGGATGTGGTTCACCAGCTGGATCTGACCGGTGCCCGGCCGGTCGGGCGCGTCGTCGCTCGCCGCCGCGGGGCAGCTGCTGCCGGTCACCCCGGGGCTGGGCGTGGTCACCGCCGTGCTGCTGCTGGCCGGCGTGGCCGTCGCCGGGTGGGGGCGGCTCGGCCAGGGGCACGCCGTCCTGCGGGCCGGGCTGCGCGCGGTGGTGCAGCTCGCCGCCGTCGCGCTGGTGATCACCTGGGTGGTCGGATCGCGCTGGTGGTCGGCGCTCTTCGTGCTGCTGATGTTCACGGTCGCGGTGCGCACCGCCGGGCGGCGGATGGTGCCGGCCCCCGGGCGCGGCTGGCTGTGGGCGGCCGCGCCGATCGGGGCCGGGGTGCTGCCGGTGCTCCTGCTGCTGCTCGGCAGCGGGCTGCTGCCGTTCGAGGGCCTGTCGGTCATCCCGGTCGCCGGCATCCTGATCGGCGGCGCGCTCACCGCCACCTCGCTGTCCGGGCGGCGCGCCCTGGACGAGCTGCGCCAGCGGCACGGCGAGGTCGAGGCGGCGCTGGCGCTCGGTTTCGAGGACCGGGACGCCCGGATGGAGATCTGCCGCACCGCCGCCGCCACCTCGCTCGTCCCGGCGCTCGACCAGACCCGCACGGTGGGCCTGGTCACCCTGCCGGGCGCCTTCGTCGGCATGCTGCTCGGCGGGGCCTCGCCGGTCCAGGCGGGCGCGGTGCAGCTGTTCGTGCTGGTCGGGCTGCTGGCGGTGGAGTCGGTGGCGGTCGCGGTGGTGCTGGAGCTGGTCGGCCGGGGGCTGGTGAGCGCCGGGCGGCCGGGGGACGTGATCGGGTAGGCTGGGCGGCGTTGAAGGGGAGTAGCCCTCCACCGGACCGTCGACATACTGGCCCCTCGGGCCCGGCGCCCGGGGCACCCGCGGTTCTGCGACCGGTGCCGGCGAGACCTTCGGCCGCAGTGCTGTGTGGACGGACGCGCGTCGTGCGCGTGCCGTGGAATGCCAACCAGTGCTGTCGGGCCGGAGCGACCCCTGACGGAGCTGCTGCGGGCCGGCAGCCCGAACCCGAGGGACACCACCCCCGATGAGTCTGACCGTTGCCGTGATCACCTTCGGCATCATTTTCCTGTCCGAACTGCCGGACAAGACCGCCCTGGCCAGCCTGATGCTCGGCGCCAAGTACCGGGCGAGCTACGTCTTCGCCGGCATCGCCGCGGCCTTCGCCCTGCAGGTGGGCATCGCGCTGGTCGCCGGGCACCTGCTCTCGCTGCTGCCGCACCGCTGGGTGGAGGGCGTCACCGGTGTGCTGTTCCTGGCCGGCGCGGCGATGCTGCTGTTCCACGGCGGAGGTGACGAGGAGGACGGTCACGCCGCCAAGGAGCCGTCCGCCAACAGCTTCTGGAAGGTCGCCGGGGCCAGCTTCGTGGTCGTGGCGATCGCCGAGTTCGGCGACCTGACCCAGATCATGACCGCCAACCTGGCCGCCAAGTACGCCGACCCGCTCGCGGTGGGCCTGGGTGCCTGGCTGGCGCTGTGCGCGGTGGCGGGGATCGCGATCCTGGGCGGGCAGAAGCTGCTGAAGCACGTGCCGATGAAGATGATCATCCGGTTCGCGGCGGGTGTGATGGTGCTGATGGCCGCGTTCAGCATCTTCCAGGCGATCAAGGGCTGACGCGGCGGGCGGTCCGGTGCGCCCCGTCCGTTCAGCAGCCGGTGCGGGCCTCCAGGGCGGCGCGGGTGCTCGGGCCGTAGACACCACGGGCGTCGCCCCGGATGCCGTTGATGTCCTGGAAGTACATGACGATGAGCTTGGTGCGGTCGTCGTACTTTCCGGTCGGGGGCACCTTCTCCCAGCAGATCACGACGGCGAGTTGCCGCTGGAGCGCCTGGACGTCGGGCCCCTCCATCCCGTACTCCAGGACCCGGATCGTCGGGGTCGGCGCCGGTGTCGGGGATGCGGTCGGGGAGGGGGCGGCCGGGGTGGGCGGTGCGGTGCTGGGCGCGGGCGGCGGGGCGGTGGGGAGCGGCGCCGGTGGTGCGGGTGGGGCGGTGGCGGCCGGGTTCGGCTCCGGCGCCTTCACCGGCGGGGCGGCGGCCACCGTGGTGGCGGGGGCGTCCGGCGGCGGGGTGCCGGTCGGGGACTTGCTCGGCGACGCCTTGGCGGTCGTCCGGGACGGGGTCGGCGTCGGCGTCGGGGTGTCCTCGGTGGGCGGCGGCGCGCTCGGGCTCGGCTGGGCCGGCGTGGTCGGGTCCACCGGCGCCAGGCCGAGCGTGGCGGTCGGCACGGGGGCCGCCCCGTCGGGCGGTGCGGGGGAGGGGGTGAGCGCGTAGGCGAGGCCCACGGTGACGGCCAGCAGGGCGGCGCCGGCCGCGA
The DNA here is from genome assembly GCF_042800875.1 of Kitasatospora sp. NPDC057595. NCBI lineage: Bacteria > Bacillati > Actinomycetota > Actinomycetes > Kitasatosporales > Streptomycetaceae > Kitasatospora > Kitasatospora sp. NPDC057595. The sequence goes on along the minus strand of NZ_JBHVGL010000015.1, from coordinate 183,451 downwards.
TCAGCAGGCCCTTGCGGCGGGCGAGCGGTCCGCGGGCGCTCTCCTGCTCCGCCGCGCGCCGGGCGGCCCGGCCGCCGCCGGTCGGGGCCTCGGGCGCGGCGTGGGCGAACGGGAACACACCGAGCTCGTCCTCGGCGGGCGCGGCCGGAGCGCCGTGCGGCGGCCGGCCCAGCGGCGGGAACTGCGGGGTGGCGGCGACGGGCGGCAGCACGGTGGTCGCGTAGGCGTCGGCGTCCGGGCCCAGCGGGGGAGCGGCGGGCGGCAGCACGGTGGTGCCGAACGGGTCGGTGACCGGGGGCGGCGGCACCGCTTCGTAGGCCGCCCCGGGCGGCGGGCCGTCGACGACCTGGCCGACGGCCTGCGGCACGTACGGGCGGACCAGCGGCGGGCCTTCCAGGTGCGGCAGGACGGTGGTCTCGTCGAGGCTGCCGTCCGGGACGAGGCAGCCGCACCCGGTGGAGCGTGCGGTGCCGCACGTCGGGCAGTGCTGGTCCGGCATCGGCCGGCCCTCCTGGGTATCTCGGTCGGTGGCGGTCTCGGACCCGGGCTCTGGTCGGACTCGTGTGCGGACGTCGGACGGGCCTGATTATGCAGGACGTCCCCGAGGGGGGACAGGGGCGTCCGGCTCGTTGTGGGGGTCTTGTGCCGGTTGGTGGTGGTTTGCGGCCGGTGGACGGTCGATGTGTCGACGTGGAGGTCGCGACGGCGTCCAGCCCAGTGGGCGCCCTTACGCTCGGCTCAACCGAAAAAGTGCGAATCGGTGCATTTCTGACAGCATGGTGAGCTGGGAGTGATCACCGCAGAGCTGCTGCTACGGATACGGAGACGCCATGACGGATCCGATCGCCGCGTCCGACCGGGTCCCGGCGGGCGAACCGGGCCCGCCCCGGCCCGCCCCCGGCAACCTGTGGGTGCCGATCGGGGCCCTGCTGCTGGCGATGCTGCTCGCGGCGCTCGACCAGACCATCGTCTCCACCGCCCTGCCCACCATCGTCAGCGACCTCGGCGGCCTGGAGCACCTCTCGTGGGTGGTCACCGCGTACCTGCTCGCCTCCACCGCGGCCACCCCGCTCTGGGGCAAGCTCGGCGACATGTACGGCCGGAAGGTCTTCTTCCAGGCGTCCATCGTGATCTTCCTGCTGGGCTCGGTGCTGTGCGGCATCGCCCAGAACATGGGCGAGTTGATCGCCTTCCGCGCCCTGCAGGGCCTGGGCGGCGGCGGGCTGATCGTGCTCTCCCAGGCCATCGTCGGGGACCTCGTCGCCCCCCGGGACCGCGGCAAGTACCAGGGCGTCTTCGGCGCCGTCTTCGGCGTCACCAGCGTGCTCGGCCCGCTGCTCGGCGGACTGTTCGTCGACAACCTCAGCTGGCGCTGGGTGTTCTACGTCAACCTGCCGATCGGCGTGGTCGCGCTCGCCGTGATCGCGGCCGTGCTGCACGGCACGCAGACTCGGCGCCGGCACCGGATCGACTACCTCGGCACCACGCTGATCGCGGCCGTCGCCACCTGCGTGGTGCTGGTGACCTCGCTCGGCGGCACCACCTGGGCGTGGGGCTCCTGGCAGATCGTCGGCCTGGGCGTGCTCGGCCTGGTCCTGCTGGGCGCCTTCGTCCTGGTGGAGCGGACCGCCGTCGAACCCGTGCTGCCGCTGCGGCTGTTCCGCTCCCGGACGTTCAGCCTGGTGGCCGTCATCTCCTTCGTGGTCGGCTTCGCGATGTTCGGCGCGCTCACCTACCTGCCGACCTTCCTCCAGATCGTGATGGGCGTCTCGCCGACGATGTCCGGCATCCACATGCTGCCGATGGTGATCGGCATGCTGATCACCTCGATCGGATCCGGGCAGATCGTGGCCCGAACCGGTCGCTACCGGGTCTTTCCGATCGCCGGAACGGCCATCACCGTCGTCGGCCTGCTGCTGCTCTCCACGCTCGACGAACACACCAGCACCTTTGTGATGAGCTGCTGGTTCCTGGTCTTCGGCCTCGGCCTCGGCCTGGTGATGCAGGTGCTGGTGCTGATCGTGCAGAACTCGGTCGGCTACCAGGACCTCGGCGTCGCCACCGCCGGTGCCACCTTCTTCCGCTCCATCGGCGCCTCGGTCGGGGTCTCCGTCTTCGGCACGGTCTTCGCCTCCGGGCTCAACCGCCGCCTGCGTGACGCGCTGGCCGGAATCCCGCTGCCGCCCGGCTTCGAGCCGGGGACCATCGCCTCCGATCCGCGCGTCATCGGACAGCTGCCCGCCGCCGCCCAGGCCGGGATCCACCACGCCTACGCCGAGTCGATCACCCGGGTCTTCCTCTACGCGGTGCCGGTGGCCGTGGTCGCCTTCGTCCTCTCGCTGTTCCTGCGGGAGCAGAAGCTGCGCAGCACCGTGACCGCCCCCGACCTGAGCGAGTCGATCGGCGTCAACCCGGTGGAGCGCTCCTCGCTGGACGAGATCAGCCGTGCCCTGTCGGTGCTGAGCACCCGTGAGGCGCGGCGCGACCTGTTCAAACGGATCACCGCCACCGCCGGCCTCGACCTCAAGCCCGCCTCCAGCTGGCTGCTGCTCCAGATGCACCACCACGGTTCCGTGGAGCCGGCCGAACTGGCGGAGCGCCGGATCATCCCGTTCCCGGTGGTGGAGGAGGCGGTGCGCGAGGTCGAGGGCCGCGGTCTGGCCGCCCGCGCCGGCGGGCTGCCGCTGCGCCTCACCGAACCGGGCGAGGCGGTGGCCCTCCAGCTGGTCGCCGCCCGGCGCACGCAGCTGGCCGAACTGCTCGGTGACTGGGACGAGAAGCAGTACACCGATCTCGCCGACCTGCTCACCCGGATGGCCTCCACCCTCTGCGCCGACGCCCGCGACCGCCCCGACCCGCCCGGCCACGAGCCCCCGTACCACGGGGAGGGCCGCTCCTTCTGACGTCGCCGCCGGCGACACCCTCGTGCTGCCCGCCGGAGCCCCGCGCCGGCTGCGCTCCGACGAGGGCTTCACCGCCGTGGTCGCCTCCCTGGCGCCGTCCACCGCGCACAACCTGGAGACCGGGGACAGGGTCGCCCCGCCGTGGATCGTGTGAGGTGTAGCAGACTGCCTTCTCAGAACAACCCCGAGGAGGTACGGCGTGTCCGTCGTCAAGATCAATGTCCTGACCGTCCCCGCTGAGCAGCGGGAGGAGCTGGAGAAGCGTTTCGGCGCCCGGGCCGGCGCGGTGGAGAACTCGGACGGCTTCGAGTACTTCGAGCTGCTGCGCCCGGTCGAGGGCACCGACCAGTACCTCGTGTACACCCGCTGGCGCGACGAGGAGTCCTTCCAGGCCTGGCTCACCGGCCCGATGCGCTCGGCCCACCGCCCCGCCACCCCCGAGGGCGAGGCCCCGCAGCGCCCCGCCGCCACCGGCTCGACCCTCTGGTCCTTCGACGTCGTCCAGGCCACCGGCCCCAAGGCCTGAGCCCGACACACACGAGGCCGCGCCCACGCGGGGAGCGTGGGCGCGGCCGTCGGTGTCCGCCGTGCGGGCGTCGTCCCTGGGGGACTCAGCGGGTGCGGCGGGCCCGGATCACCAGGAGCGCGCCGGCCGCGACGGTGCCGAGCGCGGCGAGCCCGACGAGGGGCAGCAGCCGGCTGTCGCTACCGGTCTCGGGGAGGTGGCCGCCGTGGTGCGGGGGACCGTTCGGGCCGGGCTCCGGGCTGTGGCCGGGGTTCGGGTTCGAACTGTGGCTGTGGGTCGGGCTCGGGCTGGGGCTGGGGCTCGAACTGTGGCTGTGGGTCGGACTGGGGCTCGGGCTCGGGCTCGGACCATGGCTGTGGGTCGGGCTGGGGCTCGGGCTGTGAGTCGGACTGTGGCTGGGGCTCGGGCTGTGGGTGGGGCTGTGGGTCGGACGAGGGCTGTGGGTCGGACTGTGGCTGTGGGTCGGGCTGGGGCTCGGGCTGGGGCTGGGCACGGTGACCGGAACCTCGGCGCGGCAGCGCGGGTCGGTCGATCCCGGCGGGCAGTTGTTCGGGAAGGTGCCGGAGGTGACGGCGTTGCGCAGTACCGCGTCGGCGGCCAGCGGGGAGTGCACGGTGACGGAGTAGTCGATCGTCGCGTTGGCCCCGGCGGGCAGATCACCGGTCCAGGTCAGCGTGGTGCCCGCGAAGGTGACGCTCCCGCGGTCCGCGACGGCGTCGTTGTTGTACGCGGCCGAGTTCAGCAGACCCGACAGGTCGTCGGTCAGGGTGACGCCCGGGGCGTCGACCTGGCTGGTGTTGGTGACCTGGATCCGGTAGCGGACGGTGTCACCGGGCCGGGCGCTACCGGGGGTGGCGGTCTTGACGATGGTGTAGCCGGGGACCTCGGCGACGGTGTTGCGCACGGTGTTGCTGGTGCGCTCCTGCTCCCGCTGGGTCTGGCTGCCCCGGAAGTGGAGCGTGGCCGTGTCGTCGAGGTGGGTGCCGACGGCGGCCGAGTCGTCGACGGTGACCTGGAAGGCGACCGTGGCCTCGGCGCCGGGTGCCAGGTCGGCGACCGTGCAGGTGACGGTCTGTCCGGAGGCCTGGCAGGCGGGGTTGGACCCGGCGACGAAGGTGGTGCCGACCGGGATCCGGTCGGTCACGGTGACGCCGGTCGCGGTGTCGAGGTCGGTGGCGCTGCCGTCCTGGTGGCGGTTGGCCACCGTGAACGAGTAGGTGATGGTCTGACCGGGGCCGACCAGGCCGGGCGGGTTGTCGTCGGGGCTGCCGGGCGGATTGTTGGCCTTCGAGATCTGGAGGTCGGGTTCGAGGGCGTCCAGGGCCAGCCAGAGCGCCTGGGGCTCCAGCGCGTCACCGGCGCCGCTGATGCGGACCAGGGCCTGGTGGCTGCCGGCCGGGATCTTGCCGGTGACGTCGATCATCCGGGCGTCGTAGCCGTAGTTGTTGACCGGGTCCGGATCGCGGGTGGTGATGTTGGTGCCGGTCCCGTCCGTCGCGACGTGGTCGATCCGGCTGGTGAAGGCGTTGTCCGTGCCGATACCGGTGGGGCCGGGCATCGGCAGCAGGGTCAGGTTGTCCGTCGCGGAGCCGACCGCCAGGGTGTCGCCGGCGATCGGGGCGTCACCGTCGCCCACGGTGATCCCCATGATCGCCTTCGGGGCCGTGGTGGCGGGGGTGCGGATGCCCCCGAGCGTGATCGTCGTCTCGTTGTCCGGGTCGCGCAGCAGCTGGTAGCCGTCCCAGACCTGGAGGTAGCGCAGCGGCTCCGCCGGGTTCTCGTAGGCGACGACCAGGGACCAGCCGCCCCAGCAGCCGACGTTGTTGCCGCCGAAGTTCTGCGCGGAGGAACGTCCGGCGCACGCCTGGATGTCCGCGACGGTGTAGCTGCCCGGGCCGGCGGCCTTCACCTCCGCGGTCACGTCCTTGACCGCCCCGGCGGCCAACAGCGGCTCCGGCGGGGTGCCACCGACCATCTGGTCGAACCAGTCGTAGGTGTCCGCGGTCACCTGCTCGTAGCCGCTCGCCCCGGGGACCTTCCAGAAGACCTGGTTGCCGGTGTTGATGTCCCCGGAGGTGCCGCCCATGGTGCTGGTGTTGGTCGGGTTGAACTGCCAGTACAGCCGGGCCGACAGGACGTTGGCGCCGGCCGGCAGCAGCAGCTGCGCGGAGGAGGCGTTGGGCCCCGGCGCGTTCGGGTCGACCTTGACGAACTTGGTCCGGCCGTTGTTCGACCCCTCGGTGTCCGAGCAGACCGTGCCGTCGCTGTCGTCGCAGGTCAGCACCGAGTTGGACGCCATGGTGAGGTTGCCGTGCGCCAGGAGGTCGACCACCGGGTCCGGGCCGATCGGACGCTGCGTCCCGGCCCCCCTCGGTTTCGGCTGGGCGGCCTTGGCCTTGGCCTTGGCCACAGGTTCCGCGGCCGGCCGGACGTGGTCGGCGCTCGCCGCCTCCGCCTGGGCCGCCGGGGCCGGATCGGTCAGTGCGGCGGCGCCCGCACCGAGCACCACCGCCAGCAACGCGGACAGGACGTACCGCGGCCGCGGCCGCAGTCTTCGGACAGGGGACACGGGAACCTCGCTGTCGGGGGGTGACGCTGACAGCAGAACCTCGTACCTGGATCGACCGGCGCCGAATCCCGACCGGCGGGACCTTCATACGGCTGGGGCAGCCGAAGACGGCGGACCGTCGTCAGGGGCGGGCGGTGTGGTTCACCCCTTCGGTCGGCGGGGTGCTGCCGGGCGGGTGAGCCGGTGGGCGGAAGGCGACCGGGGCGGTGAAGGCGGCGCGGCGGGTGGCGCGGCGCAGGGCGCGCAGCAGCGGGGTGCCGAGGGTCAGGCAGAGGACGACGGTGAGCGCGGCGCGCGGGAGGTCCCAGCCGAGCGAGGTGGTCAGGCAGTAGGCGGCGAAGCGGACCAGGTTGTCGGAGAGCGGATCGCCCGGGACGAAGGAGATCGAGCTCGCCAGGCCCGCGATGTAGGGCCAGCCCTGGAGGTTCATGACCACGCCGTAGAGGAGGGAGGCCGCGGCTCCGTAGCCGGCGAGGACGACGAGTTCGCGGCGGCCGCGCAGCCGGGCCGGGCCGGGCAGGAGACCGGCCCCGAGGCTCACCCAGCCCATCGCGAGCATCTGGAACGGCAGCCAGGGCCCGACGCCGCCGGTCAGCAGGGCGGAGGCGAACATCGACAGCGCGCCGAGCACGAAGCCGAAGCCCGGCCCGAGCACCCGGCCGGCCAGCACCATCAGGAAGAACATCGGCTCCAGCCCGGCGGTGCCCGCCCCGAGCGGGCGCAGCGCGGCGCCGGCGGCGGCCAGCACGCCGAGCAGGGCCACCGACTTGGCGTCCAGGCCGGGCGCGCCGCCGCCCGCCGCGCGGCCCTCGGAGATCTGGGCGACGAGCACGGCGAGCAGCAGCGGGAGCAGCAGGGCGAACAGCCAGGGGGCGTCGGCGGAGTGGCCGACCAGGGCGGAGTCCGTGGCGGCGAGCAGCGGCCAGCCGAAGCCCGCCACGCCGACCAGGGAGACCAGGGCGAGGGCGAGCACCGAGCGGCGGCCGAGCGGGACGGGGCGGGCCAGCGGGGCGTGCGGCGGGTTCACTCGGCGGCCTCGGCGAGGGCGTCGGCCACCTGGTGGACGGTCAGCCACAGGCCCGGCGCCAGGATCTTGGCGACCTGCGGGGCGAAGGCCGGTGAGCCGAGCACCACCTCAGGCGTCGGCCCGTCCGCGACGATCTCGCCGTCGGCCAGGACGGCGGTGCGGTGGGAGAGTTCGGCCGCGAGTTCGACGTCGTGGGTGGCGAGCAGTACCGCGTGGCCCGCGGCGGCGAGGTCGCGCAGGATCTCCACCAGCCGGGCCTTGGCCGCGTAGTCGAGGCCCCGGGTGGGCTCGTCGAGCAGGATCAGCGGAGGGCGGGCGGTGAGCACCACCGCCAGGGCGAGGGTGAGGCGCTGGCCCTCGGAGAGGTCGCGCGGGTGGGCGGTGTCGGCGAGGCCGGGCAGCAGGCGTTCGACCAGGGTCCGGCAGGTGCCCGGCTCGGCGCCCGCGTCGCGGTCGGCGGACGCGCACTCGGCGCTGACGCTCTCGCCGTACAGCAGGTCGCGCGGGTCCTGCGGGACGAGCCCGACCTGGCGGATCAGCTCGGCGGGCCGGGTGCGGTGCGGGGTGCGGCCGCCGACGGTGACCGAGCCGGCGGTGGGCGGGTGCAGGCCGACCAGGGTGCCGAGCAGGGTGGACTTGCCGGCGCCGTTGCGGCCCATCAGGGCGGTGACCTCGCCCGGGTGGAGGGTCAGGTCGACCCCGCGCAGGGCGGGGACGGGGCCGCGGCGGACCACCAGCCGGGCGGCGGTGGCGAGCGGCTCGCCGGGCCGGACGGCGGGCGGGGCGGGCGGGCGGTGCTCCGCCAGGCGGTCGCGCAGCCCGGCGGCCCGGCGGCGGGCGTCGCGGACGGTGAGCGGCAGCGGGCGCCAGCCGGCCAGCCGCCCGAGTCCGACCACTGGGGGGTGGACCGGCGCGTGCGCCATCACCTCGGCCGGCTCACCGAGCACCGGCGGCGCGCCGGGGGTCAGCAGCAGGACCCGGTCGGCGTACTGGACCACGCGCTCCAGCCGGTGCTCCGCCATCAGCACGGTGGTGCCGAGGTCGTGGACCAGCCGCTGGAGCACGGCCAGCACCTCCTCGGCGGCGCCCGGGTCCAGCGCGGAGGTGGGCTCGTCCAGCACCAGCACGCGCGGGTGGACGGTGAGCACCGAGCCGATCGCGACCCGCTGCTGCTGGCCGCCGGAGAGCGAGGCGAGGGCGCGGCGGCGAAGGTCGGCCAGGCCGAGCAGATCGAGGGTCTCCTCGACGCGGCGCCGCATCACGTCCGGGGGCAGGCCCAACGACTCCATGCCGTAGGCGAGTTCGTCCTCGACGGTGTCGGTGACGAAGTGTGCGCGGGGGTCCTGGCCCACCGTGCCGACCAGGTCGGCGAGGTCGCGCGGGCGGTGCTCACGGGTGTCGCGCCCGCCGACGGTGACCCGGCCGTGCAGCACGCCGCCGGTGAAGTGCGGGACGAGGCCGCTCACTGTGCCCAGCAGGGTGGACTTGCCGGAGCCCGACGGGCCGACGAGCAGGCAGAGTTCGCCCTCGGGGATCGTCAGGTCGACGCCGCTGAGCGCGGGGGCCGCGGCGTCGGCGTAGTGGACGCCGACCTGTTCGAAGGTGATCACGAGGTCCTCCGGGGCTGGGCCGGGTCGGTGTCGGTGGTGTCGGCGGTATCGGTCTTGGCGTCGGTGCCGGTGTCGGCCGTGGCGGCCGGCGGGGGCGGGGCCGCGAACGAGGGGACCAGTCCGAGCAGGACGGCCGCCGCGGCGGCGACCGGCAGGACGGGCGCGGTCGGCGGGACGACGGTGGGGGCGAAGGCGAGCGGGTCGAGCCCGGCCAGCCAGGCCGTCGACGCGGCGACCGCGACCCCGGACCCGGCGGTGAGCCACTCCGGCAGCGCCCACGGATCCGGCCGGTAGCGGGTGCGGACGGAACGTCGGCCGCCGAGCAGGAGCCCGGCGAAGGCGGCGGCCAGGCCGATCACGAGCACCGGCGGCGCCCACCCGGCGCCGCCCGCCGTCAGCAGTCCGTACGCGGCCAGGCAGACGCCGAGCAGCCCGGACAGCGTGAGCACGGCGGTGAGCACCGCCATCCGGCGCGGCACCGCGGCGGTCCGGCCGAAGCCGCGGGTGTCCATCGCGGCCGCCAGCGCCACCGAGCGCTCCAGCGCGCCCTCCAGGACGGGCAGGCCGACGCTGAGCACGGCGGCGATCCCGCGGTCGGTGCGTCCGCGCAGCCGGCGGGCGGCGCGCAGCCGCTGCACGTCGGCGACCAGGTTCGGGGCGAAGGTCATCGCGACCACGACGGCGACGCCCGCCTCGTAGAGCGCGCCGGGGAGCGTGCGCAGCAGGCGGGCCGGGCTGGCGAGGGCGTTCGCCGCGCCGACGCAGACCAGCAGGGTGGCCAGCCGCAGCCCGTCGTACAGCGCGGCGAGCAGGCCCTCGGCGGTGACCCGGCCGCCGATCCGCACGCCCTGCGCCCAGACGGGCAGCGGGACTTCGGGGAGGGTGAACAGGACGTGGGTGCCGGGGACCGGCGAGCCGAGGAGGACGGCGAAGAGCAGGCGGATGCCGAGCACGAGGAGGCCCAGGCGCAGGAACGCGCCGTAGGAGCGCGACCAGGGGGCGTCGCCGCGCCGGGCGGCGACGACGTAACCGGCGACGGCGGCGAGCAGCAGCAGGACCAGCGGGTTGGTGGTGCGGGTGGCGGCCGCGCCCAGGCCGAGCGCCCACAGCCACCAGGCACCGGGGTGCAGGTGGCGCGGGCCGGCGGGGGGCCGGCGGCGGGCGGCGCGGGGTGTGGGCACGGTGGGGTCCAGGGGTGGGACGGTCGGTGGGGAGCGGGAGGTCGGACGGGCCGACTCTCCATGCCCGGCTTACTGCGGCGGGGCTTTCTGCGCGGGGGCTGCTGCCACGCCGGGGCCGCGGGGGCGGGGCCGGGCGGCGTGGTGCTCATCGGCGGTGGCGCACCTGCCAGGCGGCGCCCGCGCCGAGCACGACGACGAGTGCGAGGCCGGCGCCCACCCCGAGGGAGGGCCCGCTCGGGGAGGTCCGGGCGGCGCTCGCGCTCTCCGCGGGGCGCTCGCCGCCGGCGGGCGCGCCGGCCGCGCCGAGCTGGTCGGCACACCCGGCGCGCGGGAACCCGGCTATGGCGCAGAGCAGGCCGTTGGTGTCGTACCGCAGCGGCGGCGCGACGGTGGCCAGCACCTCGGCCGAGCCGGCACGGGGCGCGACGACGGCACACGCGGTCCGCGGCGCGGGCGGGCTCTCGCCGCCCGGCGCGTCGGCGGCGCCGCCGAAGTCCAGGACCACGGCCACCCGCTTGCGCCCGTCCTGCGCCGGGGTGCCGGCGCAGAGGGCGGCGAAGTCCCCGGCCGCGGCGGGCCGGGCGGCGTCCCGCCCGCCGTCCGGGCTGACGGCGAACCGCCAGCCCTCCACCGCGCCGTCCGCCGGGACGTGCACGGCGGGCCCCTGCTGCTGGTACGCCCAGCCCCCGTCGGACCACTGCCAGAACGACCAGTACCGGTACCCGGCGGCCTGGGCCGGGGCAGCCGCGAGCACCAGCAGGATCAGCAGCCCGGTGATCACCCCGGCCGCGAACCGCACGGCCGCCCGCACCACCCGCCGCCGCGTCTCGGACCCGGGTCCGGACGCGGCGGGGTCCGGCGGGGCCGGCGGCTCCGGCCGCGGGGCCCGGCCGGGGGCGGTCACAGCTTCGCGCCGCGCTTGCGCTGGAGGCTCAGCAGGAGGCCGCCGCCGACGCCGATCAGCAGGCCGATGCCGAGCGGCCAGTACTTGTTGAGGCTGTCCTTGTCCTCCTTCTTCGCCGGCGCGCTCGCCGGGGCGGACGCGGCGGCGGTGGCCTTCGGCGCCGGGCCGAGCGCGGTCAGCTGCTTGACCAGGTCGGTCCCGCCGAAGGCGGCCGGGTCGCGCTGCGCCGCCTGGGCGACCAGCAGCAGCGTGGCGGTGGCGGCGGCGTCGGTGCCGCCCTTGGTCCAGCTGCCGCCCTCCTTGGCCAGCCAGTCGACGGCGCCCGCGGCCTGCTGCGGGTGGCCGCCCTGGACCAGGCCCAGCGCGCCCCAGGCGGTGGCCGCGTAGTCGGGGGCGGGCGCGGCGCCGGGCAGGGTCAGCGTCAGGTGCTGCCCGCCCGCCGCGAGCTGCGCGGTGAGGTACGCGCTCGCCGCCTCGCCGGAGTCGGCGCGCGGGACGGCCGTGGCGGTGGCACCGCCGTCCGGGCAGGCCAGGGCCTTGGGGGCGGCGTCGGAGCGGGTGGTGCCCACGACCGGCAGCCGGCCGCCGGTCGCGGCGAGCGAGGCCTGTCCGCCGGCCAGCCCGTTGGCCTCGGCGGGGGTGCCGTCCGGCGAGGTCTGGTAGACGAAGCCGCCGCGCTGCTCGGCGGGGGCGGCGCAGCCGAGCTGGAAGACGGCGAGCCCGTCGAAGGCGCTCCGGCCGGCCTTGGTGACGGTCGCGGGGTCGGCCTTGGCGGCGAGCAGCGCGTTGACGGCGAGGGCGGTGGAGTTGGCGTCGCCCGGGTTTCCGGGGTTGTAGGCCCAGCTGCCGTCCGGGTTCTGGTTGGCCCTGAACCACTGGACGCCCTTGTCCACCGCCTCCTGGTGGCCGCCGAGCGCGACCAGCGCCTGCACCGCGACGGCGGTCGCGTTGCTGTCCTCCGTCCTGGCGTCGCACGCGGCCGAGGCGTCGGCCCGGTACGAGGGCCAGCCGCCGTCCGCGCACTGCTGGCCGGTGAGCCAGGCGACGGCGGAGTCGGCCGGGGTCACCTTGGCGGTGGTGAGCGCGGTCAGGGCGAGCGCCTGCCGCCAGACGCCGTCGTAGGTCGGGTCGCCCTTGCCGTACAGGCCGTCGGGGACCGCGGCGGCGGGCGCCGTTCCGGCGCCGGGGGTGTCGGCCAGGGCCGGGGCGGCGGCGGTGCCGGTGAGCAGCGCGGCGGTCAGGGCGGCGGCGCCCAGACGGGCGGCGGTCAGCATGATCGGAGGTGTGCCTTTCGATGAGCGGTGCCGGCCCGGGCGGGCCGTCCCGTAGTCCTCGACGGTGCCCGGCGGCGGTGCGCCGGGCGTGGGGCCGCTCGCCCCTCCCCGGGCACTCCGGCTCGCCCGGCGGGCGGGCGCCGGGCTCACGGTTGCGGGGTCAGCGCCGGATTCGCACCGGCTTTCCCCGAAGGAGGAACGGATGGAGTTTGTCCTGCCCGTCGACTTTAGCCGCCGGTCCGGGCAGGCCGGAGCGGGCCGGGTGAGAACAGGTTCCAGTTCGGCCGGTCCCGGGGCGGCGGGAGCGCCGGTCTCAGGGCAGCGTGAGCAGCCGGGCCGCCGTGTGCAGGTCGGCCCGCACCTCGGCGAGCGAGGCGCGGCCGGAGAGCCAGGCGACCAGCGCCGCGTGCCAGGTGTGCTCGATCACCCGGACGGCGGCGCGCTGCGCCTCGGTGGGCGGTCCGGACTGCCCGATGGCGTCCAGGATGAGCTGCCCGGTGGCGGCGGAGACCTGGTCCACCTCGGCGCCCACCGAGCGGTCGGCGAAGGACAGCGCGCGGACCATCGCCTCGGCCAGCAGTGGTTCGCGCTGCAGCGCGTGGAACGCCCGGGTGAGCGTCTCGGCGACCCGCGGCGCCGGCTCGGACTCGACCGGCGGGTGCCGCCGGACCTGCTCCTGGAGGCCGCGCAACTGTTCCAGCATCACCGCCACCAGCAGGTGCACCTTGGACGGGAAGTAGCGGTAGAGCGTGCCCAGGGCCACCTGGGCACCTTCCGCGACCTCCCGCATCTGGACGGCGTCGTACCCGCCGCGCGCCGCCAGCGCGGTCGCGGTCCGCAGGATCCGCCGCCGCCGCTCCGCCTGCCGGGCGGTGAGCGGCGGCTCCGGCTGCCGCGCCGGCAGGGGCGGCAGGGGCGGGGGTGAGGGTGGTGACGACGGTGACGGCAAGGACACTCCCGGGCGTGGCGCGAATCACCAGCCCTGGATCCTGAGCGGAAGCTACGGGCCGGTATCTTCGAGGTCTCTCATTGTTCACATGGTCACCGGTGGACTCCGCACCCACTGAAACCTGATCTACTTTACCGACCGGCAGCACAGACAGCAGCAGAGATGAGGGCCGACGATGACCGCGCAGCCGCTGCGGATTGCCCTGCTCTCGTACCGCGGCGACCCGTTCTGCGGCGGCCAGGGCGTGTACGTACGGCACCTCTCCCGTGAGCTGGCCCGCCTCGGCCACCACGTGGACGTGATCGGCGCCCAGCCGTACCCCGTCCTGGACGAGGTCGAGGGGCCGGGCTCGGTCCGGCTGGTCGAACTGCCCAGCCTGGACCTCTACCGGGCCGACGACCCCTTCCGCACCCCGGCGCGCGAGGAGTACCGGGGGCCGGTGGACGTCCTGGAGTACCTGACGATGCGCACCGGCGGCTTCCCCGAGCCGCTGACCTTCTCGCTGCGGGCCCGTCAGTACCTGGCCGCCCACCGCGGCCGCTACGACGTCGTGCACGACAACCAGACGCTCGGCTACGGCCTGCTCGGCCTGGAGCGCCACGGCTTCCCGCTGGTCACCACGATCCACCACCCGATCACCGTGGACCGCAAGGTCGAACTGGACGCGGCCACCGGCCGGCTCAAGCGGCTGTCGCTGCGCCGCTGGTACGCCTTCACCCGGATGCAGCGCCGGGTCGCCGCCCGGCTGGACCACATCATCACCGTCTCCGGCACCTCCAAGCGCGAGATCGCCGAGCACCTGGGCGCCGCGCCGCACACCGTCTCGGTGGTGCCGATCGGCGCCGACACCCGGCTGTGGTCGCCGTCGGACGAGGTGGCGCGGGTGCCCGGACGGATCGTCACCACCTCCAGCGCGGACGTCCCGCTGAAGGGCCTGGTGCACCTGGTCGGGGCGCTCGCCAAGGTCCGCACCGAGCGGGACGCGCACCTGGTCGTGGTCGGCAAGCCGCAGAAGGAGGACGGGCCGATCGCCCGCGCCGTGCGCGCCTTCGGGCTGGAGCGGCACATCGAGTTCCGGCACGGCCTGACCGACCGTGAGCTGGTGGACCTCTACCGCTCGGCCGAGGTGGCCTGCGTCCCCTCGCTGTACGAGGGCTTCTCGCTGCCCGCCGCCGAGGCGATGGCCACCGGCACCCCGCTGGTCGCCACCACCGGCGGGGCGATCCCGGAGGTCGCCGGCCCGGACGGCGAGAGCTGCCTGGCGGTGCCCCCGGGCGACCCGGACGCGCTGGCGTCGGCGCTCGGCCGGCTGCTGGACGACCCGGAGCTGCGCGCGACGCTCGGCGCGGCGGGCCGGGAGCGGGTGCTGGCGCGGTTCACCTGGGAGCGCGCCGCCGAGCTGACCGTCGAGGGCTACCGGGCCGCGATCGCCACCGGGGCCGGGAGCGCGGCCCGCTCCGGACCGGGCTGGCGCTACGTGGCCTGACGGCGCGTGCCGGCGTGCGGCCGGACGGCGGTCGGCCGCACCCGCTCGGACGGCGCGCGCCGCTCTGCCCCCGCCCCGTACGCGCGCCGTACGCCCCCGCGATGTCTCTGACCCGGCGTCAGGAACCTTGGGTACCGAAGGAATGGGAGTCCGCAGTGCTGACCGTTGATTTCTCGCGCTTCCCGCTCGCCCCCGGCGACCGGGTGCTCGACCTGGGCTGCGGCGGGGGGCGGCACGCGTTCGAGTGCTACCGGCGCGGGGCCAATGTGGTCGCCCTCGACCAGAACGCCGAGGAGATCGCCGAGGTCAGGAAGTGGTTCGCCGCCATGGAGCAGGCCGGCGAGGCGCCCGAGGGCGCGTCCGCGGTCGCGATGGAGGGCAACGCGCTGGCCCTGCCGTTCGAGGACGACCACTTCGACAAGATCATCATCTCCGAGGTGATGGAGCACATCCCGGACGACAAGGGCGTGCTCGCCGAGATGTTCCGGGTCCTCAAGCCCGGCGGCCTGCTCGCCGTCACCGTGCCGCGCTGGCTCCCCGAGAAGATCTGCTGGGCGCTCTCCGACGAGTACCACGAGGTCGAGGGCGGCCACATCCGGATCTACCGGGGCGACGAACTGCTCGACAAGCTCAAGGACGCCGGCCTTGAGCCGTACGGCACCCACCACGCGCACGCGCTGCACTCGCCGTACTGGTGGATCAAGTGCGCGGTCGGCGTCGACAACGACAAGGCGCTGCCAGTCAAGGCCTACCACCAGCTGCTGGTCTGGGACATCGTCGGCACGCCCGTCATCAGCACCCTCACCAAGGCCGCCGAGCGGGCGCTCAACCCGGTCATCGGCAAGAGCTTCGTCGCCTACGCGGCCAAGCCCCACCGGGCCGGGGCGTCGCGCGGCACCGCCGACCGGGCAGCGGGCGGGGCGGAGTGACCGCCGCCGTCCCGGAGGTCCTGCTGCTGGAAGGGGTGCTGGACGCCGAACAGGCCGCCGACACCGTCCGCAGCATCCTCGCCGAGCAGCAGCCCGACGGTGCCGTACCGTGGTTCCGCGGCCACCACCTCGACCCCTGGGACCACACCGAGGCGGCCATGGCGCTGGATACCGCCGGCGAGCACGCCGCCGCCGAGGCCGCCTACCGCTGGCTGGCCGGGAGTCAGAACCCGGACGGCTCCTGGTACGCCGCCTACGCCTACGGCCGGCCGGACCACGCCGACGGCGAGGTGTGCAACGCGGCCAAGGAGACCAACTTCTGCGCCTACGTGGCCGTCGGCGTCTGGCACCACCACCTCTCCACCGGCGACGACGCCTTCCTGGACTGGATGTGGCCGACCGTCCGGCGCGCGCTGGACTTCATCGTCGCCCAGCGGCTGCCCGGCGGGCCGATCGCCTGGCGGGTCGACGAGCACGGCGCGGCCACCGGCGAGGCACTGCTCACCGGCTCCTCCAGCATCCTGCACGCGCTGCGCTGCGGACTGGCCGTCGCCGACTACCTGGAGGAGCCGCAGCCCGACTGGGAGCTCGCGGCCGGCCGGCTGCGGCACGCCGTCACCCACCACCCCGAGCGGTTCCTGGACAAGGACCGCTACTCGATGGACTGGTACTACCCGGTGCTCGGCACCGCGCTGCGCGGCCCGGCCGCGCTGGAGCGGATCGCCCGGGACTGGGACCGCTTCGTCGTCCCCGGCCTGGGCGTGCGCTGCGTCAGCGACCGCCCCTGGGTCACCGGCGGCGAGAGCGCCGAGCTGGCCATGGCGCTGTGGGCGGTCGGCGAGTCCGACCGCGCGGTGGACATCCTGCGCTGGATGCAGAAGCACCTGCGGCACGTCGACGGCTCGTACTGGACCGGGTACGTCTTCGAGGACGACGCGATCTGGCCCGAGGAACGCACCACCTGGACGGCGGGGGCGCTGCTGCTGGCGGTCGCGGCGCTCGGCGGCCACCCGGCGACGGTCTCGGTCTTCGGTGGCGAGGAGCTGCCGGCCGGGCTGGTGGTCCAGGACTGCTGCTGACCGCCCGGCGGCACCGACGCCGAAGGGGCGGGACCGGAGGGATCCGGTCCCGCCCCTTCCGGTGCGGCGGTACGGGCGTCGCGCGCTCCGCGGGTCGGCCTCGCCGGCCGGCTCCGCTGGTCAGCCGCGCTGGATGCCCGAGGTGTCGGCCAGCACGCCCTGGGTGCCGTCCTGCAGCTGGGCGACCAGCGCGGTGCCGCGCTGCTCGACCGCCAGGTACCAGGTGCCCGGCACGAGTTCGCCGACCGGCGCGCCGGCCGGGTTGTCCTTCGGGGCCAGCTGGCGCGGCGCCGGGACGGCGAACCAGAACGGCGCGAAGTCGGCCGCCGGGGCCGGCTGCGGCTGCGCGGCCTGCTGCGCGGCGGCCTGACGGGCGGCCTCGGCCTCGGCGGCCTGCGCGGCCGCGGCCTGCTGGGCGGCGACGTCCTGCGGCTGGCCCTGCACCGGCTGACCGGGCTGGCCGGCCTGCGGGGCCGGGTAGCCGTAGCCGCCGGGCTGGCCGCCGAACGCCGGGGCCGGCGCCTGGCCCGGGTCCTGGCCCGGGCCGGGGTAGCCGTACTGGCCGGGCTGTCCGGGCTGGCCCGGGGCCGGGTAGCCGCCGGGCGGGAAGGCGGCCGGGGCGGCCGGACGGTCGGTGACCAGCGGGGTCTTGAGCACGGGGAGCAGCTGGCCGCCCGCGGCCGCACCGGCCAGCACGATCAGCGCGATGACGGCGAGCCAGGCGCCGATGCCGTGGCCGATGCCCTTCAGGCCGCCGCCGAGCGACCACAGCGCCGCCCAGAGCGCGGCCACCGAGAAGGCGATGCCCCACTGGTCCAGGCGCAGGCCGAGGATCTGACGGTTCGCGGCGGCCTGGCCCTGGAAGCGCTGGACCAGGATGAGGGCGGCGGCGAGGATGCCGAGCAGGAAGACCGAGGGCAGGACGGGGAACAGGACGCTGTCCCAGGCGTTCGTCGAGGTGTCGCCGCAGTACTTGCCCTTGCAGTCGACGGTCCAGTACGGCAGGAAGGAGGCGATGAAGAGCAGGACGGCCGCACCTGCGACGGCGGCGTCTCCCTTGGTGAGAGCGCGCAGATTCACTAACGTTCCCCTCGTTGGTGTGTCGTGGTCGGCGGTTTTCGATTCGGCGCTGGGCCGGTGTGGTGTCGGCGCCCGCCGGTCGGCTGACCGGCCGGAAAACCCCGAACGGACCAGAAGCCTAGGGCCAACGGCCGCGCAGGTGCACGGCAGGGCTCGGGAATGGGGCGAAGTCGTTGCAAACTGCGCGCTTCCGGCCCTCGGCCACCGCGCCCCGGCGGGCTCCTACCGGGCGGTCAGGAACGCCGTCAGCGCGTCGGCGATCCCCTGGGCGGCCTGCTGGCGCCACTGAGGATCCGTCATCCGGCGGGCGTCCGTCGGGTTGCGCATGTTACCGCACTCGATGAACACCTTGGGCACGGTCGAGAGGTTGAGCCCGCCCAGGTCGGAGCGGGTGTCCAGGCCCTGGCTCGCGGTGTAGTCGGCGTACGGCTCGCCGGTCGCCGCGTGGAAGCTCTCGCGCAGCAGCAGGCCCAGCCGGTGCGAGGGGTCGACGATGGCCGAGGTGTTCGCCTTTCCGGCGACCACCTTGGCGGGCATGATCACGTGGAAGCCGCTGCCGTTCGCCGGCCCGCCGTCGCCGTGGACGGAGACCGCCGCGTCGGCGCGGGCGGTGTTGCCGATCCGGGCGCGCTCGTCGATGCACGGCCCCCAGGGGCGGTCGCCGTCGTGGACCAGCACCACGGTGGCGCCGCGGGCGACGAGGAGCGCGCGGGTCCGGCGGACCACGTCCAGCGAGTACTCGGCCTCGGTGTAGCCGGCGTTGGTGCTGGTGCCGGTGGTGTCGCACTCCTTGCGGGCGTTGCCGATGTCGACCTGGCGGTTGATCTCGGCGGTGTGGGCGGAGTTCCCGGTGTTGTGGCCGGGGTCGAGCAGGACGGTGCGGCCGGTCAGGGTGGTGGCCGCCGGGGCGGCGGGGAGCGCGGGGTCGGTGGGGGCGGCGGGGGTGGTGGACGCCGTCGCGCTCGGGGTGCCGGTCGTACCGGTCGTGTCGGTGGGGTCGGTCGGGCCGGTGCTCGCCGGGCCGACGGCCTGCGGGGCGGCGTCCGGTGTGCTTCGGTCGGGGTCGCCGACGGCCTGCCAGCCCAGCCAGCCGGCCACGCCGAGCGGAGCCAGCACGCCGACCACGGTCACCGTGCGCAGCAGCGCGGACCGGCGCCGGGGCCGGGGCCCGTCCTGCTCCGCCGGGCGGGGCGGGGCGGCGGGCGCGGGGTCGTCGATCGGCTCGATCGGCTCGGCCGCTTCGAAAGGTTCGGCCGCTTCGGTCGGTTCGAGGGGCTCGGTGGGGTGCTGGGTGGTGCGCGTCACGGGTGGGTCAGATCCGGTCCTGGGTACGGGCGGTGAGTCCGAACTGGTCGGCGATCGTCTTCCACTTCGCCACGAAGTCCTTCTTCGCCTGGGTGGCCTGCGGGTTGAGCTCGTCGGCGCGCTTCTTGTCGGCGGTGTTCGGGGCGCTGCCCGAGCAGCCCTGGGCGGCGACGGTCCGGGCCCAGCTCGCGTACGCCCGGTCGATGTCGGCGGACAGCTGCCAGGCGGACTTCAGCGACTGTACGGCGTCCGCGCCGCCCGGCAGGTCGGTGACACTCAGGGTGGCCAGCTTGGTGAGCAGCTGGTCGCGCTGCTTGGCGCCGCTGTCGAAGACCTGAGCGGCGGTGTCGATCTCCGGCTTGGCCGGGCAGCTGTTCACCTTGGCGACCGCGTTGCCGATCGGGGCCTTGGCGCTCTCGCCCTGGCTGAGCAGCTCGTCCAGCGCCTTCGCCTGGGACTGCGCGTTGGGCCCGCCGGCGGAGTCGGTCGGGCTGGGCGTCGCGCTCGCCGCCGCGGTGTCGGAGGCGGCCGGGGTCGGCGCACCGGCGGAGCCGTTGGGGGCCGGCGCGGGCGGCGGGTTCCCGGAGGCGTCGGCGCCGGCCGTGGCGGAGGCGGACGGGGCCGCGGGGCCGGCCTGGTCGGTGCTGGAACCCTTGTCGCGGACCGCCCAGAGGATGCCGCCGCCCAGGGCCAGGACGAAGAGCAGGGCGAAGGCGATCAGCAGCGGTGCGCGCTTGCCGCCGCCGTCGTCGTCGGGCTCCGCGTAGTCGGTCGGGTAGTCGTGCTGCGGGTAGGTCTGCTGAGGATAGGGGTGCTGGGGGTAGTCGGGCTGGGCGTAATCGGGCTGCGGGTAGCCGGGCTGGCCGTAGCCGGGCTGGCTGGGGGCGGGCTGGCTGGGGGCCGCGTGGCCGGGGTGGCCGGGGTGCCCGTACGGGGCCTGGCCGCCGTAGCCCCGCTGGGGCGGGGGCAGGAACGGGGGCTGCTGCGGGGCCTGCGCCTGCTGCTGCGGGTGGGGCGCGCCGTAGGACGCGCCGGCGCCCGGGGTGGCCTGCGGGAACGCCGGGACGGTCGGGGGCGGCAGCGAGCCGGGGGCGGCGGGCCGCGGCGGCACCGGCTGCGGGATGACGGCCGTCGGGGCGTCGTCGGCGGGCGGCCCGGCCGGCGACTGCGCGGGGTGCGGCGGTGCCGGCTGCGGCGGCGCGGCGGGGGCGGTCGGCGGCGCGGCGGGAGCGGTGGAGGCGCTCGGGGCGGGGGACTGCTGGGGACCGCGCACCCAGCCGCCCGCACCGCCCCGGGCGGTCGGGTCCCAGACCGCCGGTGCGGTGTTCTGCTGGTCCGTCATCTGTGCTGGCCCCCACGGTCGGCCCGGGTGCGCTCCGCCCGGATGTTCTGCTGGTGTCATGCGGCCGTGCCGCGACGCGGGCGTCCGCGATCGCGCGGACACCGTACCGTTCGCGCTCCCGCCCGGCAGCCCCGGCACGACGTTAGAGCATCCGTGATCGCCCGTGGGGCCGGTCGGCCGATTCCGGACACCCGTGCGGGGGCGGCGGGCGGAGCGCGGTCGGGGCCGGGGATCAGCCGGTGGTGGCGCGGCGGCGCAGGACGCGCAGCGACCCGGTCACCGAGACCTCCTCGAAGCCCTCGGCCAGCGCCCGCAGGTAGACCCGGTACGGCGCCTGGCCGCCGTCGGCCGGGTCGGGGAAGACGTCGTGCACCACCAGCAGGCCCTCCGGAGCCAGGTGCGGCGCCCAGCCCTCGTAGTCGCCGGTGGCGTGCTCGTCGGTGTGGCCGCCGTCTATGAAGACCAGGGCGAGCCGGCCGCCCCACAGGGCCGCGATCTGCGGCGAGCGCCCGACCAGGGCGACCACGTGCTCCTCCAGACCGGCCGCGTGCAGGGTACGGCGGAACCGGGGGAGGGTGTCCATCCGGCCGACCTCCGGGTCGACCAGGGTCGGGTCGTGGTACTCCCAGCCGGGCTGCTGCTCCTCGGAGCCGCGGTGGTGGTCGACGGTCAGCGCCACGGTGCCGGCCTCCCGCGCGGCGGCGGCCAGCAGGATCGCGGAGCGGCCGCAGTAGGTGCCGATCTCCAGGACGGGCAGCCCGGTCCGGCGCGCGGCGGTCACCGCGGCGGCGTACAGCGCGAGGCCCTCGTCGACGGGCATGAACCCGGTCGCGCCCTCGAACGCGGCCAGCACCTCGGGCTGCGGGCGCGTGGTCTCCAGGAGGTCGGACATGGTGCTGCTCCTCGACGGGTGGTCTGGTGTTCCTGCTCGCCGTCGGACCCTACTCGACGGTACGCCCTCGCCCCACCCCGTGCCCCCGCCCGGCCCCGGGCCCCTCTTCCCGCCCGGGCCCCCGCCATCAGTGGACCGGTCGACCTGTCTCCGCCTCGCGAACAGGGTGCTGTGGAGAGGAGCGCGGAGCAGGAAGTCGGACCGGCCGACTTCCTGCTCCGCGCGGTAGCGGCAGCGGCGGTCAGCCGGCGAGGAGGGCGCGGGCGATGCGGGTGCGGTGCGGGGCGAGCTCGGCGGCGACGGCGGCGGCCTCGTGCGGCGCGCAGGTGACGGCCGCCGGGAGCGTCGCACGCCGGGTGAGGAGCGCCAGCCGCAGATGGGTCGGCGGGTGCGAGGCGTCCACGGTGTGGCCGTCCCGCCGTGAGCGGCGGAGCAGCCGCTCGCGCTCCAGCGGCGGGATCGCCGCCAGGTGCTCGCGCAGCTGCGGCCAGAGCTCGGTGACGTCCGGCCCCGGAGCGGCGTCCCGCCGGCCGGAGCGGGGCCGCGACTGGATCTCGGCGCGCAGCCGCATGGTCACCGTCGCGGTCGCCGGCCCGAGCAGCAGCGCCCCCAGCATCCCGCGCGCCGCCGCGGTGGACGCGACCCGGGCGCCGAGTTCGTCGGCCCGGTACTCGGCCTGCTGCCCGGCGCGCGCCGTCAGTCGGTCGAGCAACAGGTAGGCCCGGTAGGGAAGTTGGCTGACAAGATGCAGGAAGGCGTTGCCTATGAAGTCCCCGATCAGCGACAGCAGCGCGATCACGCCGTACCCTCCCCGGGACCGGTCGGCGGGCCGGGCGAGCTCGTACCAGTGCGCCAGCGCCCGCATCGCCGAGCCGAGCCACAGGCCGCGCCGGTTGTCGCCGTTGACCTGGTGGGCGAGTTCGTGCCCGAGCAGCGCGAGCCGCTGCCCGTCGTCCAGCGCCTCCCAGAGCGGCAGGCCCAGGGTGAGCACCGACGTCCGGCGCAGCCCGACCACCGCCATGCTCGCGTTGAAGTCCTCGGTGACCCGGATCACCCCGACCGGCGGCGCCCCGAGTTCGGCGGCGACCCGGTCGGCCAGCCCGTACAGCGCGGGGGCCTCGGAGCGGCTCAGCACGCCCGCGCCGCTCGGCACCCGGCCGAGCCGCGGACGGAGCAGGAAGGCGACGGCGAGGAGGAGGGCGCCGAGGCAGCGCACCGTCGTATTGCCGGTGACGAGCAGCAGGCCGGCCGCCCCCGCGACGACGACGGTGACCGCGTGGACGGGGAGGGCCAGCGCCGAGGCGGTGAGCCAGTCCCGCCGGGTGGTGTCGGTGCGGCCGTCGACGACCTCCTCGAACAGCCGCTCGGTCCGCTCGGCTGCCGCACGTTCCCGGGCCAGCTCCTTCGTGGACCTGGCGCAGTCCTCGGCGGCCTCCTCGGCGGGGACGAGGTTCCACTCGCACGCCGGGCACCAGGCGGTGAACCGGGGGTCGGGGTCGATCGGCCCGGAGCACGTCGGGCAGGAGAGCGGGCGCACGGCGGAGGCGGTCGGCGCCGGCGCCGACGTCGTCGGTGCTGCCGACGACGGTGGGGGAGCGGTGGGGTTGGGCACGGCGGATGATCATGCCAGGCGCCACGGACCCGGGGAACCCTTGGATTCCGTTGGGATTCCGCAGCGTTCCACCGGCCGGGGAGACGTGGTGGAACGTGTTCCACCCACCCCTTGGACGCCGTGTCAGAATCTGCCGGACCAGCGATCCGAGACGGACCCGGGAGCAGCCCCCATGCGCGCAGCCATCCTGCACGAGACCGGCCAGGAGACGCTCGACGTCCGCGACGACGTCGAGGCCGTGGGCTTCGGCCCCGGCAAGGTGCGGGTCCGGCTGCGCGCCGCCAGCCTCTGCCACTCCGACCTGTCCGCGATGAGCGGTGTCCTGCCCCAGCCCGCACCGTTCGTGCCCGGGCACGAGGGGGCCGGGGACGTCGTCGAGGTCGGCGAGGGCGTGACGGACATCGCCGTCGGCGACCGCGTCGTGCTCTGCTGGATGGCGCCCTGCGGCCGGTGCGCGCACTGCGAGCGCGGCCGCTCGCACCTCTGCGTGGCCAGCCTGCGGCGGCTCGGCGCGCCCGGCTTCCGCTACGGCGCGGACGGTGGCGGGCGCGGCGAGGCGTCCGGCTTCTACGGCACCGGCACCTTCGCCGAGGAGGTCGTGGTCGAGCGCGACGCGGTTCTCCCGGTGCCCGCCGACCTCCCCTACGACCTGGCCGCGCTGATCGGCTGCGGCGTCACCACCGGCATCGGCGCGGCCGTCCACACCGCGCGGGTCGAGCCGGGCGCGTCGGTCGCGGTGATCGGCGCCGGCGGTGTCGGCGTCGCCGCGGTGCAGGGCGCCCGGGTCTGCGGTGCGGGCCGGATCGCCGTGGTCGACCCGGTGGTCTCCCGTCGGGAGCGGGCACTGGCCTTCGGCGCGACCGAGGCGCTCGCCCCCGAGGAGCTCAAGGCGGTGGCGAAGGGCCTGCCGGGCGGCGGCTTCGACTACGTCTTCGAGGCGGTCGGCCGCTCGGCCACCGTCCGGGCCGGGTACGGCGCGGCCCGGCGCGGCGGCGCCGTCGTGGTGATCGGCGCCGGGGCGCAGGACGACCTCGCGAGCTTCAGCATGGGTGAGCTGTTCTTCAACGAGAAGCGGCTGCTGCCCTCGCTGTACGGCGGCGCGCCGTTGACGCGCACCGTCGCGCTGGTGGTCGACCTGTGGCGGGCCGGGCGGATCGACCTGGCGGGGATGATCACCCACCGGGTCGCGCTGGCCGACGTCAACGACGCGCTCGCGCAGATGCGCGGCGGCGAGGCGCTGCGGACGGTCGTGACGCCGGGCTGAGCGCCCCGCCCGGGGCCGGGTGCGCGACGAGGCCCGCCGGAGGGCTCCGGCGGGCCTCGTCGGGTGGTGGGGCTCAGCCCCGGTCGTCTCCGGCGGCACGGTGGCGGCCGTGCGGATCGGCCTCGGGGCTGTCGTCGGCGGCGGACCGGCCGCGGTGACGGCCGTGCGACGCGGTGTCCTCGGCCGTGGTCTCGTCGGCGTCGGTCCCGCTGGCGGGTCCGGTGGTGTCGGTGAGGGTGTCGGACATCAGAATCGTCTTTTCCTTGCGAGGGTGCAGGTGTATCGGCGCCCGGCCGGCACATCGCGGGCGCGGTCGGGGCATGGCCGGTGATCGCGCCCGCACCCCGGCCGCCACCCTAACCGCCGGACCGGGCGAGATCCTATCGAGATCATGACGGCCATCCGGGGAACGGCACGGCCCCGAACGGTCCCGAACACGCACCGGGCACGGCACTGCGACACCCGGGCGGTGGGGCGCTGCGGAGTGGGAAGTCGGCGGATCCGACTTCCTGGGCGGGGGAGATGCCGGGGTGGGATGCTCAGCCCGGGCGGCCGGTGCGCAGGAAGGTGGCGAGCAGCTCGTGCAGGACCGCTCCGCCCTCCTCGGCCAGGACCTCGTGTCCGGCGCCCGCCGCCTCGACGTAGCGGAAGTCGGTGCCCTCCGTGCGTCCGATGCGCAGCAACTCGTGGCGCAGTGAACGCGATTGGCTCACCGGGACGACCTCGTCGCGGTCGCCGTGCACGATCAGCAGCGGTGCGCCGATCCGGTGCGCCAGCTGGAGCACGTCGCGCGGTCCCCGGGCGTCCGCGATCGGCTCGCCGCCGCCCAGCCGGGTGGTCAACGCCCGGACGGAGGAGGACGCTTCGGCCAGGAGCCGGCCACCGGAGAGGAACGGTGCGACGACCGCGCAGCGCGTCACCTGGCCGGCCGGCGCGTGTGCGGCGGCGAGCAGGGCGAGGAACGCGCCGTAGCTGACCCCGAACAGGGCCGGCGGCTCCAGGCCGAGCGCCGCGCGCTGACCGGCGACGGCCTCCAGCAGGTGCAGCACGTCGTCGAGGTCGGGCCCGCCCCAGGTGCCCCGGATGGCCATCGCGTGCGCCAACCCGTAGCCCGTGGAACCGCGTTGGTTCGGCGCGAGCACCGCCAGGCCCTCGGCCGCCATCCGCTGCAGGGCCGGATCGAACTCCAGTCGCCAGGCGTCCGCCGGGCCGCCGTGCAGGGCCAGCACCAGGTGCGGACTGCTCAGCCAGGCGTCCCCGCCGTACACCACGGCCTCCAACGGTCCTTCCGGTCCCGCGAGTTCGATGCTCTGGGCGGGGCGCCACCGGCCGCCGTCACTCGGCTCGGCGGACCCGTCAAGACGCCAGCCGGGCGGCGGCGCCGAGGTGTTGGCGCGTCCGACGGCGCCGGGCCGCCAGGGTGGCACGGTGTCCCGCCACGGTCCGGGCAGGCCGGAGCCGAGCGGCGCCAGTTGCAGCGGGAGCGGCACCGGCACGGGGCCGGACGCGGGTCCGGCCGGGACGTGCGCCAGCAGCGCGTCCACGTCCAGCGTGGCGAGTGCGGTCGGGTGGTCGGGCGCCGAGTACGGCACCCGCAGCCCGCCCGCCGACCAGTGCCCCACCGCGCCGAGTCGCCCCGGCGGGACGGGCAGCGGGTCCAGCCGTCCGGCGGTCGGCCGCCACAGGGCGAGCGAGCAGCCCGCGCCGTGGTCGACCTGGACGGCCACCCGGGGCCCGTCCGCGTCCGGTCGCAGCGCCACCGGTCGCAGGAACATGCCCGCGACGTGCAGGGCTTCCGGGAACCGCAGCGGTTCGCCGCCGCCCAGCACGCCCCAGCCGATCCGGTCGGTGCCGGGTGCGTCGCTGCGCACCATCGCGAACCGGCTGTCCGGGTCGAACAGCACCAGCCGGTCGTTGCTGTGGCCGCCGATCTCCAGCAGCGGGGTGACGGTGCCGCTGCGCAGGTCGAGCACCACGGTGCGGACCAGGCCGTCGCGCACCCGGTCGAGCGCCAGCAGCGCGCCGGTGCGGTCCAGCCAGACGCCGCCGCCGTGCAGGCCCGGGATCTCGGCGACCTGCTGCGGCGCGGATCCGTCGGCCCGCAGCAGCCAGACGGTGGTGGCCGGCCGGGTGTCGCTGCCCAGGGCCACCGCGACCGGTGCGCCGGGGCCGGACGGCGCGCCCTCGGGGAGCGGCAGCAGGCGCAGGCCGGGCATCCTCAGTGTGGTCAACGGCCGTTCAGCGGTGACGGCTTGACCGCTGGGGTCGGTGTCGGGGCGGAGCGTCACCAGCTGCTGTCGTTCGCCGTCGTGCCGGCAGACCAGCACCGAACCGTCCGGCAGGGCGACCAGTTGTGAGCGGAAGCTCTCGAAGCGGTTGCCCGGCAGTCGCAGGCCGGTCGGGACGGCGGGTCCGTCCAGCGGGAGGCGCCAACTCTCCACGTACCAGCCGCCGTCGGCGGCGGAGGCCAGGCAGGCGGCGTGGCTGCCGTCGGCGGAGAAGGTGAAGCCGAGCCGGCGCAGTGCCTGGGTGGCGGCGCGGGCGGCCACGGTCATGCCGCCACCGTCCCGGTCGGGTCCGGGTCGGCGGCGAGCCGCTCCAGGCCCTGCTCGGGGGCACGGCAGCCGGGGGTGCCGGCCGCATCGGCGCGGCTGCCGGCCCGGCTGCCCAGCGGCTCCCCGGCGATTCGTTCCTGCACGAGGTGGAGCGCGTCGTCCTGTTCGACGGGTTCGACCGGGCGCGGCGCCGGTTCCCGGCCCTCCGGGCGGGCGAGCGGGTCGGCCTCGTGCCGCAGCGCGGCGCGCGCGTCCGCGCCGGCGCGGTCCACCTCGATGTGCGCGCGGGTCTGCCTGACCACGACCTCGGCGCCGCCGTCGGCCTCCCGGCCGCGGAGGACGCCGCCCTTGGCGCCGTGCCGGATCGCCCCGGTGACCACGTACCGCCCGACCGGCAGCACCCCGCCGCTGCCGCGCCGCCGCGGCGTCGCCCGGCCCGCGCCCGGCCGGTACGGGCGGTCGGAGAGCACCGCAGGACCGGGCAGGCCGTCGGTGGCCCGGTGCAGCGCGGCGGCCGGCCGCCGGAGCCGCGGTTCGCCCCCCGGATGGACGGTGATGCACCTTCCGGCCGAACCCCGTGCGCTGTCGCGCGAGTTGAGTCGGTGCAGCTGCGCCGGGCCGGCCGCGGACCTGAACGCGCACGGGTCCTCGGCGAGCACCTCGGTGACGGCCGCGAGCACCGCGCCGCCGGCCGCCGAGGCGGCGCTGACGTGCGGCTTCCAGCCCTCGTCGGGGAGCTCGCCCGCGGACGGCCCGGCCGTGCACCAGAAGCCCTCGACGGTGACCCGCCAGTCGGCCTGCCCGCCGACCCGCGCGTCCCCGCCGCCTCCCCGGCCTCCGGTGACGGCCGGCGCCGTCCGCGTCAGCTCGGGCCACCGGTCGGCCGCATCCGGCCCGTGGCCCGCCGAGTCCGTTCCTCCGGCCGTACGAAACGATGTGCCCGCCACCATTCGCCACCACATCCCTTCGTCCGGTGCCGGCGCGCCCCGTCGGTGCCCACTGCTCCGGCACCGGGGCGCGCGGCCACGGCCTGACATCGGTTCCTCGGAACTGCCCGGGTGTGCTGCCCCGGCGGCGGCCGACACCGTCGGCACCGCCCCGGCCGCGTCCGCCGCGCGGCCCGGACAGCCCTGCCTCACCCGGGCCCGTCCCTCCGGCGGAGCGCCTCGCCGACCCCCCTGGTCGGGCAACTCCCGTTCGCAGAGGAGAAGTTACTTTCGGTAGCGAGGGATGCTCAATCCGAAGCCGGTCACTTCACTCGTAAGGGTGATCCCGGTGCTGTTTCGAATTCGTGCGAACGGCCCGGTGTGCCCGGCGCACGCCCCGCCGTCCCGTGCGCACCGCCCCCGCGCGCCGGTCGAACGGGGCCGCGCCGGCCGCCCGCGCACGCCGTAGCGCGGGTTGACGCGCATCCGTACGCCCCGCCCACCGAGGGGCACCGCCCCGGCGCGGGCCGTGGCGGCGAACCGGGCGGACCGCCGCCGCCCCCGCGCACGGTAGTCTCGACAGGTGCCGAAACTGTCCGACGTCATCACCGCCCTCGAAGAGCTGTACCCGCCGCGGTGGGCGGAGTCCTGGGACGCCGTCGGCCTGGTCTGCGGAGACCCTCAGGCCGAGGTCCGCCGCGTCCTCTTCGCCGTCGACCCCGTGCAGGCGGTCGTCGACGAGGCCGTCGAGTGGGGGGCCGACCTGGTGGTCACCCACCACCCGCTGTACCTGCGGGGCACCACCACCGTCGCCGCGACCACCTTCAAGGGCCGCGTCGTGCACACCCTGATCCGCAACGGGATCGCCCTGCACGTGGCGCACACCAACGCCGACCACGCCGACCCGGGCGTCTCGGACGCGCTCGCCGAGGCGGTCGGCCTGAGCGTCACCGGACCGCTGGTGCCGGACCCGACCGACCCGCTGGGCCGGCGCGGCACCGGGCGGATCGGCCTGCTGGAGCCCCCGCTGACCCTCGCGGCGTTCGCCGCGAACGTCGCCAAGGGGCTGCCGGCCACCGCCGCCGGTGTACGGGTCTCCGGCGATCCGAACCGTCTGGTCAGCCGGGTCGCGGTGTGCGGCGGCTCGGGCGACAGCCTGTTCGCCGAGGTGCGCGCGGCGGGCGTGGACGCCTACCTGACCGCCGACCTGCGCCACCACCCCGCCTCCGAGGCCGCCGAGGCGGCGCCGGTCGCCCTGGTCGACGCCGCGCACTGGGCCACCGAGTGGCCCTGGCTGCCGCTGGCCGAGCGGGCGCTGCACGGCGCCGTCGAGAAGCACGGCTGGACCGTGGAGACCCGGGTCTCCCGCACGGTCACCGACCCGTGGACCGCGCACGCCCCCATGTCCTTCCCCGCCTGACCCGATTCACAGGAGCTCTCCGCTTGAACGCCGCGCCCGCCGACCAGATCCGCCTGCTCGACCTCCAGGCCATCGACTCCAAGCTCGACCAGCTGGCCCACCGGCGGCGCAGCCTGCCCGAGCACGCGGAGATCGACAAGGTCAACGCCGACCACACCGCCCTCAAGGACTTGGTGGTCGCCGCCGAGGCCCAGCACGGCGACACCACCCGCGAGCTCACCAAGGCCGAAGCGGACGTGGAGCAGGTCCGTACCCGGGCCGCCCGCAACCAGCAGCGCCTGGACTCCGGTGCGATCACCTCGCCCAAGGACCTGGAGAACCTCCAGCACGAGATCGGGTCGCTGGCCAAGCGCCAGGGCGACCTGGAGGAGGTCGTGCTGGAGATCATGGAGCGGCTGGAGTCCGCCCAGACCCGTACCACCGAGCTGTCCGCCCGCCTGGAGCACTCCACCGTCGTGCTGACCGAGGCCGAGGGCCGCCGGGACGCCGCGTACGCCGAGATCGACGCCGAGGTGGAGAAGGTCAAGCGTGACCGCGAGGCCGTCGCCGCCGTCATCCCGGCCGACCTCATGAAGGTCTACAGCAAGCTGCGCGAGACCCAGGGCGGCGTCGGCGCGGCCCGGCTCTACCAGCGCCGCTGCGAGGGCTGCCGCACCGAGTTCTCGATCACCGAGCTCAACTCCATCAAGGCCGAGCCGGCCGACAAGGTGGTCCGCTGCGAGAACTGCTCGCGGATCCTGGTCCGCACCGCCGACTCCGGCGTCTGAGCCGGTGGCGGCGCGCAGGTTCGTCGTCGAGGCGGACGGCGGCTCCCGGGGCAACCCGGGGCCGGCCGGCTACGGTGCGGTGGTCCGCGACGGCGACACCGGGCAGCTCCTCGCCGAGGCGGCCGAGTTCATCGGGCACGCGACCAACAACGTGGCCGAGTACAAGGGGCTGATCGCCGGGCTGCGCGCGGCCCGGGAGATCGACCCGGGTGCCTCGGTGGACGTCCGGATGGACTCCAAGCTGGTCGTCGAGCAGATGTCCGGCCGCTGGAAGATCAAGCACCCGGACATGCAGCCGCTCGCCGCCGAGGCCCGCGAGGTCTTCCCTCGCGGGCGGGTCCGGTACACCTGGATCCCGCGCGAGCAGAACAAGGACGCCGACCGGCTCGCCAACGAGGCGATGGACGCGGGCAAGGCCGGCCGCCAGCGGGAGCCCCGGCCCGTGGCCGCCTCCGCGCCCTCCCCGGTGGAGCCGCCGGAGACCGAGCCGCTGGAGACCGCCGCGCCCAAGACGGGCTGGGCGGCCCCGGCGGACCTCGGCACCCCGACCACCTTCGTCCTGCTCCGGCACGGCGAGACCCACCTCACCCCGGAGAAGCGGTTCTCCGGCAGCGGCGGCACCGATCCGGAGCTCTCCGAGAAGGGCCGCTGGCAGGCCGAGCGGGTGGCCGAGGCGCTCGCCGCGCGCGGCTCGGTCCAGGCCGTGGTGGCCTCGCCGATGCGGCGTGCCCGGCAGACCGCGGAGACCGTCGCCGCCCGGCTGGGCCTGGAGGTCCGGTACGAGGAGGGGCTGCGCGAGGTCGACTTCGGCGCCTGGGAGGGGCTGACCTTCGCCGAGGCGCGGGAGCGGTACCCCGACGACCTCACCGCCTGGCTCGGCTCCACCAAGGTGCGGCCGACCGGCGGCGGCGAGAGCTTCGCCACGCTCACCCACCGGGTCGGGGTGGCCCGGGACAAGATCCTCGCCCGCCACCCCGGACGGACCGTGCTGGTGGTCTCGCACGTCAGCCCGATCAAGACGCTGGTCCGGTTGGCGCTCGGCGCCCCGCCGGACTCGCTGTACCGGATGGAGCTGTCCGCCGCCTCGCTCTGCGCCGTCCAGTACTACGCGGACGGCAACGCCTCGCTACGGCTGCTCAACGACACCGGGCACCTGCGCTGAGAAACGCCGGGGGCCGGTCGGCCGATCCGACCGGCCCCCGGCGCGCGTTCCCGTCGGTGCACCTGTCCGTGCACTTGTTCGCGCGTCCGCCCGTGCACCTGTCCGCTCAGTGCACCTCGGTGACCACCACGTCCAGCTGCCAGGGCTTGCGCGCGGTGCCCTCGGCGGCGACCTCCACCCGGTGGCCCAGCACGGTCAGCGCGTCCAGCAGCTCACCCGGCGTCTTCGGCTCGGCGCCCGCCACCAGCAGATCGCGGACCAGCCGCCCCTTGGTGGCCTTGTTGAAGTGGCTGACGACGGTCCGCCGGCCGTCCCGCTCCTGGAGCACCCGCACGGTCGCCGTCCGGGCGATCACCTCGCCGGCCGGCTTCCACGCCGCCGCGTAGGCGGAGGAGCGCAGGTCCAGCACCAGGCCGTCGGCGACCTCCGGCAGCACATCGGCCATCGCACGCCGCCAGTACGCGCCGAGCGCCCCCGGCCCGGGAAGCTTCACACCCATCGAGCAGCGGTAGGGCGGGATCCGGTCGCCGATCCGCACCGCGCCCCAGAGGCCGGAGAAGACCAGCAGGCTCCGCTCGGCCCGGCCGTACGCGGCCTCGTCCAGCGTCGCCAGCCCGAGGTTGTCGAACAGCACCCCGGTGTACACCTGCCCGGCCGGGAGCGCCCCCGCCGTCGGCAGCCCCGCGTTGCGCGCCACCTCGCCGCGCAGGCCCGGGCTCAGCCCCAGCACCCCCGCGGCGGCGTCCTCGTCCCCGCGGCAGAGCGAGACCAGCGCCTCCAGCACCTCCGCCCGCGCCGCCGTCAGCCCGGGCAGCGACAGCCCGTCGAGCGCCACCGGCACACCGTCCCCGGACGCGGCCTTCCCCTCCGAGGGCGGCAACAGCACCAGCACGACGGACTCCTCCACACTCCACGGCCACCGACCACGCCACCCTACGCAACCCGCCCCCGCGCCGGGAAACGGCTGGTCACCCCACCCCGCCGGCCCGCGCGCGCCGCTCGGGCGCCGAAGCGCCCGGCGCGCGGCCCACTGCCCGGCCCACCGCCCGGCGCGCGGTCCGGCGCTCGGCTCGCGGTGGCCGGCCTCGCCACCCGGACGGGCCGCTTCGTCGCCCGTCGACGCCCGCCCGGGTGGGAGGATCGACGCGTGCGCGAAGCGACCCCCATGAGTCCGCCGTCCGCCGATCCCGGGCGGCGCCGCCGGCAGCTCATCCTGGCGATCTGCTGCCTGAGCCTGTTCATCGTCGGGCTCGACAACACCGTCGTGAACATCGCCCTCCCGCAGATCCAGCGGGACCTGGAGGCCCCCGCCTCCGGGCTGCAGTGGATCATCGACGCCTACACCCTGGTGCTGGCCTCGCTGCTGATGCTGTTCGGCTCGCTGGCGGACCGCTTCGGGCGCCGCCGGGTGTTCCAGACCGGCCTGCTGGTCTTCGTGCTCGGCTCGCTGCTCTGCAGCCTGGCGCCCGGCCTGGGGTGGCTGGTGGCGTTCCGGGCGGTGCAGGCGGTCGGCGGCTCGATGCTCAACCCGGTGGCGATGTCGATCATCACCAACACCTTCACCGAGCCGCGCGAACGGGCCCGGGCGATCGGCGTCTGGGGCGGTGTGGTCGGCATCTCGATGGCGCTCGGACCGCTGCTCGGCGGCTTCCTGGTGCACGCCGCGGGCTGGCCGGCGATCTTCCTGATCAACGTTCCGGTCGGTCTGCTGGCCTGTCTGCTGACCGCCCGTTACGTCCCCGAGTCGCGGGCGCCCCGGGCCCGCCGGCCGGACCCGGTCGGGCAGCTGCTGATGATGGTGCTGCTCGGCTGCGGCACCGGCGCGATCATCGAGGGCCCCGCGCACGGCTGGACGTCCCCGCTGATCCTCGGCCTGGCCGCGGCGGCGCTCGCCGCGCTGGTGGCCTTCCCGCTCTGGGAGCGCCGGGTCGCCGAGCCGCTGGTCGACCCGCGGTTCTTCGGCAGCGCGCCGTTCACCGGCGCCACCGTGACGGCCGTCTGCGCCTTCGCCTCGCTCGGCGGCTTCCTCTTCCTGAACACCATCTACCTGCAGGACGTCCGCGGCTACAGCCCGGTGGAGGCCGGCCTGTGGACGCTGCCGATGGCCGGGATGATGCTGGTCTGCGCGCCGCTCTCGGGCCGGATCGTCGGCGCCCGCGGCCCACGGGTGCCGCTGGTGCTGGCAGGCCTCGGCCTGGTCGCCAGCGGCCTGCTGCTCACCCGGCTGGCCGCGGACTCCCCACCGGGCCTGCTGCTGGCCGCGTACGGACTGTTCGGCTTCGGCTTCGGCTTCGTGAACGCGCCGATCACCAACGCCGCCGTCTCCGGCATGCCGCGCGCCCAGGCCGGGGTGGCGGCGGCCGTCGCGTCCACCAGCCGGCAGGTCGGCCAGTCGCTCGGCGTCGCGGTGATCGGCACCGTGGTCACCTCGGCGGTGCTCGGCACGGTCGCCTCCGGCTTCGCCCCGGCCAGCCACGCGGGCTGGTACATCGTCGCCGGCCTGGGCGCCACGATCGGGCTGCTCGGCCTGGTCACCACCTCCGCCTGGGGCACCGCCACCGCCACCCGGGTCGCCGCCCGTCTCGGCGGTGACCCGCCGCTGACCCGCCCCGGGGTTCGGGAGGCCCCGCCCGAGCGGCTACCATGACCACTACGGCGGAAGAGCCGGCCGGGCGGTCGCGACGGGTCCTAGGGCCCGCCGAGGAACGTCCGGGCTCCACAGAGCAGGGTGGTGGGTAACGCCCACCCGGGGTGACCCGCGGGACAGTGCCACAGAAAACAGACCGCCCGCCGCTTCGGCGACGGGTAAGGGTGAAACGGTGGTGTAAGAGACCACCAGCGACCGGGGTGACCCGGCCGGCTCGGTAAACCCCACCTGGAGCAAGGTCAAGATCGGTGCCTCACGGCGCCGTGCGCGGATGCTTGAGGGCTGCTCGCCCGAGTCCGCGGGTGGACCGCACGAGGCTGTCGGCAACGGCAGCCCTAGATGGATGGCCGTCTCCCCGGGCCGCGCGAGCAGCCCGGGTGACAGAACCCGGCGTACAGGCCGACTCTTCCGCCCCCTTCCCCCTTCGACCGGGCCAACCGCCCGGTCAGGGGGGTTCTTCGTACCGCGACGACCGGGTCAGCCCGGGTGGGTGCCGACGGCGTCGCGGACCTGGGCGCCGAGCCCGCCGTTGACGCGGGCGCAGTGGGCGCCGCAGAAGAACATGCCGGCCACTTCGACGCCGTGGCCGACGATCCGGACGTTGCACTGCTCGCAGTGCGGCGCGAGCTTCTCCATCGCGCACTCGAAGCTGTCGAAGGTGTAGACGTCGCCGGTGACCGTCTTGATCTCGAAGGCGAGCCAGTAGTCGTTGCCGCAGGTGATGCAGATGGCCATGGCGGCGTACTTCCTTCCGGGCGCGGGGGAGGGGCCGGGCCGGTGCCCGGCCCCTCCAGTCTCCGAGGCCCCCGGCTGGGCGGCCACCCGGACGCGTCAGGCGCGGGCCTCCAGGACGCGGACGGCCCGGTCGGCGTCGTCGGCGGCGACGAACAGGTGGTCGTGGTGGTAGCCGGCGACCACGTTGCAGCTGATCCCCTCCTCGGCCAGCCGGGTGGCGACGACGGCGGTCAGGCCGACGGCCTCCAGCGCCGAGTGGACCCGCAGGGTGATCCAGGCGGCGACGTACTCGTAGGGCAGGCCGAGGGCGTCGGCCTCCTCCTGGGCGACCACCACCGTCACCCCCTCGGGTTCGGCGACGGTGGCCACCGGCCGCAGTCCGGCGGGCACCTTGGTGGGCAGTGTGCAGTAGACGTACCGCCCCGGGTTGAGCTGGGGGCGCAGGTCGCGCAGCAGTGTCGTGAGGTCTCGTTCTCCGGCCATGCCCCGCACCGTATCGGCCGGGTACCGCGCGGTGGTGGACGGTGTATCGGAAAGCGTTGACGGTCGACAGTCACCGATATATCGTCGAGATATCGGGACAGTGACTCGACTGCCTCGAACGATCGTCTGGTGATCGACTAGTGGGCCGCCCCGGAGCGGCCCGATCGGGAGGTGGGTGCGATGCGCCCAGGACGATTCCGTGGAGAGGGAGGCCCCGGCGGTTGCCGCGGGCCGGAGTTCGCCGGGATGCCCGGTGAGCGCCCCGAGGGCCGGGGGGCGTTCGGCCCCTTCGGTCCGCCGCCGTTCGGCGGTGGGCCGGGTGGACGGCCGGGTCCGCCGTGGGCCCGGGGCGGTTTCGGCGGGCCGCCGCCGTGGGTCCGCGGCCGGCGCGGTGGCCGGGCCCGGCGCGGGGACGTGCGCGCCTCGCTGCTGGCGCTGCTCAAGGAGCGGCCGATGCACGGCTACGAGATGATCGCCGAGATCGCCGAGCGGTCCGGCGGGGCGTGGCGGCCGAGCCCCGGCTCGGTCTACCCGACCCTCCAGCTGCTGGAGGAGGAGGGCCTGGTCACGGCGGAGGAGACCGGCGGCAAGCGGCTGGTCTCGCTCACCGAGGCGGGCCGCGCCGAGGCCGATGCCGGGCCGGACGAGCCGTGGGCCGAGGCCGGCCAGGAGATCGACTGGGCCGCGGTCCAGGAGGTCGGCCAGGCGCTCGGCGCCGTGGAGCACGCCGTCCGGCAGGTCATGGCGACGGGCACCGAGGCGCAGCGCGCCAAGGGCCTGGAGGTGCTCAACGAGGCCCGCAAGAAGCTCTACCTGATCCTGGCCGAGGACGCCTGACCGGCGCGGACGCGCAGGGTGCTGCTGCTCAGGGGTGGACGACGAACAGCGCCACGCACGCGAGCAGCAGCACCGCCCAGCCGAACCAGAGCCAGCCGTTGGAGCCGAGCACCGCGCTGTAGACGCTGATCACCACCAGCAGGCCGACCGTGACCCCGGCCACCTGCCGGTTGTGGTGCGCCACCGCCTCGGCGCGGGTCCTCGGGTGCCGTACGGTCCTCGCCATCGCCGTCCTCCCGCGCGGGGAGGCGGCCGTCACCCGGAAGCGCGGACGGTGGCCGCCTCGTCGTACTCGTAGCGCCAGTACCAGCGGGCGCCCCGCTGCTGCTTGGCCCGGACGTACACCAGTGTGCGCGCCGGGGTGTCCCCGTGCGAGGGGACCGGCACGGTGTACTTCTTGGGCACGCCGTACATCGGCCCCAGCGGGATGGGGAGGATCCGGCCGTCCAGGGGGCCGCCGACGAATTCGGTGTCCGCGCTCTTCACCCCACCAGGGTCTCACCCCGCGGCGGTGCGGCGGAGACGGTGTGGCGGCCGGGTGCCGGGAGTGTGACCGGAGAGGCACCGCCCCCGGTCATCCACAGGGCCCGCGCACCCTTATCCTTCCTGTTACGCCCTCGGGGTCCACCCGGGTCAGCGGGCCCGTACGGGCCGGGCGAGGCGCACCTCACCGTGCCCGCCGGGCCGCCGAGCCGCAGCCGTCGTGCCGCAGTGACTCCGTACCGTGACCCCGGCGTCGGCCGCCCGGTTACCCCGGCTCCGGCCGGCAGGGCGCGGGACTGCAGGGCCGAGCACCACCCGGGGAAGCAGCGGGGGGCGCCGTGCGTTGCGTCGGAGTGGTACGTCGAACGCTGTGTCACACCAGGCACGGCAATGCGCGGAAGGGGCCCGATGGAATCCGGCGGCAGGTGGACGGCCTGGTGGCAGAAGCGTGATCGTGAGCGGGGCCGGTCGGCGGCCACCGACAGCCCTGCGGCCAGACTGGACCAGCTGCTCGGCGCGGTCCGCGCCGGGTTCCCGCTCGCTCCCGCCGCCCATCCGGCCGGTTACCGCTGTTCCTGTGACCGGGTGGCCTGTCCGGCCCCCGCCCAGCACCCGGTGTCCTTCGCCTGGCAGACCCAGGCCACCACCGATCCCGAGCAGCTCGCCCGCTGGCTCTCCCGCGACCCGCTGGCCAACTTCGTCACCGCCACCGGCCGCGTCCACGACGTGCTGGACGTACCGACCGAGGCCGGGCGGCTCGCCCTGGAGCGGCTGACCGCGCTCGGCGTCGAGGGTCCGGTGGCCGCCGTCGGCGAGGACCGCTACCTGTTCTTCACCGCCACCCGCGGCACCCCGGTGGACGAGGACGAGTGGTGGCCGAGCGCCCTCGACTCCACCCCGGACACCATGTCCGAGCACCCCGGCCTGCGCTGGCACTGCCGCGGCTCGTACACCCTGCTGCCGCCGGCCGCGCTGCCGGACGGTTCCGAGGTGCGGTGGCTGCGCGGGCCCGAGCAGCCGCTGCCGGACCCGCTGCGCGTCCTGGACGTGCTGACCGACGCCTGCACCGAGGTGGGCGCCGTCGCCGAGGAGCAGTGGCTCATCGGCTGACGGCGCCCCCCAGGCCCGGCCCCGCCGCTACGGCAGGGTGAGGATCTCCGCGCCGTCCGCCGTGACGACCAGGGTGTGCTCGAACTGGGCGGTGCGCTTGCGGTCCTTGGTGACGACGGTCCAGCCGTCCGGCCAGACCTCGTAGTCGTAGGTGCCCAGGGTGAGCATCGGCTCGATGGTGAAGGTCATCCCCGGCTTGATCACCTCGGTGGCCCGCTCGCTGTCGTAGTGCGGGACGATCAGGCCGGAGTGGAACGACGTGTTGATGCCGTGCCCGGTGAAGTCCCGCACCACGCCGTAGTCGAAGCGCTTGGCGTAGGACTCGATGACCCGCCCGATGACGTTGATCCGGCGGCCGGGCTTGACCGCCTTGATCGCCCGGTCGAGCGACTCGCGGGTCCGCTCGACCAGCAGCCGGGACTCCTCGTCCACATCGCCGACCAGGTAGGTGGCGTTGAGGTCGCCGTGCACCCCGTGGATGAACGCGGTGGCGTCGATGTTGACGATGTCGCCGTCCTGGAGGACGGTCGAGTCCGGGATGCCGTGGCAGATGACCTCGTTGATCGAGGTGCAGACCGACTTGGGGAAGCCCCGGTAGCCGAGGTCGGACGGGTAGGCGCCGTGGTCGCACATGTACTCGTGGGCGACCGCGTCCAGCGCGTCCGTGGTGACGCCGGGCGCGATCAGCTCGGCCGCCGCGGCCATCGCCCGGGCGGCGATCCCACCGGCGATCCGCATCTTCTCGATGGTCTCGGCGGTCTGCACCTCGGGCCCGGTGTACGCCGCCGGGGCGGGCTTGCCGACGTACTCGGGGCGCGCGATGTGCGCCGGGACCTTGCGGGTGGGGGACTGGATGCCGGGAACGAGTGCCATGGCGGCGAGTCTAGTTGGCGGGGCTGCGGCGCCGTGGCCGGTACCGCGGCGGGCGCCGGCGCGGGGTCCGGGTGTGCGGACGGCGCCGGGGCGGGGAATGATCGGGACGACGCGGCGCCGCACCGGGAACGCGGAGCCGCGACCGCAGACACGGAGGTGACCGCACCATGCCCCTGGGATTCCGCCGCAACAAGCCGACCGGCCTGCCCGGCGAGTGGTTCTACTGCATCAAGCACGGCAAGGTCGAGGAGGGCCCGGAGTGCCCGGCGAAGGACCGCCTCGGCCCGTACGCCACCCGCGAGGAGGCGGCGCACGCGCTGGAGACCGCCGAGCTGCGCAACCGGGAGTGGACGAACGACCCGCGCTGGAGCGACAAGCCCGAGGACGAGCGGGGGGAGTGAGCGGGGGAGCAGGGGCGGTGACGGGGGGAGCGGCGGGTCAGGACGCGCCCGCCGCCTGCTCCGCCGCGGCCTCCTCGGCGGCCTCCCGCTCCGCCGCCGCCCGCTCGTGCTGGGCGCGGACGGCGGCCGCGTTCGGGTCGGTGCGGTCGTCGTAGGAGAGCAGCCGCGGCAGCGCGGTGGCCAGGGCCAGCACGCCCACCACGCAGGCGACGCCGCCGATCCACACCGAGGCCCGGACGCCGACCACTCCGGCCATGCCGCCCGCCCGGACCTGGCCGAGCTGCGGCCCGACCGAGTAGCTGAGCAGCTCGACGCCGGCCATCCGGCCGCGCAGCTCGTCCGGGATCGACTGGTTCCACAGCGTGGAGCGGGCGATGCCGCTGACCTCGTCGGCGCCGCCGGCCAGTGCCAGGCAGAACAGCACCGGCCAGACCGAGTCGGCCAGGCCCGCCAGCGCGATCGCGGCGCCCCAGCCGAGCGCGGCGGCCAGCAGCAGCCGGCCGTGGCGGTGCACCCGGGACGTCCAGCCGCTGGTCATCGAGACGACGATGGCACCGACCGCCGAGGCGGCGTACATCGGGCCGAGCGCCCAGTCGGCGTGCAACTCGGAGGCCAGGAACGGGAAGATCGCGACCGGGAAGGCGAACAGCATCGCGCACAGGTCGATCGCGTAGGTGCCCAGCAGGTCCTTGCGGCTCCAGGCGTACCGGATGCCGGTGAGCACGGCCCGCACCGAGGGCTTCTCGGCGCCGGTCGGCGGCGGTACGGCGCGGATCCGGGCGAGCAGCAGCAGCGAGGCGCCGAAGGTGGCGACGTCCAGCGCGTAGGCGGTCTGCACCCCGGCGAACGTCACCACGACGCCCGCCAGCGCCGGGCCGGCCACCGAACCGACGTTGCGGTAGAGCGAGTTGAGGGCAAATGCGGCGGCCAGCTGATCGTGCCGCACGACCCGCGGGGTGAGCGCGTCCAGTGACGGGCGCTGGAGGCCGTCGGCGGCGGCGACGAGGGCGGCGACCAAGTAGACCGGCCACAGCACGGGCGTCGGCAGCA
Source organism: Kitasatospora sp. NPDC057595 (assembly GCF_042800875.1). Lineage (NCBI taxonomy): Bacteria > Bacillati > Actinomycetota > Actinomycetes > Kitasatosporales > Streptomycetaceae > Kitasatospora > Kitasatospora sp. NPDC057595. The sequence goes on along the minus strand of NZ_JBHVGL010000015.1, from coordinate 144,070 downwards.
GCGCGTTGGCCAGCAGCAGCACGCTCAGCAGGCCGAGGGCGGCCTCGGCGAACAGCACCAGCCGGCGGCGGTCCAGGGCGTCGGCGAGGGCGCCGCCCCAGAGGCCGAAGACGATCAGCGGGACCAGCTCGAAGGCACCGACCAGGCCGACCGCGAGGGAGGAGCCGGTCAGGTCCTTGATCTGCAGCGGCACGGCGACGTAGGTGAGGAAGCTGCCGAAGCTGGTGACACAGCCGGAGAGCCAGAGCAGGCGGAAGTCCCGCGAGGAGCGCCAGGGGGAGAGGTCGGGGATGACCGCGCGCAGCAGGGAGCTCGCCCGACCGTTCGGGGGTGGGTCGGCGTCGTTCACGAGCGACCATCCTGACGGGGCGTTCGGCCGGGCCGCAACGCATTTTCGCGGCCGGGCCCCGGTGGCCGTGCCCGTTGCGGTGCCCTACCAGCGGTTGATCGTCGGCCCCGCCGTGAGCCGACCGGCCAGCGCCGCCAGCCGTTCCAGCGCGACCGAGCGCCGTGCGGGCCGCTGCCCGGCGGCGGCGCTGACCAGGTGCTGGGCCAGGTCGAACGGTTCCTCCTCGGCCGTGCCGACGGCCAGCCGCCGGTGCGCGAGCCCGGCCAGCTCACCGAGCCCGGCCGGCTCACCGACTCCGCCCGGCTCACCGGGCCCGCCCAACTCGCTGAACCCGCCCAACGTGCCGAACCCGGCCGGGCCGCCGGGCCCGGCGCCGTCCAGCGCCAGCACCGTCGCGCCGTGCCGGCGGGCGTCGTGCACCCGCTCCAGCAGCACCTCCCCGGCCGCCGCCGGGGCGACCACCAGGACGGTCGCCCCCCGCCCGGCCTCGGTCAGCCGGCGCAGGCCGTGCGCCAGATGGGCCGGTGCCTGCGCCGGGACCCGGTGTCGCAGCAGGGTCGGGGCCAGCCGGGGCACGGCCGACCAGATCGCCTCGTCCTGCAAGTGGGCGGCCAGGTGCCACGGTTCGTACGCCTCGGTGCCGACCAGCAGCAGCCCGTCCGCGCCCCGCCGGGAGACCGCCCGCCGCAGCTCACCGGCGAAGCCGCCGACGGCCTCCAGCCAGCCCGTCCCGGCCAGTTGCTCCCGTAGTGCCGAAACTCTCACCGCGTCCATGGCGGACAGGATGACGCGAGGGGCCCCGGGTTTGACAGGATCAGCCCATGACTTCCCTCGATTCAGCGACAAACCCGGCCCATGACCTGCCGGACGTCTCGCAGCTCGTGGTCGGCGTGCTCGGCGGCACCGGCGACCAGGGGCGGGGGCTGGCCCTGCGGCTGGCCAAGGCCGGCCAGCAGGTGATCATCGGATCGCGCGACGCTGCCCGCGCGCAGGCCTCCGCGGAGGCGATCGGCCACGGCGTGCGCGGCGCGGACAACGCCGCCACCGCCCGGGAGAGCGACGTCGTGATCGTCGCGGTGCCCTGGGACGGCCACGCCGCCACGCTCACCGCGCTGCGCGAGGAGTTGGCCGGCAAGATCGTGGTGGACTGCGTCAACCCGCTGGGCTTCGACAAGCAGGGCGCCTACGCGCTCGTCCCGGAGGAGGGCAGCGCCGCCCAGCAGGCCGCCGCCCTGCTGCCGGACTCCCGGGTGACCGCGGCCTTCCACCACCTGTCGGCGGTGCTGCTCCAGGACGAGTCGATCGAGCGGATCGACACCGACGTGATGGTGCTCGGCGAGGAGCGGGCCGCCACCGACATCGTGCAGGCGCTGGCCGGCCGGATCCCCGGCATGCGCGGCGTCTTCGCGGGCCGCCTGCGCAACGCGCACCAGGTGGAGTCGCTGGTGGCCAACCTGATCTCGGTCAACCGCCGCTACAAGGCCCACGCGGGTCTGCGGATCACCGACGTCTGATCCACCGGCGTCCGATCCACCGGCGTCCGATCCACCGGCGTCCGATCACGGGCGTCCGACCACCGGCTCGCCGGCCTCACCCCTGGACCCGGTCCGGAGGTGAGGTCGGCGACAATGGAGGCCGTCCGTCCACCGGCCCCAGGAGTCTGCCGCCATGCCCCGCACGTCCGTCCTCGCCTCGATCGTCGCCGTTCTCGCGCTGGCCGCCGCCGTGGTCTCCGCGGTCCAGGGCTGGTGGATCGGCCTCATCTGGCTCCCGATGGCGGGCATCGCCAGCAATGTGCTCTGGATGAACCTGCGCCGCGAGAAGCTGACCCGGGCCGCCGCCGAGCAGTCCTGAGCCCCGGTCCCGACCCCGGTCAGTTCTTCCAGAACGTGAACAGCTCGTGGCCCACCTGCGCGTAGGCGCGGTCGACGCCCAGCAGCTCCATCACGCCGTACACGGCCTCGAAGAACCAGTGGTTCACCTCCGGCTGCCAGAGCAGCGCGAAGACGGCCAGCATGCCGTACGGCGCGAACGGCTCGATCGCCCGCCGGGTCTTGAGCGACAGCCAGGGCTCGACGATCCCGTAGCCGTCCAGGCCGGGCACCGGCAGCAGGTTGAGCAGGGTCGCGCTCAGCTGCAGCATGCCGAGGAAGCCCAGCGCCAGCGCGAACGGCGAGACATTCAGCTCGATGCCGTTCCACTCCGCGCGCACCGAGGGGTTGTCGAGCCAGCCCGCCCCGACCGGGACCAGCAGCAGCACGGCCGCCAGCAGGTTCACCAGCGGTCCGGCGGCCGAGATCAGGCTGTGCTTGAGCCGCCCCCGCACCCGGTGCCGCTCGATCCAGACCGCGCCGCCGGGCAGGCCGATGCCGCCGAGCAGTACGAAGACGATCGGCAGCACGAAGCTGAGCAGCGCGTTGGCGTACTTGAAGGGGTTGAGGGTCAGGTACCCCTTGGCGCCGACCGAGATGTCGCCGCCGTGCAGCGCGGTGCGCGCGTGCGCGTACTCGTGCAGGCAGAGCGAGACCATCCAGCCCGCCACCACGAACAGGAAGATCCCGAACCGCATGTTGCCGTAACCCTGGTGGACGGCCACGGCGGAGGTGACGAGGATCGCGAGCAGTGCCCAGAACACCGGACTGATCCGGCGGTCCTCGCTGCGGGAGCGCTGCGTGGCGGCGAAGGTCATGGTGTGGGTGCTCCGGTGGTCGGGGTCGCGTGGGACGGGGCAGAGGCCGATCATGCCGGGCGCGCCCGCGGCGGACAAGCCGCCCAGGGTGAACGTGGGAAACCGCGCACCGGTTCCTGCGCGGCCGTGGAATCAGGGGCCGGTCAGGGTCGGATCAGGGTACGGGACCGGACAAATCCGAGTGGGCGGCGCCGCCGATCCACCAGAATGGTGCAGTGCACTACGGCATCCTCGGTACCACCACCGCCCACCACGACGACGGAACCCCGGTCCCGCTCGGCGGCGCCCGGCTGCGCGCGCTGCTCGCCGCGCTGGCCCTGCGGCAGGGGCGGCCGGTGCCGGCCGACCTGCTGGCGGACGAGGTGTGGGACGCCGAGCCGCCGCAGGACTCCTCCGCGGCGCTGCAGACCCTGGTCGGCCGGCTGCGCCGCACCATCGGCCGCGACCGGGTGGGCTCCGGCCCGGCCGGCTACTGGCTGACCGACCCGGTGACCGACCTCGCCGAGTTCCAGCGGCTGGCCGCCGAGGGCCGCGGGGCACTGGACCGGGGCGACCACGGCGAGGCCGCCGAGCGGCTGCGGGCCGCGCTCGCGCTGTGGCGCGGCCCGGCGCTCGCCGACCTGCCGGACCGCACCGGCCCGGCCACCCGGCTGGAGGCCCAGCGCGAGGAGGTCCGCCGGCACCGGATCACCGCCGACCTCGGCCTCGGCCGGGCCGCCGACCTGGTGGCCGAGCTCGCCGAGCTGTGCGAGCGGCAGCCGCTGGACGAGCCGCTGCAGTACCTGATGGTGCGGGCGCTGCACGAGAGCGACCGGACGGCGGAGGCGCTGCGCCACTACGAGCGCACCCGGCGCGCGCTGGCGGAGGAGCTCGGCGTCGACCCGGGCCGCCCGCTGCAGTCCCTCCACGCCGAGCTGCTCTCCCCTGTCGAGGCCCCCGCCCCGACCCTCGCCCCGGCGCCCGTCCGGGCCCCCGCACCGCCCGCCTCCCCACCGGTCGCCACCGCGCCCGCGCCCTCCGCCCCGGTGCCGCCGGCCCGCGTCGCGGGCAACCTGCGTGGCCGGCTCACCAGCTTCGTCGGCCGGGAGAGCGACCTGGCCGCCCTGCGCTCGACGCTGGCCGCCAGCCGACTGGTCACCCTCACCGGCCCCGGTGGCTCCGGCAAGACCAGGCTCTCGGTCGAGGCCGGCCGTCTGGAGCAGGGCGCCGGGCACTGGCCGGACGGCGTCTGGCTGGCCGAACTGGCCCCGCTGGAGCGCCCGGACGCGGTGCCCGGCGCGGTGGTCTCGGCGCTCGGCCTGCGCGAGACCGTCCTGCACACCAGCGGCAGCATGGTCGCCGACGTGATCGACTCCCGCACCGACGACCCGGTGCGCCGGCTGGTCGAGTTCTGCGGGCGCCGCCGGATGCTGATCGTCCTGGACAACTGCGAGCACCTGATCCAGTCCGCCGCCGACCTGGCCGAGACCCTGCTCACCGAGTGCCCCGGCCTGACCGTGCTGGCCACCAGCCGCGAACCGCTGGGCGTGCCGGGGGAGACCGTGCTGCCGGTGGAGCCGCTGCCCGACCCGGTGGCGCTGCGGCTGCTGGCCGAGCGGGCCGCCGCCGCCCGCCCCGGCTTCGACCCGCGCATCGACCCGGAGGCCTGCGCCGAGATCTGCCGCCGGCTGGACGGCCTGCCGCTCGCCATCGAACTGGCCGCCGCCCGGCTGCGGGTGATGACGGCCCGGCAGATCGCCGACCGGCTGGACGGCCGGTTCGCCCTGCTCACCGCCGGCAGCCGCACCCTGCTGCCGCGTCAGCAGACGCTGCGCGCGGTGGTCGACTGGAGCTGGGACCTGCTTGGCAAGCAGGAGCGCGCGGTGCTGCGCCGGCTGGCGGTGTTCGCCGGCGGCTGGACGCTGGAGTCGGCCGAGCCGGTCTGCGCGGACGGCACCGAGGTGCCCGGCGAGGAGGTCGCCGACCTGCTGCTCTCGCTGGTCGACAAGTCCCTGCTGGTCGCCGACCTGGACGGGGACGGCCCGCCACGCTACCGGATGCTGGAGACGATCCACGAGTACGCGGTCGAGCGGCTGGCCGAGGCGGGGGAGACCGGGGAGACCGAGGGACGGCACGTCCGGTACTTCCGCGAGCTGGTCCGCACCGCCGAGCTGAACGTGCACGGCCCGGCGCAGCTGCACTGGCTGGCGGTGCTGGAGCGGGAGCACGACAACATCCGGACCGCGCTGCGCCGCGCCGTCGACCACCGGGACGAGGACGAGGCCCTGGTGCTGGCGCTGGGCATGAGCTGGTACTGGTCGCTGCGCGGCTACAGCCGGGAGGCCCGCCGCTGGTACGAGGCGGTGCTGGAGATAGGCCCGGACCCGTTCGATCCGGACGCCCTCGCGGTGCCGCTGGACCGGCGGGTGCTGGAGTACCCGTCGCCGATGCCGCCGGAGGTGGCCGCCGAGGCCCGCCGGGCGGTGGTCATCTTCCGGCTGGTCAGCCTGTTCGAGGGCAACCTGGACGTGCTGGCCGATCCGGACGCGGTCGCCACCGCCCGGAAGGTCATCGCGGCCTACACCCCGGACCTGCCGCAGGCCTATCGCTTCCCCGGGCTGATGAGGGTCTTCGGCACCTTCCTGGTCGGGGAGCTGGACGGCGTGAAGGACCTGATGGACGAGGCGGTGGAGGGCTGCCGGCGGCACGGCAGCCCCAGCGACCTGGCGTTCATCCTCCAGATCCGGGCCAAGATGATGAACGACTGGCCGGACGGCGCGGAGCAGAGCACCGTGGACGGCGAGGAGTCGCTGGAGCTCTACCGGCGCTCCGGCGACCTGTGGGGGATGTCCCAGGCGCTGGCCGCGCGCGGCGAGTCGCTGGCCAACCAGGGGCGTTCGGCGGAGGCGGTCGAGGCGTACCGGCGGGCGATCGAGCTGGCCGAGGAGCTGGGGGCGCCGCAGGAGGTGCCGATGCTCCGGGTGCACCTGGGCCTGGCGATGCTGGACGAGGACCTGGACGGGGGGGAGCGCCGGATCCGCGAGGCGCTGGCGGAGATCCGGCCGGGCGAGAACCAGGCGACCAACGGCGCGCTGCTCTTCGGGCACCTGATGCTCTGCGGCATCCGGGCCCAGCGCGGCGAGCACGCGGCGGCGCTGGCCGAGCTGGACGCGCTGCGCTGGACGCGGGTCGGCGGGTTCGCCCCGGACGTGGTGGGCGGGATGCTGACCGTCACCCGGGGCTGGGTCACCGCACGCAGCGGCGATCCGGAGCGCGGGCTCGAACTGGTCGACGAGGGGCGGGAGCTGCTGCGCGCGATGCCGCACAGCGCGAGCGGGTTCATCGAGCAGATGTCGGTGATGCTACTGCCGCCGGTAGTCGGGGTGCTGGAGGCCTTCGCCCTGCGCGACGGGGACCTGGACGCGGCCCGCCGGGCCGCCGTGCTGTTCGGCGCGCACGCCGGGATGAACGGGCCGCGCGGCGGCTACCTCGACCGGGTGGAACGCGAGCGGGCCGAGGAGAGCCTGCGCGGTCTGCTCGGTGACGCGGTGTTCGAGGCGGCCCTCACCGAGGGGCGCGGGCTGTCCGTGCTGGAGGCCAGCGCGCTGCTCGACCGGCTGCTCGACTGACCGGGGCGCCGGCCGCCCGGACCCGGCGGATCCCGGGACGCCCCCCGCGCGCCCCGGGATCCGCCGTGCGGCCACGGCTCAGGTCCGCTTGCGGAAGCGGGCGACGGCGAGCGGTGCGAAGACCGCGGTGACGCCGACCGACCAGGCCAGCACGACGAGCGTCGGGTGCGCGACGGCGCCCTGGCCGTTCATCAGCGCCCGGCAGGCGTCGGCCAGCGCGGACAGCGGGTTCACCTTGGTGAAGGCCTGCAGCCAGCCGGGCATGGTGTCGGTCGGGGCGAAGATCGAGCTGCCGAACTGCATCGGCATCAGCACCAGCATGGCGACTCCCTGGACGGCCTGGGCGCTGCGCAGGGCCATGCCGAGCAGCATCGAGATCCATACGATCGACATGCCGAACACCAGGGACAGGCCGATCGCCGCCAGCAGCTCCAGCACGCCGCCCTTCAGCTCGAAGCCGAGGATCAGCGAGAAGACGATCAGGATGCTGAAGGACAGCATGGCCCGGCAGGTCTCCGCCGCGATCTTGGACAGCAGCACCGAGGAGCGGCCGATCGGCAGGGTGCGGAAGCGGTCCATCACGCCGGTCTGGAAGTCGCTGTTGAGGCCGGTGCCGACGGCCATCGCCAGGGTGAGCCCGGTCTGCCCGAGCAGGCCGGGGATCATGTACTGCTTGTAGGCGTCCTGGCCGCCGGAGATGGCTCCGCCGAAGACGTAGACGAACAGCACCGTGAAGATGATCGGCATCAGGATGGCGTCGAACATCGACTCCGGGTCGGCCTTGATCCGCATCAGGTTGCGGCGGGTCAGCGCGCCGACGTGCCGCAGGTGGCCGGCCAGGCCGATCCCGGTGTCCTCGGCCCGGACGGGGGCGAGCGTGGCGGTGGTCATGCGACGGGCTCCTTGGCGAGGCTGGGGGCGGCGTCCGCGGTCGCGGGGCGGTCCGCGGGCTTGCCGGTGATGGCGAGGAAGACCTCGTCGAGGCTGGGCAGCTTGGTGTCGATGCCGGCGACCGCGAAGCCGCGGGTGCCGAGCACGCCGATCACGGTGGTCAGCTGCTCGTCGGCGGTGATCGGCACCGAGAGCAGGCCGGTGTCGGCGGAGAAGGTCGCGCCGACGCCGGTGTCCTGCAGGCAGCGGGCCATCTCGGGCAGCTCGGCCGGGCGCACCGGGCGGACCTGCAGGGTCCGGCCGCCGACCTGGGCCTTGAGCTCGGACACGCCGCCGGCCGCGATGACCCGGCCGCGGTCGATGACGGTCAGCTCGCCGGCGAGCTGCTCGGCCTCCTCCATGTACTGGGTGGTGAGCAGCACGGTGGAGCCCTCGGCGACCATCCGCTGCACCTCGTCCCAGACCTCGTTGCGGGTGCGCGGGTCGAGGCCGGTGGTGGGCTCGTCCAGGTAGAGCACCCGGGGGCGGCCGATCATCGAGGCGGCCAGGTCGAGGCGCCGGCGCATGCCGCCGGAGTAGGTCTTGGCGGGCCGCTTGGCGGCCTCGGTGAGCGAGAAGCGCTCCAGCAGCTCGGTGGCGCGGGCCTTGGCGTCCCGGCGGGAGAGGTCGAGCAGCCGGCCGATGAGGTAGAGGTTCTCGTAGCCGGAGAGCAGTTCGTCGACCGAGGCGTACTGGCCGGTCAGGCCGATGGTGCGGCGCAGCTGCTTGGGCTGGCGCAGCACGTCGTAGCCGCCGACGAAGGCGGTGCCGGCGTCGGGCTTGATGAGCGTGGACAGGACGCGGACCAGGGTGGTCTTGCCCGCGCCGTTGGGGCCGAGCACTCCGAGGACGGTTCCTTCGCGCACGGTGAGGTCGACCCCGTCGAGCGCCTTGGTGGTGCCGAAGTGCTTGACGATGCCGTGGACCTCGACGGCGTTCCCCGCGGCGGGCCCCCGGTCGTTCGGGGCGGTGGAGATTCGTGTCATGCCCCACAGACTGTCCGACCCGGCTGTCAGCCCGCTGTCAGGGGGCGGGCCGGTACGGGGCCGGCCGGTGGGGCGCTGTCACGCGGCTGTCGGGCCGCTGTCACGCGGGCTGTCACGCGGGCTGTCGTCGGGGTCCGGCCGCGGTCCGGAACCCGACGACGGTGCGCGTCAGTGGAAGGTGTGCTCCGGCGCGGGGAAGGCCCCGCCGCGCACGTCCTCGGCGAACGCGCGGGCGGCGCCGCCGAGGACGGCCCGCAGGTCGGCGTACTGCTTGACGAACTTGGGCACCCGGCCGGCGGTCATCCCGGCGAAGTCGGTCCAGACCAGCACCTGGGCGTCGCAGTCCGCACCGGCGCCGATGCCGACGGTGGGGATGGCGAGCTGCTCGGTGACCTGCTGGGCCAGCTCGGCGGGCACCGCCTCCAGGACGACGGCGAAGGCACCGGCCTGCTGCACCGCCTTGGCGTCGCGCAGCAGCTGGTGGGCGGCCTCGTCGCCGCGGCCCTGGACGGGGTAGCCGCCGAGCGCGTGCACGGACTGCGGGGTGAGCCCGACGTGGGCCATCACCGGGACGCCGGCCTCGACCAGCAGCTCGATCGAGCGGGCGCTGCGCTCGCCGCCCTCCAGCTTGACCGCGCCGACCCCGGCCTCCTTCATCAGCCGGGCCGCGTTGCGCATCGCCTGCGCCGGGGACTCCTGGTACGAGCCGAACGGCAGATCGGCGACGATCATGGCCCGCTCGGTGCCGCGGACGACGGCGGCGGCGAGCATCACCATCTGATCCATGGTCACCGGCACGGTGGTCTCGTAGCCGAGGTGGCAGTTGCCGGCGGAGTCGCCGACCAGCAGGACGGGGGTGCCGGCCTCGTCGAAGACGCCGGCGGTGAGGGCGTCGTAGGCGGTCAGCATCGACCACTTCTCCCCGCGCTGCTTGGCGGCGGCGAGGTCGCGGACGGTGACGCGGCGGTTGGTGACCCCACCGTAGAGGGTGGCGGTCGTCGCCGCCCGGTTCTGGGCAGGCGAAGGCGAAGAAGCGTTCATCGAACGGGCTCCTGAAGGGTTGTCGTCTCGTGGCGCCGTGCGGCGTCCCCGGATCACCTCCATGCTTGCACGGCCCGGCGCGGGTGCAAAAGGGGCGGGGGACGTTCCGCTTGCCCGGACGGCCCCGGTGGGCCGGGCGGTCTTTGCCGCGACTTTACGATACGGATTCGTCTCGTATCGAAAATGCCGCTACCCTGACCGCAGGGGGGTTACGAGACGACCGCGGCTCGAAATTCCCGCCAGTGCCACGCCGTACCACGACGGGAAGAACCCATGACCACCGCCGCCGCGCCACCCCGTGTGCCGGAAGCCATCCACCGCCGCCGCTGGGCGATCCTGTGCACCCTGGTGCTCGCCCTGCTCGTCGTCGTGCTCGACAACTCGATCCTCAACGTCGCGATGAAGACCATCGCGTCCCCGGCGCCCACCGGCATCGGCGCCAGCCAGAGCGACCTGGAATGGTCGATCAACTCCTACACCCTGGTCTTCGCCGGGCTGCTCTTCACCTCCGGTCTGCTCGGTGACCGGTTCGGCCGCAAGCGGGCGCTGCTGGCCGGCATGGCCGTCTTCGGCCTCGCCTCGCTGCTCTCCGCGCTCGCGAGCACACCGGGCGAGCTGATCGGCTACCGCGCGCTGATGGGCGTCGGCGGCGCGCTGGCCATGCCGGCCACGCTCGCCATCATCATGAACGTCTTCGAGCGCTCCGAGCAGCCCAAGGCGATCGGCGTCTGGGCCGGCGCCGTCGGCCTGGCCATCGCGATCGGCCCGATCACCGGGGGCCTGCTGATCGAGCATTTCTGGTGGGGCTCGATCTTCCTGGTCAACGTGCCGATCGTGGTCGTGGCGCTGATCGCGATGGCGGTGCTGGTCCCCGAGTCCAAGGACCCCAACCCGGGCCGGATGGACCCGGTCGGCGTGCTGCTGTCCATCATCGGCCTGGTCGCGCTGATCTTCGGCATCATCAAGGGCGGCGAGCTGGCCGACTTCACCGCCGTCGAGGCCTGGGGCCCGGTACTGGTCGGCCTGGCCGCGCTGACCGCCTTCGTGCTCTTCGAGCGCCGCACCGCCCACCCCGCGCTGGACATCGGCTGGTTCCGCAACAAGGTGTTCAGCGCCTCGGTGGTCGTGGTCGGCGTGGTCTTCTTCGCGCTGATGGGCGTCTCGTTCTTCGGCGTCTTCTACACCCAGAGCGTGCGCGGCTACAGCGCGCTGCAGGCCGGTGTGCTGATGCTGCCGCTGGCCGCCGCCCAGCTGGTGTTCGCCCCGCGCGCCCGGCTGGTGGTCGACCGCTTCGGCATCCGCGCCACCTGCGCCGTCGGCATGCTGTTCATCGCGGCCGGCTTCCTCGGCTACCTGCTGCTGGACGCCACCACCCCGATCTGGGTGCTGGTCGCGCTCGGCCTGCTGATGGGCACCGGCATGGCGCACGTCATGCCGCCGATCACCGTCGCGATCATGGGCTCGCTGCCCCGCGAGAAGGCGGGCGCAGGCTCGGCGGTCAACAACACCTTCCGCCAGGTCGGCGGCTCGCTGGGCGTCGCGGTGCTCGGCGCGGTGCTCTCCACCGTCTACCGCGACGGGATGTCCGACAAGCTCGCCCAGCTGCCCGTCCCGGAGCTGCGGGAGAAGGCCGGCGAGTCGCTGGAGGCCACCCTGGCCGTCGCCGCCCGGCTCGGCGACCGCGGCAAGGAGCTGATCGGCCCGGCCAACGACTCCTTCCTCGACGCCATGCACGTGGTGGCCGGGCTCTCCGCCGCGATCACCGTGGGCGGCGCGCTGATCGCCTGGTTCCTGCTGCCCGGCAAGGCCCCGGCCGACGGTTCCGCCGGCGGCTCCGCCGCGGCGCCGGGCGGGCGGGCGGACACGGCGGCGCGCAAGACGGCGGCCGCGGAAGCCTGACCCGCGACCGCGCTGAGCGAGAATGGGGCCCTGGCACCGGGAACCCGCCGGTGACGGGGCCCACGAGCGCGTGCGACCCCCGCCCTCCCTCGGGCGGGGGCCCACAACCGGGAGACGTGAGATGAAGACCGAGCCGACGGCCGTGCCGTCCTGCACCGGCCCGCGCCGGGGCAGGCCCCGCAGCGAGGCCGCCGAGCAGGCGATCTTCGCCGCCGTCGAGGAGCTGATGACGGACGGCACCAGCCTGTCCGAGCTGACCATCGAGGGCATCGCCACCGCCGCCGGCGTGGGCAAGGCCACCATCTACCGGCGCTGGCCCAACAAGGAGGCGCTGCTGGTCGACATGGTCAGCAGGCTGGAGGAGCCGCTGCCCGCCGCCACCGGCTCGATCCGCGGCGACCTGGTCGCGATGATCGAGTACATGCGGCTGCGCGGGCTCGCCAAGCGCTCCCGCTGGGTGCTCAAGGCGGCGCTCGGCCAGATGCAGAGCTGGCCCGAGCTGAACGCCGCCTACCGCGAACGGGTGATCCTGCCGCGCCGGGAGGCCGCCCGGGACGTCATCCGCCGGGGCGTCGCCGAGGGCGAGCTGCGCGCCGACCTCGACGAGGAGCTGCTCGGCGACCTGCTGATCGGCCCCATCCTGGCCCGCAGCATCCTGTGGGACGACTCCGACCTGGACGACCCGGAGCTGGCCGAGCGGATGGTCGACGCGCTGCTGGCCGGCCTGGCCGGCCCGGCCCTGCGCCCCGTGCCCGCCTGACGCCTCGTGCCCGCCTGACGCCTCGTGCCCGCCTGACGTCCCGACAACCCGGCCTTCGCCTCCCCCGGCCGCCCGACCTCCCCTTTTCCCGGCCGCCCCGTGCAGTGGCCTGGCTCACCAACCGGGCCACGCCGGAACCCCGGTCCACCGACCGGACGTCTGTCCCGGCATAGGCTGAGCCGGGAATCCGACCAAACCCGCCCCGGTCCGGCATGTCCTCCGCCCGCCCGGCGGTGGCCCGCGCCGGACCGGCGGCGGCACCGGCGGACGGCGCGAACGACGGGAGCCACGGCATGGCGCAGGCGGACAGGGCGGACCGGGTGTCCACGGCGGAGGCCGGCGACCCGGGATCCGGCCGGCGCCCCGCGGCCGGGTTCCTCGGTGTGCGGGGCTGGGGCCGGGACGCCCGCGGCGCCACCGCCTGGCGGCGCGGTCTGCTGATCGCCGTGGCGGCCCTGCTCGTCGGCGCCCTGATGGCCTTCCACGCCGAGGTGCCCAACAGCACCGGCAACCTCGGCAGCCTGCTGGAGACCTTCCTGCCATGGGTGGGCCTGGCCCTGCCGGTGCTGCTGGTGCCCGCCCTGCTGCGCCGCTCCGCCACCGCGCTGCTCGCGCTGCTGGTGCCGGTGGTGATCTGGACCGACATGTTCGGCGGCGCGCTCACCGACAAGAGCGGCGGCACCGGCGACTTCACGGTGGTCAGCCACAACGTGGCCGCCGCCAACGAGGACCCGCAGGGCACCGTCCGGATGCTGGAGAAGTCCGGCGCGCAGATCGTCGCGCTCCAGGAGCTGGCCGGCCGGCCGCTGCGCGCCTACGAGTCCGGGCTGGCCGACAGCTACCCGTACCACGCGGTGGAGGGCACCGTCGGGCTCTGGTCCAAGTACCCGATCGGCGACGTCCGGGTGGTGGACATCAAGATGGGCTGGACCAGGGCGTTCCGGGCCGAGGTCGGCACTCCGCAGGGCCCCGTCGCGGTGTACGTCGCGCACCTGCCGTCGGTCCGGCTCAGGGCCGAGGGCGGCTTCACCGTCGACCAGCGGGGCGTCAGCGCCCAGGCGCTCGGCGACGCGATCGAGGCCGAGCCGGTGAAGAAGGTGCTGCTGCTCGGCGACCTCAACGGCACCATGAACGACCGCAGCCTGGCGCCGGTCACCTCGCAGATGCGCTCGGCCCAGGGCGCGGCCGGCGACGGCTTCGGCTTCAGCTGGCCGGCGACCTTCCCGATGGCCCGGATCGACCACATCATGAGCAAGGGCGGACTGCGGCCCACCGACTCGCGGACCCTGGAGCGGGACGGCAGCGACCACCTCGCGGTGGCCGCCACCTACCGCTACCAGTGACGGCGTGGGCTCCGGTCAGCCGCGGCGCCACCGGTTGGTGATCGGCAGCCGGCGGTCCCGGCCGAAGCCCTTGACCGAGATCTTCGGACCCGGCGGGTACTGCCGCCGCTTGTACTCGGCGGTGTCCACCAGCCGCACCACCCGGTCCACCACGGCCGGGTCGAAGCCCGCCGCCACGATCGCGTCCCGGCCCTGGTCGCCCTCGACGTACAGGTCGAGCACGGTGTCCAGCAGGTCGTAGTCGGGCAGCGAGTCGGTGTCCTTCTGGTCCGGCCGCAGCTCGGCGGACGGCGGCTTGGAGATGGTGTTCTCCGGGATCGGCGGCACCTCGCCGAGCCGCTCGGCCTCCTCGTTGCGCCAGCGGGCCAGCCGGAAGATCAGCGACTTGTAGACGTCCTTGATCGGGCCGTACGCGCCGACCGAGTCGCCGTACAGGGTCGAGTAGCCGACCGCCAGCTCGCTCTTGTTGCCGGGCGCGAGCACGATGTGCCCCTCCTGGTTGGAGATCGCCATCAGCAGGGTGCCGCGCAGCCGGGACTGCAGGTTCTCCTCGGCCAGGCCGGTCAGCTCGGTGGCCGCCATGTAGGCGTCGAACATCGGGGCGATCGGCACGGTGCGGAAGTTCAGCCCGGTGCGGTGGGCCAGCTCGGCCGCGTCGTCCCGGGAGTGCTGCGAGGAGTAGCGGCTCGGCATCGAGACGCAGTACACGTTCCCGGCGCCCAGCGCGTCCACCGCGAGGGCGGCCACCACGGCCGAGTCGATGCCGCCGGACAGGCCGATCAGCACCGAGCGGAAGCCGTTCTTGCGGACGTAGGCCCGGGTGCCGGAGACCAGCGCCGACCAGATCTCCGCCTCGTCGCTCAGCCGCGGCGCGACCCCGGCGGACAGCGGAGCGGCGGGGGCCGGGCCCGGCTCGCCGCCCAGCTCGGCGCGGACCAGGTGCAGGCCGTCGGCGAGCAGCAGCCCGTCGGTGTGGTCGCTGCTGGCGGCCGGCAGGTCGAGGTCCAGCACCAGCAGGTGCTCCTCGAACTGCGGCGAGCGGGCCAGCACCTCGCCGTCCGGGGCGACCACGATCGAGTCGCCGTCGAAGACCAGCTCGTCCTGGCCGCCGACCATGTTGACGTACGCGAGCGCGCAGCCCGCCTCGGCGGCCCGGCGGCGGACCAGCTCCAGCCGGGCGTCGTCCTTGTTCCGCTCGTACGGCGACCCGTTGATCACCAGCAGCAGGCCGGCCTCGGCCTCGCGGGCGGCGGTCACCCGGCCGCCGTCCTGCCAGATGTCCTCGCAGATCGCCAGTGCGACGTCCACCCCGTTCAGCCGCAGCACCGGCAGCTGGTCGCCGGGGACGAACCAGCGGTACTCGTCGAACACGCCGTAGTTCGGCAGGTGGTGCTTGGCGAACCGGGTGGCCACCTCGCCGCCGAACAGCACCGCGGCGCAGTTCTGCGGGGAGCCGGCCGGCCGGCCGAACCGCGGCGAGGCCTGCTCCGAACGGCCGAGGTAACCGACCACGACGGGCACCCCGCCGAGCCCCTCCGCGGCGAGCCGCGCGGCCAGCTCGACCAGCCCGGCCCGCGACGCCTCGACGAAGGAGCGACGCAGCGCGAGGTCCTCGACCGGGTACCCGGTCAGGGCCATCTCGGGGAACGCGACCAGCTGGGCACCGGCCTCGACGGCCTGCTTGGTCCAGTGCACCACCTCATCGCTGTTGCGTGCGATGTCACCGACCCACGGGTCGGTCTGGCAGAGGGCGAGACGGAGATTGGGCATGCCACCGAGTCTAATCGTCGATCTGACGCAATGTCTCGGCCGGGGGGTGCGCTGCGCCGGTCGGTGGTCCCTTCCCCGGGCTCCCGGTGGCCGGAGGGATCCACCGGGGCCGGTGGTGACCCCTCCGGGCCGGAGGGGTGAGGCCGTCCCCCGCGGGGCATCCCCGGCTCGATCCGCCATGATGGGCGTAACACGGGCGTAAAGAGCAGAGGTGAGACTGTCCCCATGGGCAAGCAGCAGGAGTTCGTGCTTCGAACGCTCGAAGAGCGTGACATCCGGTTCGTCCGGCTCTGGTTCAGCGATGTCCTGGGGTTCCTGAAGTCGGTCGCGGTGGCGCCGGCCGAGCTGGAGCAGGCGTTCGAGGAGGGCATCGGCTTCGACGGCTCGGCGATCGAGGGTTTCGCCCGGGTCTACGAGTCCGACATGATCGCCAAGCCGGACCCGACCACCTTCCAGATCCTGCCGTGGCGCTCGGAGACCCCGGGCACCGCCCGGATGTTCTGCGACATCCTGATGCCGGACGGCTCGCCCTCCTACGCCGACCCGCGGTTCGTGCTGAAGCGCACCCTGGAGAAGGCCTCCGCCCAGGGCTTCACCTTCTACACCCACCCCGAGATCGAGTTCTTCCTGCTGAAGAACCTGCCCGGCGACGGCACCCCGCCGATCCCCGCCGACCAGTCCGGCTACTTCGACCACACCCCGCGCGGGGTGGGCCACGACTTCCGCCGCCAGGCGATCACCATGCTGGAGTCGATGGGCATCTCGGTGGAGTTCTCCCACCACGAGGGCGCCCCGGGCCAGCAGGAGATCGACCTGCGGTACGCCGACGCGCTGTCCACCGCCGACAACATCATGACCTTCCGGCTGGTCATGAAGGAGGTCGCGCTGGAGCAGGGCGTCCACGCCAGCTTCATGCCCAAGCCCTTCTCCGACCACCCCGGCTCGGGCATGCACACCCACCTGTCGCTGTTCGAGGGCGACCGCAACGCCTTCCACGAGTCCGGCGCCGAGTACCAGCTCTCCAAGGTCGGCCGCTCCTTCATCGCCGGCCTGCTGCGCCACGCCGCCGAGACCGCCGCCGTCACCAACCAGTGGGTGAACTCCTACAAGCGGATCTGGGGCGGCTCGCAGCGCACCGCCGGCGCCGGCGGCGAGGCCCCGTCCTACATCTGCTGGGGCCACAACAACCGCTCCGCGCTGATCCGCGTCCCGATGTACAAGCCGGGCAAGCAGGGCTCCACCCGGATCGAGGTCCGCTCCCTCGACACCGGCTGCAACCCCTACCTCGCCTACGCCGTCACCCTGGCCGCCGGTCTCAAGGGCATCGAGGAGGGCTACGAGCTCCCGCCCGGCGCCGACGACGACGTCTGGGCCCTCACCGACGCCGAGCGCCGCGCCCTCGGCATCCAGCCGATGCCGCAGAACCTCGGCGAGGCCATCGACCTCATGCAGCGCAGCGAACTCGTCGCCGAGACCCTCGGCGAGCACGTCTTCGACTTCTTCCTGCGCAACAAGAAGCAGGAGTGGGAGGAGTACCGCTCCGAGGTCACGCCGTTCGAGCTGCGCAAGAACCTCCAGGTGCTCTGACGGTTCTGACGATCGGTCAACCGTAGTGGACGGTGCGGCCGGTGTCCCCCGGGCATGGTAATCCGTTGGGCCAATGCGGCTAATCCGCAGCGGTGCGAGCCGTCGCGGGGTGACGAGCAGGCGTATTCAGAAGATCCGTTTTGCGGATCACCCTGGAGTGTCATGCGTACTCGAATCACCACCCTGGCCCTGTCCGGACTGACCTCGGCCGCCCTCGTGTGTGGGGCCGCCTCGGCGGCCTACGCCTCGCCCTCCGCCGACCACCGTGCAGCCGCCGAATCGGCCGAGGCCCAGGGTGAATGGGTCGACGGTCTCCTCCGTCAGGCCGCGGAGGACAGCGGCGACGCCATTCACGCCCGGACCTTCGGCAACCGTGACTCGCGGCCGGCGAAGCTGGTGGTCCGGCAGTACGACCGGACGGACGGCGTCACCGGGACGGTCGCGGTCGACCCGGCCGAGGCGGCCCCGGCCGACGCCGTCCCGGCCGAGGCGGCGCCGGCCGTCGCCGCCGAGCAGGGCGTGGTGGCCCGGGAGGGCGACGAGGGGGACGAGCAGGGGGTCGCGGCCCAGCCGGGCGAGGAGGGAACCGATCAGGGCGCGGAGGAGCAGCCGGGCGAGGAGGAGCGCGGGCTGCTCGGTGTCCGGCCGTCGGGGCCCGGGTTCCCCGACGGACTGAAGGGGGAGTCGTCGGCCCCCACCGGCAAGCACTGCCACCACGAGGAGCCCGTCTGCCCCTGCCACCACGAGCACGGTGGGCACGAGGAGCACGGCGGCCACGGCGGGCACGGCGGGCATGGGGGGAACGGCGGGAACGGCGGGCATGGGGGGAACGGCGGGAACGGCGGGAACGGGAACCAGCCCACCCCGGCCTCGCTGGGCCAGTCCGAGAACCAGTCCGAGAGCCAGTCCGAGAGCCAGAACCAGGCGCAGGGCCAGTCCCAGGGCCAGTCCCAGAACGGCCAGCAGAGCCAGGACTCGCAGGTCAACGTGACGGTCGTCGTGCAGAACCACATCCACAACGACGTCAACAACAGCGCGAACACCAGCGTCGCCAGCCACGTGAACAACTCCTCGAACAGCTCGGCCAACAACTCCCTGAACAACTCCGCCCAGAACACGGCGAACAACAGCAACAGCAACAGCAACAGTCAGAGCCAGAACCAGACGGCCTCGCAGAGCAACACCGTCACCAACGTGAACAAGTCCAAGTCCGTCGAGGTGGAGCACCCGACCCCCAAGCCGCCCCACCACGGCGAGGAGCACAACTGGCACCACGGGGAGCTGGCCGAGACGGGCAGCGGGAGCTCGCCGGCCCTGGCCGGCCTCTCGGCGGCGTTCCTCGTCGCGGGCGCGGCGGCCATGCGGATCGGCCGGCGGTCCACGCGGTCCACGCGCTCCGCGTGACCCGGTCCGGCCCGCAGGGCGCCGGGTGAGCGCCGGCCGCGGCGGCCGGAGCAGGCAGTGACGGACGGGCGGTGCGCGATACGGCGCACCGCCCGTCCGTCGTGTGCCCGCCGGCCCGGCTCAGCGCAGTTCGGCGGGCGGGGTGCGGACCGGGTCCATCGGCTCCTCCCGCAGCAGGCTGCCCCAGACGACCATCCGGTAGCGCGAGGTGTAGACCGGCGTGCAGGTCGTCAGGGTGATGTAGCGGCCGGGTCCCCCGTACGGGGAGCCGGCGGGCACCGGGGCGATGACGCCGGTGTCGTCCTTGGTGGTCTCGGGCAGCGTGGCGTCGACGCGGTAGACGTACCAGCGGTCCCGGGTCTCCACCACCAGCGGGTCTCCCGGCATCAGCCGGTCCAGGTCGTGGAACTTCGCGCCGTGCCCGTCGCGGTGGGCGGCCAGGGCGAAGTTGCCCTGCGGCTCCCAGGGCATGGCCGAGCGGTACGGCGCCGTGTAGGCCCCGGCGACCCCGTCCGCGAGGGTGTCCGGGTCGGCGCCGACCTCGATCAGCACCTGGTAGCCGGCGCCGAGGGCCGGGACGCGGAGGAAACCGATGGCGTCGCCCGGGGCGAACGGCGGCGGTGCGGGGGAGTCCGGCGGGGCGGCGGCGGTCGGCGGGGCGGCGGCCGGGGCCTCCCAGGACCGTCGCAGCCGCTCGCCGGAGAGGTCCGCGTGCCGGCCGGCCGTGAGGTTCGTCCACCACAGCGAGTGGACGAGCAGCAGGGCGAACAGCACGCCGACGGTGAACAGCAGATCGCCGGACACGCCGATCGCGACCCGCAGGGGGTGCCGGCGCCGGACGTTCCGTCCGGTTGGGTACTCGCTCGCCACGGGTCGTCCCTTCGGATGGGCGTGGGGGAGAGCCACGGGTCGGCCGGTCCGGCGTCCCGGGCGGCCATGCGTACTCCACCGCGCCGCCGAGCCGACGGGCAAGGCGACACGCCCCGCGGCCCCCGGGCGCGTAGCCTGCTGGGGCGGACCGACGGAGGGACGATGGCGGTGGAGGAACAGCGGGCCGGAAGCCGGGTCAGCCGGCCGGAGATCCGGCTGGTGCGGCGGGGGTTCACCGATCCGGAGCGGGCGTTGCGGCTGCTCGCCGAACCGGCGCTGACCGGTCTGGCCGCCGACCCGCTGCTGCTCGACGCGCTCGCCGCCACGGCCGACCCGGACCTCGCGCTGCTCGGCCTGGCCCGGCTGCTGGAGGCCGCCGACCCGGCCGACCGGCAGACCCTGCGGGACACCCTCACCACCTCCAAGCCGCTGCGCGACCGGCTGCTCGGCGTGCTCGGCGCCTCCACCGCGCTCGCCGACCACCTGGCCCGGCACCCGCACGACTGGCACGTCCTGGTCACCTTCGAGCTGCGCGACATGCACCCCGGCCCGGAGGACTTCCGCCGCGCGCTCGCCGAGGGCGTCGCCGCCGACGCGGCCGACCCCGCCGGCCGCCCGGCCGACGCGCTGCGCGTCGCCTACCGCCGCTGCCTGCTGGCCATCGCCGCCCGCGACCTCACCGGTACCACCGACCTCGCCCAGACCGCCGCCGAACTCGCCGACCTGGCCGGCGCCACCCTGCAGACCGCCCTCGACCTCGCCGCCGCCCAGGACCCGCAGGCCGCCGCGGCCTGCCGGCTCGCCGTCATCGGCATGGGCAAGTGCGGCGGGCGCGAACTCAACTACGTCTCCGACGTCGACGTCGTCTACGTCGCCGAGCCGCGCGAGGGCGTCGGCGAGCAGGAGGCGCTCCAGGCCGCCACCCGGCTGGCCGCCGCCCTCACCCGGCTGTGCGCCGACACCACCGGCGAGGGCACCATCTGGCCGGTCGACGCCAACCTGCGCCCCGAGGGCCGCAACGGCCCGCTGGTCCGCACCCTGGCCAGCCACCTCGCCTACTACCAGCGCTGGGCCAAGACCTGGGAGTTCCAGGCGCTGCTCAAGGCCCGCCCGGTGGCCGGCGACCCGGAGCTCGGCGAGGCGTACACCGCCGCGCTGGCGCCGATGGTCTGGCAGGCCGCGGCCCGGGAGAACTTCGTCGCCGACGTGCAGCAGATGCGCCGCCGGGTGATCGACTCGATCCCGGCCACCGAGCTGGACCGCCAGCTCAAGCTCGGCCCCGGCGGGCTGCGCGACGTCGAGTTCTCCGTCCAGCTGCTCCAGCTGGTGCACGGCCGCACCGACGAGGCGCTGCGCAGCGGCAACACCCTGGAGGCGCTGGCCGCGCTCTCCCGCGGCGGCTACGTGGGCCGCGCCGACGCCGCCTCGCTGGACACCGCCTACCGGTTCCTGCGCTCACTGGAGCACCGGATCCAGCTGCACCGGCTGCGCCGCACCCACCTGATGCCCACCGGTGAGGAGGACCAGCGCCGGCTCGCCCGCTCGCTCGCCCCGCTGATCAACGACGACACCCGCTCCGACCCGGTCGCCGCGCTCCAGCGGGAGTGGAAGCGGCACGCGGTCGAGGTGCGCCGGCTGCACGAGAAGCTGTTCTACCGGCCGCTGCTGGACGCCGTCGCCGAACTGCCGACCGGTGCGGCCGGCCTGCGCCCCGAGGCCGCCCGGGCCCGGCTGGAGGCACTCGGCTACGCCGACCCGGCGGCCGCGCTGCGCCACCTCACCGCGCTCGCCTCCGGGGTCAGCCGCAAGGCCGCCATCCAGCGCACCCTGCTGCCGGTGCTGCTCGGCTGGTTCGCCGACTCCGCCGACCCGGACGCCGGGCTGCTCAACTTCCGCCAGGTCTCCGACGCCCTCGGCCGCACCCCCTGGTACCTGCGGCTGCTGCGGGACGAGAGCGCCGCCGCCGAGCAGCTGGCGCGGGTGCTGTCGGCCGGCCGGCTCGCCCCGGACCTGCTGCTGCGCGCGCCCGAGGCGGTCGCGATGCTCGGCGACCCGCAGGGCCTGGTGCCGCGCGGGCGGGACGCCCTGGAGCGGGAGGTGCTGGCCGCCGTCGGCCGGGCCGACTCGACCGGGGCCGCGGTGGCCGCCGTCCGCTCGGTGCGCCGCCGGGAGCTGTTCCGCACCGCCGCCGCCGATGTGCTCGGCCGGCTCGGCGAGGACCCGGCGCAGGCGCTGGACACCGCCGGCGAGGCGCTCACCGCGCTGAACGCCGCCACCCTCCAGGGCGCGCTGCGGGCCTGCGTGGCCGGCTGGGAGGCCCGCAACGGCGCGCTGCCGACCCGGCTCGCGGTGATCGCGATGGGCCGGTTCGGCGGGCACGAGCTGGGCTACGGCTCGGACGCGGACGTGCTCTTCGTGTACGAGCCGCTGCTCGGCTCGCTGGAGGACGAGGCGGCCCGGGCCGCGCAGGCGGTCTGCCTCGAACTGCGCGCGCTGCTCGCCGCGCCGTCCACCGAGCCGCCGCTGGAGGTGGACGCCGACCTGCGGCCGGAGGGGCGCAACGGCCCGCTGGTGCGCTCGCTCGCCTCGTACGAGGCGTACTACCGGCGCTGGTCGCACGCCTGGGAGAGCCAGGCGCTGCTGCGGGCCGAGCCGGTGGCGGGCGACCCGGAGCTGGGCGAGCGCTTCCGGCGGCTGATCGACCCGCTGCGCTACCCGGGCACCGGGGTGCCGGAGCGGGACCTGCTGGAGATCCGCCGGATCAAGGCCCGGATCGAGGCGGAGCGGCTGCCGCGCGGCGCCGACCCGACCACCCACACCAAGATCGGCCGGGGCGGGCTGGCGGACGTCGAGTGGACCGTCCAGCTGCTCCAGCTCCAGCACGGGCACGGGCTGCCGGGTCTGCGCACCACCCGGACGAGGAACGCGCTGGCGGCCGCGGCCGGGGCCGGGCTGGTCGGGGCCGAGGATGCGGAGGTGCTGGACGCGGCCTGGGTGCTGGCCTCCCGGGTGCGTTCGGCGGTGATGCTGGTGCGCGGCCGGGCGGGCGACTCCTTCCCGACGGACGCCCGGGAGCTGGCGGGGGTGGCCCGCTACCTGGGCTACGGGGCCGGGCACAGCGGCGAACTGGTGGACGACTACCGGCGCACCACCCGGCGGGCCCGGTCGGTGGTGGAGCGGCTGTTCTACGGGTGAGCGGGCGGACGGGGCGCGCAGCCGAGAGGGGCCCCGGAGAACCGGGGCCCCTCTATGCGTCCTGCGTGGGCGCTAGCGGCGGGCGCTGCTCACCGCGGGCTCGCTCCACTGCTCCGGGACGGTGACCGGCCGGGCCGGCTCCTCCTCCCGGGCGGGCACCTGCGGGAGCCTGTAGACCCAGGAATGGTAGAACCAGCGGGCGGCGAGGAAGCCCACCAGCAGGCAGATCTCGCCGCCGACGGCGTCCATCCAGAAGTGGTTGGCGGTCGCGACGATCACCACCAGGGTGGCCGCGGGGTAGAGCAGGCCGAGCGCCCGGACCCAGGTGCGGCGGGCCAGGAAGAAGATGGTCAGCCCGCACCACATCGACCAGCCGATGTGCATCGAGGGCATCGCGGCGAACTGGTTGGAGACGTGGGTGGCCGGGCCGGAGGCCATCGAGCCCCAGGTGCCGTGCGACTTCACGGTGTCGATGAAGCCGCCGTCGGTCATCAGCCGGGGCGGCGCCAGCGGAAAGAAGTAGAAGCCGACCAGCGCGATCGCGGTGGTGACGAACAGCACCGTGCGCACCGCGACGTAGCGGCCCGGGTGCCGGCGGTAGAGCCAGACCAGGACGCCGATGGTCACGATGAAGTGCAGCGTCGCGTAGTAGTAGTTCATCCCGGTGATCAGCCAGCCGACGCTGTCGACCGCGTGGTTGATCGAGCGCTCGACGGCGATGCCCAGGGAGTGTTCGAGGTCCCAGATCCAGCTCGCGTGCTTCTGCGCGACCGACTCCTGCTCGGGGACGGCGTTGCGCACCAGCGAGTAGATCCAGTAGCTGAGACCGATCAGTGCCAGCTCGAACCAGATCCGCGGGCGGGCCGGCGAACGGCGTTGCTCGCGGACGCGGGCGCGCAGCGCGGCCGTCCGGGTCTGGGCCGCGCTGGTGGCTCCGTCGGGCATGCGGCCGCCGTTCTGCTGGATCTCGGTCGGTTCCCCCATGGACGAGAAGTCTGCCAGACGTCCCGTAGCCGTCCGCTCATCCTCCGGAAGTGGATTCTTCACCGGCTGTCCCCCTTGAGTGGTAGGGGGTGGCTCCCACCGGGGGAGGGGGTGCGGGCGGGTCTGGTGCGGACCGGTGGGACGGGCATACGTCCCATTGTCATGCCGGGAGGGTCGGGGGGCGCAATCGGGGGTGGGCGGTCGGCGGGGGTGAGGCATTGTGCCCGCCCGTAAGACTTTCCGCAGCTTGCTGAAATTCCTTGCAGGCCTGCGGGCCCGGTGCCGTGCGGGATCTGACCGTTTCGGGCGCCTTCCGGTTCCGTCCAATGAATGGGGTTGACCGAAAACCGCCCGTGGCACGGCTGGAAAGGTGACGTGCCGCGCCCGTCCGGCGCTGTCCGCCGCCGCTCGGGCCGGGGGTGGGCCCTGAGTGCTGGTCAGTGCCTGCCGGGGGTGAGCAAACCTTTTCGGCGGGAATGAAAACGATCTTCGGAAGTTCTTGCCGCCGTAACACTGCCAGGTGTCCACCGGATCTACGGGCCGGTAGCTAATCGGCCAATCCATGGCATGCATCTGTCATTAACGGCTCGTTTGCTGCCACGATTCCTCCTGCTGCAGCCGAGGGGACCCCACCCCCCCGGTGCAGCGGTCCGAGGTGAGGAACGGTGCGTCCCCTGCCGGAAAACGCTCGACCACCTTGCTCCGCAACCGCACCCGCGCCGCGTATCGGCGGCGGGGGCCCCCACTGAGTCGCAACCGCGGCCAGGTTCTCTCCACCGTCCGCGAACCCCGCGGCGGTCGGAAAAGGAGTCCGCATGTCCCGTTACGCCCACGCCCGGAAGGCCGCGGTTGTCATGGCCGCATCCACCGCGCTGCTGGTGACCGGCATCCCGGTCATCGCGCAGGCGGCAACCCCTGACGCGCCGGCGGTCGTCGCCGCGCAGCAGGCGAGCCGGGCGGAGCTGATCGCCTCCGCGAACCAGCAGACCGCCGGCATCGCCCAGACGCTGGGCCTGACCGGCAACGAGAAGCTGGTCACCAAGGACGTCGTCCAGGACACCAACGGCGCCCGCCACCTGCGCTACGAGCGCACCTACGCCGGCCTGCCGGTGCTCGGCGGCGACCTGATCGTCCACCAGGACGCCACCGGTGCCACCACGGGCGTGACCAAGGCCAGCGAGGCCGTGCTGAGCGGCGTCGACACCACGCCGAAGCTCGCCGCGCCCAAGGCCCAGGAGGCCGCGCTGGCCGCCGAGGCCGGCTCCGCGGTCGACACCGCCCCGCGCCTGGTCGTCTGGGCCGCCGACGGCACCCCGAAGCTCGCCTGGGAGACCGTCGTCTCCGGCCGGGAGTCGGACGGCACCCCGAGCCGGCTGCACGTCGTCACCGACGCCACCACCGGCGCGGTCCTGAGCAAGGCCGACGGCATCAAGACCGGCACCGGCACCGGCGTCTTCGTCGGCAACGTGCCGCTGACCACCACCCAGAGCGGGTCCAGCTACCAGCTCAAGGACGGCACCCGCGGCGGCCAGTACACCACCAACATGAACCACGGCACGTCCGGCAACGGCACGCTGTACAGCAAGACCAGCGACACCTGGGGCAACGGCCAGGCCAGCAACGGCGAGTCCGCCGCCGTCGACGCCCAGTACGGCGCCGCCGCCACCTGGGACTTCTACAAGAACACCTTCGGCCGCAACGGCATCCGCAACGACGGCGTCGGCGCCTTCAGCCGGGTCCACTACTCGACCGGCTACGTCAACGCGTTCTGGGACGACAGCTGCTTCTGCATGACCTACGGCGACGGTTCGGGCGACACCCACCCGCTGACCGAGCTGGACGTGGCCGGCCACGAGATGAGCCACGGCGTCACCTCGGCGACCGCCAACCTCACCTACTCCGGTGAGTCCGGCGGCCTCAACGAGGCCACCTCGGACATCTTCGGCAACGCGGTCGAGTTCTACGCGAACCTGCCCTCCGACAACCCGGACTACCTGGTCGGCGAGCTCATCAACATCAACGGCAACGGCACGCCGCTGCGCTACATGGACAAGCCCTCCAAGGACGGCTCCTCGGCCGACTCCTGGTACTCGGGCGTCGGCAACCTGGACGTGCACTACTCGTCCGGCGTCGCCAACCACTTCTTCTACCTGCTGGCCGAGGGCAGCGGCGCCAAGGTGATCAACGGCGTCAGCTACAACAGCCCGACCGTCAACAGCATCAGCCTCTCCGGCATCGGCCGGGACAAGGCGCTGCAGGTCTGGTACAAGGCGCTGACCACGTACATGACCTCCACCACCAACTACGCCGCGGCCCGCACCGCGACCGAGAACGCCGCCAGGGACCTCTACGGGGCGGGCAGCCCCGAGGTGATCGCGGTCGGCACCGCGTGGGCCGCCGTCAACGTTGGCACCCTGCCGCCGGACCCGGGCGGCGTCACCGTCACCAACCCGGGCAACCAGAGCACCAAGGCCGGCACCGCGGTCAGCCTGTCCGTCAAGGCGAACGGCGGCACCGGCGCGCTGACCTACACCGCCACCGGGCTGCCGGCCGGCCTGTCGATCAACGCCTCCACCGGCGTGATCAGCGGCACCCCGACCACCGTCGGCAACTCCAGCGTCACCGTGACGGCCAAGGACTCGGTGGGCAAGACCGGGACCACCAGCTTCACCTGGGCGGTCACCGACCCCAACAGCACCTGCACCCCGGCGCAGCTGCTCGGCAACGCGGGCTTCGAGACGGGTACGGCCGCGCCGTGGACCGCCTCCAGCGGCGTGGTCGACAACTCGTCCTCGCAGGCGCCGCACGGCGGTACCTGGAAGGCGTGGCTGAACGGATACGGCTCGACCCACACCGACACGCTGTCCCAGACGGTGAGCATCCCGGCGGGCTGCTCGGCGACGCTGAGCTTCTACCTGCACATCGACACCGGTGAGTCCGGCACGACGGCGTACGACAAGCTGGCCGTCCAGGTCAACGGCACCACGCTGAAGACCTACTCGAACGTCGACGCGGCCGCCGGCTACCAGCTGCGGACCTTCGACCTGTCGGCCTACGCGGGCCAGACGGTGACCCTCAAGTTCACCGGCACCGAGGACGTCTCGCTGCAGACCAGCTTCGTGATCGACGACACCTCGATCGCGACGAGCTGACCCTGCGCCGGTGACGCCGGCGGTAACCAGGTGAGACAGGGGCAGGGCCCGGCGGGTGCGACCGCCGGGCCCTGTGTCGTGCGCGGGGTATTGACGGCCTCCGGCCGGGCCCCTAGGTTCAGCGCTGCAAGTTTCTGAAACGTTTCAGCAAGCTTTCGCGCGTGCTCCCCGGACTTCCCCCACCCGGCCACCCCCCACAGGAGACAACGTGGTCACCACCGCCCGCGCAGCCGGCGCGCTCACCGCCTCGGCGGGTCTCGCGCTCTCCCTCACCGTCGCCTTC
Organism: Kitasatospora sp. NPDC057595; assembly: GCF_042800875.1. Taxonomy (NCBI): domain Bacteria; kingdom Bacillati; phylum Actinomycetota; class Actinomycetes; order Kitasatosporales; family Streptomycetaceae; genus Kitasatospora; species Kitasatospora sp. NPDC057595. The sequence continues at coordinate 117,220 of NZ_JBHVGL010000015.1, read as the reverse complement.
GGCGCGGCCCCCGCCGCCCAGGCCGCCCCGCCCGGCGGCGGCAAGGACGTCACGGCGACGCTCTTCGAATGGCGCTTCGACTCGGTCGCCAAGGCCTGCACCGACACCCTCGGCCCCAAGGGCTACGGCTTCGTCGAGGTCTCGCCGCCCCAGGAACACATCCAGGGCGGCCAGTGGTGGACCTCCTACCAGCCCGTCGGCTACCGGATCGCCGGGCGGCTCGGCGACCGGGCGTCCTTCAAGCGCATGATCGACACCTGCCACGCGGCCGGCGTCAAGGTGCTCGCCGACTCGGTGATCAACCACATGTCCGCGGGCTCCGGCACCGGCACCGGCGGCACCGTCCACAGCAAGTACGCCTACCCCGGCTACTACCAGGACCAGGACTTCCACACCTGCCGGACGGCGATCGGCAACAACTACGGCGACCGCTCCAACGTGCAGAACTGCGAGCTGGTCGACCTCGCCGACCTGGACACCGGCAGCACCTACGTCCGGCAGACCATCGCCCGCTACCTCGACGACCTGGCCTCGCTCGGCGTCGACGGCTACCGGATCGACGCCGCCAAGCACATCGCCGCCACCGACCTCGCCGCCATCAAGGCCGCGACGGCCAACCCCCAGGCGTACTGGGTGCAGGAGGTCATCTACGGCGCGGGCGAGCCGATCCAGCCCTCCGAGTACACCGGCACCGGCGACGTCGACGAGTTCCGCTCCGGCACCTGGCTGAAGAGCGCCTTCCAGGGCGGCAGGCTCGCCGACCTGTCCGGCTGGGGGAGCGGCCTGCTGCCCACCGCCAAGGCCCGCACCTTCGTCGACAACTGGGACACCGAGCGCAACGGCTCCACGCTCACCTACCGGGACGGCTCGACGTACACCCTGGCCAACGTCTTCATGCTGGCCCACCCGTACGGTTCGCCGAACGTGTACTCCGGCTACGCCTTCACCGGCCACGACGACGGCCCGCCGAACGGCGGCACCGTCAACGCCTGCTACCAGGACGGCTGGAACTGCACCCACGCCTGGCGGCAGGTGGCCAACATGGTCGGCTTCCGCAACGCGGTGGCCGGCACCGCGCTCACCGACTGGTGGACCGACGGCGCCAACGCGATCGCCTTCGGCCGCGGGAACAAGGGCTTCGTGGCCATCAACCGGGAGGGCGGCCCGGTCACCCAGACCTTCCGGACCTCGCTGACCGCCGGCTCCTACTGCGACGTCCAGCACGGCGACCCGGCGTCCGGCGGCTGCACCGGCCCGTCCTACACCGTCGGCACGGACGGGCGCTTCACCGCGACCGTCGGCGCGGGCGACGCCGTCGCGCTGTACGCCGGCGCGCCCGGCAGCGGCACGACGGTGACCGGCGGCGCGTCCTTCGCCGTCAACGCGACCACCGTCTACGGGCAGAACGTCTACGTGGTCGGTGACAACGCCGCTCTCGGCAGCTGGAACACGGCCGCCGCGCTGCCGCTCTCCTCGGCCGCGTACCCGGTCTGGAAGACGGACGTGACGATGCCCGCCGGTACCGCCTTCTCCTACAAGTACCTCCGCAAGGACGCCTCGGGCGCCGTCACCTGGGAGTCCGGTGCCAACCGGACCGCCACCGTGCCGGCGTCGGGCAAGGTGACGCTGAACGACACCTGGCGCCCGTAGCGGCCCCCTTGGACCGGGACCCTCGTCTCCGGCGGGACGAGGGTCCTGCTTCCTGTCGGGGGGTCAGCCGCGGCCGATGTACGGCATGGCGCTCGCCATCACCGTCGCGAACTGCACATTGGCCTCCAGCGGCAGCTCCGCCATGTGCCGCACCGTGCGCGCCACATCGGCGACGTCCATCGTCGGCTCCACCGCGACCCGCCCGTCCGCCTGCGGCACGCCGCTGCTCATCGCGGCCGTCATCTCGGTGGCGGCGTTGCCGATGTCGATCTGCCCGCAGGCGATCCGGTACGGACGGCCGTCCAGGGAGAGGGACTTGGTCAGCCCGGTGACGGCGTGCTTGGTCGCCGTGTACGCGGCCGAGCGCGGCCGCGGGGCGTGCGCGGAGATCGAACCGTTGTTGATGATCCGGCCGCCCTGCGGCTGCTGCGCCCGCATCTGCCGGAACGCGGCGCGGGCGCAGAGGAAGGCGCCGGTGAGGTTGACGTCGACCACGGCCCGCCACGCGTCGACATCGAGTTCGTCCACGGTGCCGGCGGGGCCGAACGCCCCGGCGTTGTTGAACAGCAGATCCACCCGCCCGAACCGCTCGACCGCCGCTCCGAACAGCGCGTCCACGGCCCGCGGGTCGGTGACGTCGGTCGGCACCGCGAACGCGTCATCCCCCCCACTCAACCGCGCGCTCTCCCGCAACGCCTCCTCCCGCCGCCCGGCCAGTACCACCCGCCACCCCCCGACCACGAGCTCGACCGCCACGGCCCGCCCGATCCCGCTCCCGGCTCCGGTGACGACGGCGATGCGTTCCAACATGGCGGACTCCTGGTCAGGTTGCTGTGGGCGCGGACGGACTGCTCGATCCTCTCGAAGATGTCAGCGCCCGTCTCCCGGCTGATCGCTGCCGCCGCGCGGATCGAGGTGGGGGAACGGTCGGAACCGGCCCCCGCGTGCTGTCCCGGCGAGCGCTCTGTTCGGCGTGTGCGCTCGCTCGTTCGGGGGGTTTGTCGGGTTCCGGTGGACGGGTGGCGGTTGGGGCCCGCCGGTCGGCGGGGGTTGGGTCCCCGCCGGTTGGGAGGGGTGGCCGGGGGCTTTACCGGATCGGGAACAAACATTGGATCGGTGCTGGCCAACGCGCAACCGGGGCACAGCGGCCCACGTCATAAGATCGCAGGACGGCGCGCTCCCGTGCGGGCGGCCTCCCGGGGGTCCCGCACAGTGTCGCGGCCCCGGGCCTGTCCGGCCCCACCCGGGGGCCACCGCCCGGCTCCGTGGGAGCGGGCGCGACACCGGTCGGAGAGTTCTCACCGTGCAGCCGCAGTCCTTCCGTTTCCGCGCCGTGCTGACCGGCGCCACCGTGTTCACCCTGGCCGCCGCGCTGGCGGCCTGCGGCAGCTCGGACGGCGGGAGCGCCGGGAAGGCGGGGGACGCGGCGAAGGGCGGCCACTCCTCGGCGGCGGCCACCGGTTCCTCCTCGGTGCCCGGGTCCCCGACGGCGGCGGGGTCGAGCTCGTCGGCGGCCGCTCCGGCCACGACCGCGGCGCCCGGGACCCCCGCGTCGTCCGGCAAGGTGCTGATGCCCACTGGCCCGCAGGCCGCGTTCAGCAAGGCCAGGGACACCGCGGCCGGCCAGATCACGGTGACCACGCTGACCGGCGCCAAGTCCGGGGTCACCGGAAAGGTCTGGGTCTGGCTCCCGCCCGAGTACAACGACCCCAAGTACGCGAAGACCGGCTTCCCGGTGCTCACCCTGTACGCGGGCGGCCAGAGCGCCGGCTACAACACCTGGACCGACAACCAGCTGCCGATCCAGGAGGTCGACGCCGATCTCGCCAAGCAGGGCAAGGCGCACCCGTTCATCATGATCATGCCGGTGCAGAACCTGGACTCCAACGAGGCCAAGGCCCTGGAGTGCGCCGACATCCCCGGCCAGCCCAAGATGGGCACCTGGATGGCCGAGGACGTCCCCGACTTCGTCCGTGCCAACTTCCGCACCGTGAAGGGCCGCGACGGCTGGGGCCTGATGGGTGCCTCCACCGGCGCGTTCTGCAGCGCCAAGCTGGCCCTGCAGCACCCGGACAAGTTCAAGGCGGCCGTCCCGATCGACGGCTACTTCACCCCGGACTCGCCGCTCTGGAAGGGCTACGAGAACGACCGCCAAGCCAACAGCCCCGACCTGCTGGTCACCCAGGGCAAGGCCGACGTGCGGATGCTGGCCACCGCCGGCGGCGCCAACGCGTACGAGAACAAGCTGGTCAAGGCCTGGGTCGCCAAGGCCGCTCCGCCGCTCACCGTCGAGTACTACGAGCAGCCCGGCGGCAAGCACCTGACCAGCGACTTCAAGAAGATGATCCCGGACACCCTGCAGTGGCTCAGCAAGAACCTCGCGGGGCCGGAGAGCGACTGAGCCCTGCGCGGCTGTGACGGGAACGGGGCCGGTCGGGCCCGGCGGATCGCCGGGCCCGACCGGCCCCGTCGTCGATCGCGTGGCGGATCGCGCGGCGGAATGTTGCGCCCGCGTTTGCCGGCGCGCCTGCCGGAACCGGCCGAACGGCCGCTGAGCTGCACGTCAATCGGACATTGATTCGCCTCTGATGTCCTCCCACCACTGTGGTGGGAGCGTCATCCCGCCAGTTGTGCCAGGCCGAGCCAGGCCCCTGTCCGAGCGTGAAAAGAGTGCCATGCCCAGCCACCTGCTGCCCGTAGCGTCCCCGGTCTCGCCGGCAGTGCCCGCCCAGGGCGGCCCAGCGCACGAGCACGCCGTCGACGAGGAACCGCAGGCCGTCCGCTTCGCCGGACTGCGCCTGGTGCACGCCGCGCTCCGCCGGGACCTCGCCAGGCTGCCCAACGCGCTTCGGCTGCTGCAGCCCGGCGAGGACGAGAAGGGTGCCGCGCTGCTGCGGCACTGGACCTTCGTCACCGCCATGCTGACCTGCCACCACGAGCAGCAGGACACCCGGATCTGGCCGATCGTGCGCCGGTTCGCGCCCGAGCTGCGGCTGCTGCTGAACTGGCTGGAGGCGGACCACCACAACCTCGACCACTCGTTCACCCGGGTCACCACCCTGGTCCGGATCGCCAGCCGGGACACCGGCTCGGTCTGGCCGGTGGCGTACGCCATCGAGGACCTGGCGGCCCGGCTGGAGACCCACCTGCGGACCGAGGAGCGCCAGCTGCTGCCGCAGATGGAGCGGGTCTTCGCGGAGAACTCGCGGGTCGGGAGCCTGCCCGAACTGCTGGACGTGCTGCACTCGGCGGAGGGTCCGGGCAGCCCGGACGCGCTCGCCTGGCTGCTGGACGGCGTCGAGCCGGCGACGGTCGAGCGGCTGCTCTCCGACTGCGACGACCTGGTGGCCCGGCACTGGCCGCACTGGCAGGCCACCTACCAGCGGTGCACGGCGCCGCTGTGGGGGGCGCCCGGGGCGTGGGACGCGGCGAACGACTGAGCGCGGGGGCTTTTCGCGGGCCATTGATCTACGCGCGTGGCATATGTCGATGGCGTATGCCTCGGCTGCAGGAGCGGGCGCAGGCGCAGGAGCGGGCGCGGGCGCGTGGGGGTCAGCGCAGGCCGAACCGGGCCAGGTAGCCCGGCAGATCGGCCGGGTCGCGGGTGGCCAGGCCCAGGTAGCCGTCCGGCCGGACGACGAACAGGCCCCGCCCGTACACCCGCTGCGCGACGCCGCCGTCGACGCGGTGTCCGCGCACCCCGGCGGGCAGCCGCGGCAGGGCGTGGCCGATCGCGAGCACGGTGACCCGGGGGCCGCGCAGCAGCTCGAACAGCCGGCGTCCGGCCAGGGCGTTCACCGGTGCGCCGTCCAGCCGCGCGCCGTCCAGCGGGGCGTCGGGTGCCCGCTCGCCGGCCCGCAACGCCTCCTCGGGCAGGTCGGGGCGCGCCTCGACGGTCAGCGGACCGTCCTCGTAGCCGAGCCCGAGCTGCTCGGTGCGTGGGCCGCGCCGCAGCCCGCCGGCCCGGACCCCGCCCGCGCGGTGCAGTCGGGTGGAGATCTCCAGTACGTCGGCGGCGATCGGCAGGCGCTCCCGCTCGTAGCTGTCGAGCAGCGCCTCGTCGGCGCCGTGCCGCAGCACCTGGCCGAGCTTCCAGCCCAGGTTGTACGCGTCCTGGACGCTGGTGTTGAGGCCCTGGCCGCCGGCCGGGGAGTGGATGTGCGCCGCGTCGCCGGCCAGGAAGACCCGGCCCTCGCGGAAGCGCTCGGCGAGCGCCGCGCGCGGCCGGAAGCCGGATGCCCAGTGCACGGCGCCGACCGCGGACTCCGGCAGGTGGGTGCGGGCGGCGATGGTCCGCCGCACGCCCCCCGCCGAGGTGTCGGGCTCCGTCGGGCCGTCGTCCGGTGGGCCGTCGGCCGCCGGGTCACTGTTCGCCGGGTCACTGTTCGCCGGGCCGTTGTTCGCCGGGCCGAACTGGGCGAACAGCTGGAAGGCGGTGGTGCTCGGCAGCGGGCAGAGCAGCAGCGCGCCGCCGGGAGCCTTCGGCCAGCAGTGCCAGTTCTCGCGGTCCAGGCCGTCGATCTCGACGTCGGCGACCAGGGCGGGCCGCGGGTCGACCCGCTCGCCCGTCATCGGGATGCCGACCGCCCGGCGGACGGTCGACCGTCCGCCGTCGGCGGCGACCAGGTAGTGGGCGGTGACCGTGCGGCCCGTGCCGTCGGGTCCGGTCAGCCGGGCCTCGACCCGGTCAGGGTGCTGGTCGAGGCCGTTCAGCGCGGTGCCGAAGGCGACCTCGCCGCCCAGTTCGCGCAGCCGCTCGTGCAGCAGCTCCTGGGTGCGCCACTGCGGGAGCATCCAGACGGCCGGGAACGGCACGGTCGGGTCGGGCTCGGCGTGCCCGACGAGGTCCCACTCGCCCTGCCGTTCGCCGTTCTCCCAGCTCATCATGCGCGGGTACGGGCCGCCGGCGGCGTGGACGGCGGCGAGCAGGCCGAGGTCCTCGAAGACCTCCTGGGTACGGGGCTGGAGGCCCTTGCCGCGTGAGCCGGGGAAGAGCGCCGGGGCCCGTTCGACCAGCAGCGCGGACACCCCGCGCCGGGCCAGGTCGCAGGCGAGGGTCAGTCCGGTCGGCCCGGCGCCGACGATCAGGACCTCGGTCCGGCTCCGGTTCTGGGCGTGCGCCATCGCACACTCTCCTTAACGTTGTTAAGTGGAGGACGTCCAGAAGCATCGGCTTAACGGTGTTAAATTGTCAATGTCGGACGTTGGCGTCGGGACGACGGCAGCCACCTGGAGGGAAGTGCGACATGCCGCCGAAGCTGGACCGTGCCCAGGTGGTCGACGCCGCCCTGCGCCTGCTCGACGAGACCGGGCTGGACGGGCTCACCCTGCGCCGGATCGCGACCGAGCTGGACGTCAAGGCACCCGCGCTGTACTGGCACTTCGCCAACAAGCAGGCGCTGCTCGACGAGATGGCCACCGAGATGCTCCGCCGGATGTCCGCCAAGGCGCCCGCCGTTCCGGAGGCCTGGCAGGAGGCGGTCGCCGGCACTTGCCGTGGCCTGCGCACCGCGCTGCTCGGCTACCGGGACGGTGCCAAGGTCTTCAGCGGCACCCGGCTCACCGACTCCGGGCACGCCGAGGGGCAGCAGGCCCTGCTCGCGGTGCTGGGCCGGGCGGGCTTCGAACTCGCGGACGCCGTCTCGGCCTTCACCACCGCGTACGCGTTCACCATCGGCTTCGTGATCGAGGAGCAGGCCGTCCACCCGATGCCGGGGGAGCGGGCGCCCGGTTACGACCCGGACCGGCGGGCGGCGGGCATCGATCCCGAGCACGCCCTCGCCGCCGCCGCGAGCCGGGAGCTCTTCGGCGACTTCGAGCGGCGCTTCGAGCGCGGCCTGGCGATCGTCGTCGCCGGGATCGAGGCATCGCTGGTCGCGTCGTCAACTCCTGCTGACCCCTAGGGGTTTCCCCCTCGGGTTCGGCGGTGGCGGCGGTCCGGGGTCGTCCGGGGCGGGCCAGGGGCCGCGTACCGCCGCCGGGCGATGTCCGACGGCCGGCGTGCGCCTACCGTCGATGCCATGACCAGCGCGCCCACCTCTCCGCACCAGGACCACCGTCCGACCCGTCGCCCCGGCCGCCGCCGGGTGCCGGCCGTCCGCTCGGCCGCCCTCGCGGTCGGCGCCGTCGTGCTCCTCGGCGCCGGTCTCACCGCCTGCAAGGGCGGCGTCGCGCTCTGCCTCGACGACAACAGCTGCGACGTCGCCGTCCGCACCGAGAACGCCGACTCCACGTACAGCGCCGAGGTGTTCGGCGGCGCCAAGACGCTCAAGCTGACCGTCGGCCGGATCACCGACACCACGGCCGAGGTCAAACTCGGCGACGAGACCAAGACCCTCACCGAGGGCACCGATACCGTCTTCGGCTCCGCGACGGTCAGCCTGCGCCACGCGAACGCGCGCGAGCACACCGCCGAACTCCACGTCGTCCGCTGACCCTTCCCGCGCCGGCCGGTCCGGCGCGGGAAGGTGCGCAGTGGAAGGAGTGCGGCGGACGACGTGCGGTGGCTACTCCGGCAGGCGGTTGAGCCAGCTGATCGGCGTGACCGCGATCGCCGTCTCCGGCGAGCCGTCCCACTCCACCGGAAGCCCGGCCGCCGCCAGCGCGGCGGCGACCTCGCGCCCGACCTCGGCCGTCCGCCGCACGGCCGCCTCGGTCGACTCGCCGTCCACCTGGAACCCGCCGTACCGCAGCATCAACGAACCACCCCCGGCGGCCCGTTCGGTGTCCTGCTGATGGAAGAACACGAAGCCGCGCGAGCCCTCCTCGGCCTCGCCCCCGATCTCGGCGTAGCCGCAGTTCGCGCAACAGGTGAAGTCCATCGCGGCGACGATGCCCAGCTCCTCCAGGGCGTCGAAGGCGGCCTCCAGCCGGTCGACGTCGGTCGTCTCCGGCCAGCCGGCCTGCTCCCGCAGACGCTCCTGCCACAGCGGAGCGACGATGCGCTCCGCCTCCTCCACCGTCAGCCCCTGGTCGGCGAGGTCCTCGACCAGGGACTCGGCTATCTCGTCCGGCTCCTGGAAGCCGCACCGGATCAGCTCACGGGTCCGCTCCTCGGCGTCCCGCAGTACCTCGGCGGCAAGGGTGCTCTCCACGGTGTCCTGGTCCATGTCCGTATCGAAGCACCCACCACTGACAATTCGCCCCGCCGCCCACGGCCCCGGTGCTAGCGTCCCCCGGTGACCTCCCTCCTCCAGCCCCCGCTGATCACCCGCCTGCTCGCCGCCGAGCGCATCCTGATCGCCGGCGCGGGCGGCGGCTTCGACGTCTACGCGGGCCTGCCGCTCGCCCTCGCCCTGCGCGCGGCCGGCAAGGAGGTGCACCTCGCCAACCTCTCCTTCAGTGCGCTCGACGGCCTGCCCGCCGACGTCTGGCAGGAACCCGACCTGGCCCTCGTCGGCCCCGACACCCCCGCCACCGAGGGCTACTTCCCGGAGCGGACGCTGGCCCGCTGGCTCCGGCTGCACGGCATGCCCGACGCCGTCTGGGCGTTCCCCAGAACGGGCGTCCGGCCGCTGCGCGCCGCCTACCGGGCCCTCACCGGCCGGCTCGGCACCGACGCCGTCCTGCTGGTCGACGGCGGGACCGACATCCTGATGCGCGGCGACGAGGCCGGCCTCGGCACGCCCGAGGAGGACATGGCCAGCCTCGCCGCCGTCGCCGGCCTCAGCGAGGTCCCGGAGCGCCTGGTCGCCTGCCTCGGCTTCGGCATCGACGCCTACCACGGGGTCAACCACGCCCTGGTGCTGGAGAACCTCGCCGCGATCGACCGGGCCGGCGGCTACCTCGGTGCCTTCTCCGTTCCGCGCGACAGCCGGGAGGGCGCCCTCTACCTGGACGCCGTCGAGCACGCCCGGGAGGCGTTCCCGCTGCACCCGAGCATCGTCCAGGGCTCGGTGGCGGCCGCGTTGCGCGGCGAGTTCGGCGACGTCCGGTTCACCTCCCGGACCAGCGGCAGCACCCTCTTCGTCAATCCGCTGATGACGCTCTACTTCGGCGTCACGGTGGAGGCCCTGGCCGCCGAGCACCGCTACCTCGACCGGATCGAACACACCGTCCTGATGCGGCAGATCAGCAGCGCCATCGGCGAGTTCCAGGACTCGCTGCCGTCCCAGCGGCCGCCCCGCCAGTTCCCGCACTGACGGCCGGTCAGGCGGTGGCGAGCCGGAACTCCAGGTTGCCGAACCGCACCTGGTCGCCCGGCCGTACCCGCACCCCGCCGACGATCCGGAACCCGTTGACGTGCGTGCCGTTGGTCGAGCCGAGGTCGTACAGCACCCAGCCGTCGCCCTCCCGTCGCAGCTCGGCGTGATGCCGGGAGACGGACGCGTCGTTCAGCCGCAGTCCCGACCCGGGGATCCGGCCTATCGTCAACTGCCCGGCCCCGGCCTCCGGGAGGCTCAGCCCCGGCAGCCGCTCGGCCCGCCAGGCCTCGCCCACCCGGACCCCGAACGCGGAGACCCGGCCGACCACCCGCAGCGCGAAGCGCCCCACCGGGTTGCCGGCCGGCAGGTCGGCCATCACCGCGTTCAGCTCGGCGCGGCTGCCCGCGTGGAGGACGAGGTCCAGCCGCCCGAGAAAGGTGTCGTGCGACAGTCGGCCGTTCCCCGCGCCCTCCCGCAGGACCCCGAGGGCCCGTTCCCGCTCGGCCTCGGACGGCCGGACCACTCGGGTCCGGTTCTCACGCGACGTCATGGACCGATTCTCGGGCGCCCCCGCCCACCTGTCCAGATTCCCCGGACCGCCACTCCAGCGCGAGGCCGGCGCCCACCGTCAGCCGCCCACCGTCCTTCCGCACCGGCGCCGCCGTGCCGGAGCCCGCCGTGCCGGAGCCCGTCGCGCCGAACCCCGCCGCGTCGAGCCGGAACCGCTCCAGCCGCTCGACCTTCGCCACGACCAGCTCCCACGGGCCGGCCTCCTCGGGCGGCACCGCGAGGTGGACGACCGCCGACGCGGGCTCGGTCGGGTCGTAGCCGTGACCGGCGAAGCGGACCAGCAGCAGTCGCACCGCCGCCCGTTCGGGCCGCGGCCGCGGCCCGGCGACGGGCTTCGGCACCGCCCGCAGCCGGTCGGCCAGACGCTCCGCCCACTCCCCGGTCGGGCCGTCCCGGCGCCCCAGGGCGAGCTGCTCCGCGAACCAGCCCGCCCACGCGTCGCCGCCGCGCGCCACCCACCGTTCGATCAGGGCGCGCCCGCCCTCCTCGCCCCGCCGGGCCGCCGCCAGCAGGTCCGTCCCGGACCCCTCGAAGATCCGGCAGACCTCCAGGATCGTGCGGCGGGAGGCCGATCCGGGGAAGCGGGCCATCCGGATCTCCAGCATCGCGCGGTGCACGAGCGCCGCCGCCAGTCGGTGCGCCCCGCCCTCGCGGACGGTGAACGGCGGGCCGGGAGGGCGACCGCGCCGGTTCCGCCCCAGCCGCCCGAGCCTCCCGGGCCGCCGCTCCACCGGTGTCGCGGCGTCCGCCGCCCGCCCGGCCGGGGTCAGGTGCCAGTACCGGTCCTCGACGGTCAGCGCGGCCCGGGCCGCCCGCAGCAGCCCGACCCCGGCCACCCGCAGGTCCACCCCGTCCGCGTCCGCCCGCCACTCCAGCGGACCCGTCACGGCCGGTCCGGCGTCGAACTCCGCCACCGACACCTCGTCCAGCCGCAGGTACAGCCGCGGCGCGGGATGTCCGGTCGCCCCGTCCCCCTCGGGAAGGCCGTACACGCGCGGCACCTCCACCTCCAGGGCCGCGTGCAGCCGCGTGCCGGACAGTTCCGCCTCCAGCCCCAGCAGACGGGCACGGGAGAGGTCGTACCCGTCCACGGCCGTCTCCGTCAGCGGCCCGCTCACCGGGAAGAGCGTCCCGTGGTACCCCCGGTAGGGGCTGTGGTCGTCCGGGGGCGGCGCGGGTATCAGCCCCTCGACCGGGTGCCCGGCCGCCGCCGACTGCTCCACCATCCACGCGTACCGCGCCTCGCCCAGCCCGGCCATCCACCGCAGCCCGGCCCGCGCGGCCCGCTCCCGGCGCAGCGCGGTCCGGCGGGTCACGGTCATGAACAGCGGGAAGGTGTTGTTGTCCCAGACGGCCGCGCAGCGCGCGACCGTCGCGCGGTCGAAGCTCCGGCCGTCGGCCGCCGCCTCCGCGATCCGGACGAAGGAGCGGTCGAGCAGCGCGACGTAGGCGTCCAGCGCGGAACGGGCCAACGGGGCCTCCGAGTGGTGGTGGGCGGGCATGGGCCTTCCGCGCGGCTCGGCCCTTCCGAGAGGCTCAGGCCTTCCGCGCGGCGGCGAGGATCTTGACCGTGGTGTGCAGGAACCGCGAGGTCGCCAAGCCCCGGTAGGACTTTCCGAAGAGCGAACCGCTGGTGACCCACTTGCCGTCCTTCAGGTGCACCACGACGAACGCGGTGCCGGAGTCGGCGCCGATCACCTCGTAGTCACCCTTCGGCGAGGTGTACGGGATCGGGAAGTCGGCCGGCAGCGGCTCGGAGAGGAAGTTCACCGTGAGCCGCACGTCCGGCGTCGCCTCGACGCCCGCGAACGGCTCGGCGTCCAGCACCGCCTGGACCTCGTCCACCGTGCGCAGCAGCACCGGTACCGGGTAGCCCAGCTGCTCCTCCAGGTGGCGCTCGATCCTCCCGGTCAGCGCGGTCCGGCCCGCCGTGTCGGTGGCGTCGGCGGTGAAGAAGACGTTGCCGCTCTGGATGTAGGAGCCGACCCGCTCCAGGCCGAGCTCGCCGAACAGCGCGCGCAGCCGTTCCATCCTGACGGTCCGCCCGCCGACGTTCACGGCCCGCAGGAAGGCGATGTAGGTGGTGGTAGTGGTCACCCGGCCAGTGTGGCACCGGGCACCGACACCGGACGGCGGGGGGGCGGGCGCCGCGACCAACACACCCCCCGGGGGACCCGCCCGCTTGGCGGCACCCCCCCCCGGACCCGCCCCCACCGGGGACGGAACGGG